>JAFYWC010000099.1 GCA_017546585.1 Bacteroidales bacterium
AATATCTCCGAAGCATATCGTGTGTTGAGATCCTTCTTGCGTGCCAGGAACTCCTCTTCCGATATCAGCTTGAAGTCGTACATCTCCTGAAGCTCCGACATCTCGGTCTCATATACGGAGTCGGCGTCCTTCAGCCTCTCCGTGCTTGAGAGATTGTCCTTCTGCGCCTTCTCGAGAAGCACGGTGACGCGTGGCTGCAGGTCGGGATCGTTCTCTATGTCGTCGGCCAAGGCTGCCATCTCGCGTTCGATTTCCGCCTCGATGGCGTCCATATCCTCCTGAATCTGCTTCCTCATCTCCTTGACAAACGAAGTGTTGTCAAGCAGCTTCTCGATCTTCTCCTGGATCTTGATCCTCTGGTCGGCCAGCTGTGTGTCGATGTCCACCACCTCCTTGCCGTATGCGATGTTGATGGCACGCTTCTTCTGAAGCATGACAGTCTCGGCCGTGATGGATTTAGCCTGGTATTCGCTTTCGGTGATCTCCCTTGAGAGAAGACGCTCCTTCAACGAGAGCAGTTCCTTCTTGTATGCGCTTTCTGCCTGCTCGAGCTCTTTCCTGTATGCATCCTCACGAGCCTGCTTCTGTTCGTTTGCTATCTGGTTGGTGAGTGTTCCTCGACGGCGTGCCTGAGCTGCATCGGCCGCTGTCAGGTCGTTGTTCGCCTGCTGTACCTGCAGGGTGGCGTCGACATACTGCTTGACGAACTCGTCGTTGGCAAGATCATACTGACGGAGGAACGAACCGTATTTCTGGATAACCTCAGGGGCTGCTGCGATCTGCTGGTTAAGTTCGTTGATACGCTGCTGAGTCAATTCGATGACTCCGGACACATCGCCCTCCGAACTGACCGCGTTCAGACGTCTCAAAGTCTTCTGCGCCTCCTTGCGTTCCTTGAGAAGGTCGTTGTGCTCCTGTGCCTGCTTGATGATGTCGCGGTTAGCCTCGTACTGGTCGATGATCAGCTTGAGTTCCTCAGGGGCGAGCTTTGTGCGGGTCTTCAGCTCTTCCAAGGCGGCCTCTTTGTTCTGCAGGGCGATGCTCTCCTTCATCTTCGCAAGCTCCTGTTCCTTGCCCATGATAAGGTTGAGAGCATTCATCCTCTCCTCGGCCGTCTTGGAGGAGTCCTGAGCGATTGCCTGCTGCGAATTGATGTAGGCCTGCGCCTGCGACTCGATGATACGGTATGAGTTGTCACGCTCGAAGAGCTCGTCACGAAGCTGCTGGGCTCTTTCGGCGGCCTCCATCGCATCCTTTACCGTAGCCTTTATGACATCGCGGCCCTGGCCGATGTTGGCCAAGAGCTGCTTCCATCCTGCGGACATCTTGGCGTGGGCCAATTCCCATTTGTCACCCCAGAACTGGGTCTCTTGGCTTATCCTTCCAAGAGCATCATACACCATTCCGGCTACTTTGATGAAGATACCTGCAACGGCTACAGCACCGCTCCATTTGGTCTTAAGCAGGTCCATCACACCTCCTGTATCCTTCATCCCGCCCTTTAGCTCCTTCATCCTTCCCTCGGCTTCCTTGAGCCTGCCGTTGTACTTGTTCCAGAGTTCAGGATCCGCATCCTTCCGGAGGGAATCCATCTCCTTGCGGAGCTTCTTGGTATAAGCCTTCAGCTGATTCATGGACATCTGATTCACGCCAAGAGCGGACGCGAACTTGTTTGCGTGGGCAGAAGCGTTCTTCAGCTGCGTGTTGTATTTCGCCAGATCCTTCTCGAGCGCCTTGTATTCCTCGGAGTTGTCCTTGCCTGCAGCCTTCATCTCCATGAGGGATTTCTGGGTGTCTGTGATGGTCTTGCGCAGGGAGGCGCATTCGCCGTTCGCCTCCTTCAGTCCCTTGGTGAACTTCTCCGTAGTGGCCGGGTCCAGCTCAAGCTCGGCTACAAATTTCACTATTTCGTTTTCTATGGCCATAGTCGTACTCTTTTTCACAAATGTAGGACGAGACCATATACAAAAAAAGGACAGCCGAAGCTGTCCTTGACCATATATTGACTCGTGTTACAACGAGAAAAAGATAGCGACCATGATAATTCCACAGATGATGCCGAGAACCAATCCCCATATAACACCTGGTATGACTCTCTTTGTGACGATGAAGTCAATATCCTTTTCAAATTTACTTTTTCCCATATCCAATACTGTTTTTGTGTTATTCAATAGTATCCTTGATCGCGTTGATCATAATGTCAGGTATCATCCTGTTCAGGTTCCGGAGGATTCCCGACTTGAGATATCCGTACACATACTTGTTGTAGATCGGAGCATATCTCTTCTTCCTCTTTCCTCCGCGCCCCTTCTTCAGGTCGAGGAAGCGGATGTGGATGGGGTAGGTCAGTTCGATACGTCCTCCCTTCGGGTAGGGGAGATGGTTCAGCGACTCGGTGAGCCTTCCTGTGCGCTCCTGGTATGTCGCGGACGCTATCTCTCCCTGATGGGTCAGGAGCCTTGCCGCCTGATCCTGAAGGAACGTGCCTACTTCGTGTGTGAACTGGTCTGTAATCATATCGCAAAGGTATGCAAAATAATTTCATAAGAAAGGGACTGCCGGAGAGCCGGATGACCGGGCCCGAAGACGTGAGATGCCCGGCAGCCCCTCAGGTCACGACAGCAGGACGAGCTTGTCCGCCATCAGGTCGGCGATGTTCCTCTTGGTGCATCCGAGGTCTTCCTCGATGGCCATTATCGACTCCTTGTCGAGATCCTCGTGGCAGATCCATTCGCGTTCCCATTCGCAGTACGCTTCCAGAGCCTCGCTCACCTTCACGAACACATCCAGCAGCCTTGCGTCCGGAGTGTATCTTTCTTCACGTGCAGCCATACCTTCCTATGCTACGGCAACAGCCTGTTTCGACTTCTCCGCGTGCCTCTTCTTGGCATCCTTGAGCACCTTGTCGGCCTTGCCCATCGACTTCTGCAGCATCCCGAGGTGCTGAAGGTCGGCCTTCTGGTGGAGCATCATCCTGTTCATTGAGGAGAACATCTGCGAGCATTCCTCGATGACCTGAGGGTCAGCAGGAAGGCCGGTCTCCTCGACGATCATCTGATAGGTGTGGAAGATTGCAGCGACTTCTGCAGCTGCTTCTGTGAGGTTGTCGATGCACTCGAGTGCGTGCTTCAGCATCTTGGTGCTGATCTTCTTTGAATTAGTGTAGAGCATAACTAATTGTATTAAAAAATCCAGCCGTTACGGGGTGCTCTACAACTCATACCTTGCGGCGAAGAATCAGTCTCAGCTTTCGCATTCGACCCCCTGGCTGGAAAAATATATTTCTATTGTAAGTGTTCCTCGGTTTGAGGTCGCCGCGAATAGAAAAGTATGTAAGAGTTATAGAGCGAGAGCAAAGGTAGTGAAATTTCTATTATCTCCAACACTTTCGTGAAAAAATATCGAATTTTCCTCCGGCAGTTTACAGTTTTCTATAAAAATATATTTAATGGAAACTGTTGTCATGAAGCACAAGAAAAACAAGAAGATCATCGCGGACATCACAGCTGTCCTCAAACTCATCGCCACCCTCCTCGACGTCATCGCCTCGTTCATCAGGATCCTTTGACCCTCCCCACTTATGACAAAATCTTTTCCCAAACATCAAAAATCCCCCGGCGTAGTGCCGAGGGATAGATGATATCTTTATGAAAGTTATTCGGTTTTATTGTCTTTTATATTGCCTTCTGGGAACATTCCTTTCAATACTATAAAAGCTAGGCCGAGTACGTTTGCGGTTGTCGTGGTCAGCAAGGCAATGATTGCTCCATCACTGAATGATGTCATACGGAAGCCGGTGAAGAACATAAGAACCATTGTGAGGAAAAGCCAAGATGGAACGATCGCCATTACCCAGTTTGAGAAATGTTTCCTGAACTTGGTGTCTTGCTCAAATCTTGCTTTCTTTTGCTCGCCTAAGTCATTTTTGTCAGGATCCTGCAACGTTGGCGATAGTCCAGCCATAGGGTCAATGTCATCAAGGATCCAATCAAATTCAGTTTGTTCCATTCCCGTCAGATTTAACCGATATACGTTGTGAAAAATATGTGTAGATGATCTCATCTGGGATTCTATCACCCCATTTGAATCCAACTGTCTGAGTCGTAAAATACCAAGGTGAACCCTCCCTATGAGACCACTCTGTCAGCTGAGCTGCATTCCAAGTACCGAAGTTGTCAAGTGTGAAAGCAATGACCTTGTTCAGTTCAGCGTCCGATTGAAGATCATTCGGGCTGTCTGTTGACTTTATGGAAAGAAGATCCAATGACAGCATCTTTTTACGAGTTGTGGGAAACACCGGGCCATATGGCCAAGCTTGTGGGTGTTCATCGGTGAGCCTGTTTGTGTATACTCTGAGATAGACACCGTAAGCTATGTAAAGAAGCTTTTGAATCTTGGTGATGTTGAGAAATATATTCCTTTCGTTCGCTTTTCCAGCAATATATTTAGCAACATCAACGCTGTTAAATTTGTATGTGTCTGGAAATGTCATAATAGTTAGGTTGTTTGCAGTTTACAAATGTACTAATATATTTTTATTCCGCAACACAATTTTATTGCGTTGCAAAAGTGATGTAGTTCACTACAATAATACTACCAGAATAGGTGGGAAATGTTACAAGATGTTACAAAAAGATTGCCCCTTCTCCGGATGGGGAAGGGGCGTGCTGAAATCTTCTTTACTCTAAACTCGGTTGGTGTGCCAAACTGCGGTACAAATATACTGAAATTTCCTTGTAAAACACAAGAATAACCAAGTATAAAATGCGAAAAGACCGGAGCATCACTGCTGCGGTCCTGCACACAAAAACAAAAATCAGTCAATGTTGACCTTAATCTACCCCATACTCAGGTATCACATCAAAACACGGACACTCCTTGATCCTCTCGTACTTGTCGATGACACCGTTGCCGTTCTTGTCAGGGGAGTAGTCCCTGTGCCCTTTCACTGAAAGGCCGAGACCATAAGGAAGGTGTGTCTTTATGGCGGTGATCAGCCAGCGGAGAGCCTTCTTCTGCTCCTCGGTTCTGGTGTCGGCAGCCTTGCCGGATGAGTCCAGACCACCGATATAACAGATGCCGATGGTGTCCTTGTTATGGCCGGTGGTGTGTGCGCCGGCCAAGGCAAGCTGACGGCCGGTCTCTATGGTGCCGTCAAGACGGATGACAAAGTGATACCCGATGCCGTTGAAACCTCTCTCCCTGTGCCATCGTTCGATATCCTCTGCCCCGAAGTCCTTGCCCTCCTTGGTGGCAGAACAATGGATCACGATGCCGGAGAGCCTTCTGACAGTAGGGTTGTAAGCCCTGAGTGTGGTGATTATTTCTGAAGTTATCATAGTTTGAAGTATTATATTATATCTGTGCCCTGTATGTCAAATTCCATCGTCCATCCCATTGAATTCGCGAGGGCTGGTGCTACGAATGCCTGAATGGTCGTCGGAAAGTTGAGCCACCAGACCGACAGCCCGTAGTCAAGGTCGTTCCTCATGTGCCCTCGGATGTCAGAGATGATCTTGAGAGTCTCATCCTGCCAAAGCATCTCTGTGGCGTCATCCTGATCCTGAGGACGAGGGCGTGCGACAGTGACGGCCACACGGACGTAATCTGTCTTCACATCTACCGAACTGACCTTGGAAGATATTGTGGAATACTCCACGAAAAGGAAGGTTCCCTTGATGTTGTCAAGTCTTTTCTGGACGCTCTCGCGGTTGATGGAGAAGACGAAGTCCTCGATACCTGCGATTTGCCTGTCTGCAGGCAGTGCCTGGATCTTCTCAAGCAGCTGCTGATGGTTCTCTCCTGATGGGAGCCTGAATGCCGCTTCCAAAGCCTGGGGAGTCAGGAAACGTGCGAAGTAGAGGAAGATATCATAAAGAATGCTCATAGTCATCGTTGTCTGTCACGTGTGGGAGCACCTCCGACACGGGTAGGTTTAACTTGTCGGCAATCTGCACAGGCTTGAGGCCTGCGGCAGCAAGCTGACGGATGCTTTCGACGCTCATCTGTACCAGAGCGCCAAGGTATGTGAATACGTCAAGATCCTGGATCTCCTTGAGAGTCCCGTATCCGGATTTTGACAGTGAGAAGATGGATCCCGACAGCCCGAGAGGGGATTCCCCTCCGTTCTTCCGTGATGCCCTGCTGAAAAGGATTGAGTATTGCGGAAGCTTGTGGAGCCAGTCAAGGATACCCCTGAAATTGTAGTACACCGCAACCATCTCATCCCGTGAGAACCCTTCGGACGTTCCGTATAGGGTTTCGCAGAGCTTCACGAGAGCCTCATCAGATCTGCTTCTGGTATAAAGGTCGGTGAGTGAAAGCGCGTCGACGTACTGTTCGGCCTTCAGAGTGCAGTCCACAAGACCTGCCGGGGATACGTCGAGCCTGTATCCGCATTCTCGTGGGAGAAGGTTCCTGAACAGCGATATCCGGATGTATACGGTGGATGAACCGTCTTCGTTGGACTGCAGCACGAACGGGAAGTCAAGAAGCTCTGAAATGCGGAATATGTTTTCATACAGTTTCTCGTTGTCTCCTGTTGTGATGCGCATCTTGTCCGGATTGATGTCCAGCATTGCCAAGGCGATTGAGACCTTGAGCTGCCCGAATGTCAGAAGCCCCTTCTCGAAGTTCTCGATAGCGGTGCAGAGTTTGACGAACTGGCCGTGATGTTCAGCTGTGAATTCAGGCCAGTCCGACGGTATCTTGTATTCGTGTTTCAGGCGGACAGTTATCATAACATTGTCACGTGTTTCTCGCTTTCCTTATTGTGATTCTGCTGTATGCCGACTCTGTTCTGTGCCCGTAAGAGCTGGTCGATCATTGCTTCGCAGTCCTCGGCCTCGCCGTTGAACTGCCCTGCGAGGATCTTGCGGTCCTGGATGTCTGCAGCCTTCGTGTACTCGTGGTTGAAGTCGTATCTGATGCATCGAGGCCATTCTGTGACATCGAATGTCATCACGACCTTGGCCATAGTGCGGTAACAGAGGGCCGTCTTGGCAAGCTCGAGCATCTGGCTGTTTTCCATATCGACAGTCTTCCTCATCTTGTTCCAGATGCTTCGGAGGATGTACTGTACCCTGCTGAAGAAGTATGAACTTCCGTCTATCTGGAAAATCTTGTCGAACTCTGCCGCACTTCTGACCGGAAGCTCCTGTCTGTCCTTATAGATGGACGAATCCTTGAACCCTCCGATATCGGGATGAGTGTCGAGCCATTCAAGCAGGGCGTCGAGGGCTGTCCAATAGAGGTCGAGGTGGTTCCTCTTGAGCTCCTCGTGCTGATACTTGTATAGAGCCGCTTCCGTGCCGGCTTTCGCCACTGATAGGAATATCTGATACTTGTAGAGCGTTCCGGAAGCGATAGCGGTCTTTAGAAGCGCAAGTCCGTCTTCCGAGCCCCCATTCCTCAAGGCGATGTACACATCGTGGGTGATGAGCTTGAAGATGTCCATTGTGACCATCCTGATGTGCGGCATCAGCTGCTGCAGGGATGTGTCCGCGCCTATTCCTGGGGCATACTCCCTGAATTCCGCAAGGTCTTTGAAGATGTCTGTTGTTTTCATAGTTCTGACTGGTTAGAAAGACGGTCTGAAGGTGAGATCTCCTCCTGCTTCTGCACGTTCGGGCGGTAGAATCCCAGACGGATGCCCTGTGCGTACTCCTGAGGGAAATTCAGCCTTATGGCGTAGTTGATGTCGGCGCATACCACGGATTCTGGAATGCTCTGCTGGGTGAGGTATACCATATAGTTGTAGTACGTGTCTGCACCTGATTTCGAGATGACTCCGTCACCTGAGATGTTCGATATGCTGCTGTCGATTCCCTTGGCGGAAAGAAGTACCATATCCGCACGCTTGTCGTAAGTGATCAGAGCCTCGATATACTCCTTGTACTTCTGCGGGATTTCCTCGATCTTCCAGGACTCCTCCTTGCCGTCATCGTTGTAGAACGACCTCGAGGTGTATATCTTGCCCTGGTTCTTGCCTCGTCCGGAGAGGAAGTTCGCAAGATTGCTGATTTCCATCTGCACATATTGAGAAAGTATGTCTTCTGTGTATGTGTCCCCGACCTCAAGGGTCTTATCCCCGACCTTGACACTGTGGAAGTTCGCCTCATTGTGCCCCTGAGCCTTCAGCTGTGCGTTCATATCGCAGAGGTTTCTGAGCATCTCCTCCTTCTGCTGGATCCAGGCGTTCGGGATGATCACGTGATGACGGGCCGACAGTGAGTTCTCAAGGAAGCTGTTGACATATTCAGGAGTTGCATTACAACCGCGGATCCATTGCATGATACCCTTGAAGAACTTGTTTGTAGCGTAGATTTCCTCGCCGTGGTTAGGGTTGCGGCTGTAAGATATCGCACAGTGCTTGGCAAGCGGCTTGGTGTAGTCCAGACGAGGATACACCTTGAATTCCGACGAGTTGTTGGACTTCTCCCAGTTGCCGACCATTATGTGTGTGAAATCCCTGTCCTCGACATCCTGTGTCCTGCTGATGTCCTTTCGTGTGGCCATCCTGCATCGGAGCTCGCTGATATGCTCAAGTCCTACGATAGGAACAGCAAGTCCCTTGAGGCCGACAGCGTGTGCCCTGCTCAGGTGCAGCTTGCTGAAGATGCCCTCCGAATAGTAATATGATCTGATGCTCTTGTTCAGATATGTCTCGTATGTGTCCGGCAGACCGTTTTCCCTCCAGCTGTCGAGCCACTGCTGGATCTTCTCGTTCTTGAGGTACTGGCGTGTCACCTTGCCATCCTTGTCTATGGTGGAGATGTAGAGCTGTGGGCCTGTTCCGAATAGGATGGCGATCTGCTTCTCGATGAGGGAAGGCAGAAGACGATTGCCCTTGATCAATGTCTTGCATACATTGAAGTCAAGGTTGTTCTCTCCGCACGGCCATACGAAGTAGCTGTCCATCCTGCGCGGGGTCAGCGTCTCTGCTGAAGTCTCCGCACCTGAACTGTGGAAGCCGTCTGAGGAGGACTTGACAGGCATCTCTCCGATCTGATAGGTGAGAGAGTAGCCGTCGCCGTTGTAGTGTCCGAATTTATTCATACCATTTTATCTGTTTTACTTTGTTGTCCGGGCTGAAGGACATAAACCGTATCAGTGCCCTGTAGCAGGACTTCGGCTTGTCGTCTTCCGTAAGGAACAGGAAGTAATGCTTGCCGTCAATGTCTCCTTTGTCGTGCGGCATCGGCTTCCTCATCCTGCAGTTCTCGAATGTCTTGAGCGCGACATCACCTGTCGGTGGCTTTACCCTGGAGTAGGGGAAGAACGAGATGGAGAACGTTCCTCCAGCCTTCGTAACAGTCTCCGCAAGTTGTAATGCAACGCTCCCTTTCATTATGTCCATAGGCGTTTCTTTTGTTCAAAGGTATGCAGTCGTGGCGGGGTGGGAAAGGACGGCCGACTGTCATATTTCCGTCCTTTCTATGTCTGCATTGCAAGCGCAAAAACCAGCGGCGTCGGGCGCTTCTTCCGCACTTTTCACGAGGAAGCCTCAAATTTTCGGCTGTTGTGCTTGGGTGTCAGCGCGTTGGAGAAATCATAAATGGCACAAAGCCCATAGATTTGCCTATAAATCCGGCAAATTCGCCCCCGCGAACGAGGTGTTTCTGACTCCGGGGAAGTACTTTTCAAATAATCCCCAAACCAGATATGTCAATGCTGACGGGATTTGCGGGGTAAGTCCTGCCTGCATATTCAGCGGTACCTTCTTCTCCGGAGTCTTGTCCAGCTCAGGCATCGAAGATCCTACGACCTTCTTGCAGCAGTACATCGCACTGACGAGATACGAGCACTCGTTCGAGTCTATCCTGATGCGCGGTATCCTGTTCTCGTTCTCTGCCAGGAGTCGCTTCCACAGCTTATAATGCTCCCAGTAGAAGATGGTCCTCTGGCCGAGGTTCTTCAGCTGCACCTTCCATCCGTACTTCTCGAGTTCCGCCTTCAGTTCCCTTGCGTCGGTCTCGTTCTGGCGCTTGTGGTTCTTCTTGTTTCCCGCTCGGTCGTAATACAGGTCGATTCTCTTGTTCCTGGCAGCCGGGCCGAAATAGGCGTTGAAGTTTGCGGCAAGCGTGTCGATGTCGTCCGGGGCACAGACGAAGAACTCCTTCAGAACCCTCAATGTGTTCTCCTTCGGCTGGGTCTGCGCCACAACCATCGACGCGAAACTGCCGGGGTCGTATCCGAGCAGGATCTTGTCGCTCGGGTCATAGTGCTTGAGGTAGCTTGCGTCCACAACCATAGTGTCGGTAAGCACCAGCTTGTTCAGCGCCTCGTATCTGTAGCTGTCGTCGTATGTATGCTTCTGCTCATCCCAAAGGTCAAAGAACAGGTTGTCCCTGTTCCTGTCCCCGATGGAGCAGATGGCTGAAAGGAACTCGGACATCTGAAGGGTCTCGAGCTGTGTCTTGAAGAAGTCGAATCCGAGCACGTCGCGGTTGATGAACGTACTGACCCTCTGGTACAATACGGCCTGTTTTCGGAGTTCTGACAGAAGGGGAGACCATTTCCTTATGATGGACTCCGAACGCTTCAAATTGAGCCCGTTCTGCTGATCCAGGCGTGCCTTGTTGATGTGCAGTGCAAGCGAGACGATGTCCGCTATCAGCTGCGGATCCATACGCTGCTCGTATTCCGTGAACCAGTTCGATTCACCGATGGATACTCGGCCCATATCCGACACACCCGTGATGCCTCCGTGAAGGTGATGTCTGTGGGCTTCCGAGCCGGCACCGATGCGCGAGGTACGGATGGCAGGAATGACTCTCGAGCGCAACTTCTCAGGGTCGGAGTATTTCATCTCCTCGAGGAAGGCGTGCACCACTGATGATCCGGCAATGGAGTCAGCCCTGTCGATGGCCACGGCGCGAAGCACGTGTCCGTTGGCGAAGGCGATGCATCGCTCCGGCTCCAGCACGGGATATCTCGGTTTCTGGAAGTGCTTCGGAAGATCCTTCTGACCTACCACGAAGTCAATGCCCTCGGTGAGCTGAGGACGGGTGGTGCCATCCGGCAGCTTGATGTCCGAACGGTAGGATCCGAGCAGGGAAGGGACGACGTTCGTCATGAGAGCGACGAACGACTTGTGGGATATGATGGACTGTTCGCGTGGCATGCCGTCCGCCACCCTGAGGGTGCGGGGTGCCACGATTCCGGTGGTCTTACCGGTCGCACGTCCCTCGATACCCCAGAACTGGTTCGGATCCACGATGGTGACTATGATCTGGGCTATGTTCTGATAGATGTCGACGACATCCATTTCCGTGGTCTCACAAGGATTCATCATCTTCAACTTTTTCAAATTCCACTGTTCTGATGCCGGCGTCGGCAAGAAGCCTTGCCTTCTCCGCATCGGTCGTCTCGAGAGAGCCGATCATCTCCGCAAACTTCCTGTCTTCTGCTCGGCGCGCAATGTCTGCAAGCTTCTGTGTCCTGAAACCGAGGTCTTCCGGCTTGACATTGATGTTGATGAGGTAGACCGGTGCCTTCCACTGGTATTCCTGCGCCTCTCTCACTGTCGTTCTCAGCTTGTGTGCGATCTCTGTCGCACGGAGTGCCGTGCTTTCCTTGCCGGATTTCAGGGCGAGCAGGGCTATGTCGTCAAGCTTGTCGGCGTAGACCTGATCCCACATTGCGGCGGAAGCCTGGTCGTCGTGGTAGAAGTACATGAGTCCGTCATAATAGATGCCCTTGGCCTGAGCCATAGTAAGGTCGGGCCATTCACGACGGAGCTGGATGATGGCGGCACGGACGGATATCCTGTTGGAGTGGATGATCCGTGCGACAGAATCCAGCTGCAGTATGTATGTCTGTAGGGATTGGGGGATGGAAGCGGATTTCCTTGTCTGAAGGAACGACTGAATATCCTCTATATCCAGCTTGCTGACCGCAAGAAGCCTGTCCTCTTTCATATTCCGAAGAGTTCAACGCGCAAGGCGTCTATTTCACGTTGTTTTTCGACCTCATAGGCGAGCTTCAGGGCCTTGGGGTCACCGGACATCGCTGATGTCGTCAGAGCGGCGGAAAGGTCGTCGGAATGGTTGTCGCGAGCCTTCCAGTATTCCTTTGACAGAGGATGTTCAAAGTCGGTGATATGCTGGAGAAACGTCTTCCTCTCTTCGCCTGCAAGCCCCATACGCTCTGCGATCTGTGGCGGATACAGCCCGAGGACAGCGAAGTCCTTCATCCGGCTTATGAAGTTCTCGTCGTATGTGATCATATCTGTATGCATTCCTTGAAAATGTCTTTGTACATCTGTAAACGCGCCTGGTATTTCTCGAGATTCTCCTGGGCGCGGACCTTCTGTTCCTTTGAGGTCTTCTTGCTGTTCAGCTGTGATGAGTATCGTGTGATGTTCAGCTCGATGTTCTTCCTTTCGTCGAAGTATCTGTCAGGATCTTCCCTGAGCAATGCCTTGACCCTGCTGCGCTCGTCCGACTGTGTGACGAACGTGTGCTGACCGAGGAATTTTCCTGTATTGTTGAAGTTGCGGAGCTCCGCGAAGCACTGTTCCATCCGGATGGAAGTGAACACTATTTCCGAAAGGGTTTCAGCAGAGAGGGTGGAAGCGCCTTCAGTGCCTCTTTCAATTTCTGCCAGACGGCCCCAGCAGTTGATGCGGTCAGTGAATATGCTGTCTGCAGTGCGTACCAGAGGGTCGTCAAGATCCTTCCAGCGTATCCGAGGATATTCCTCGAATTTTGAGACTTTTTTTTTTACTGCCGGCGAAGGGTCCTCGGATTTTGGTCGCCTCATTTGTGAGGTGACCAAAACGGCAGGTGTCGCGGTCAGCTGCTCCTCGGTGTAGAAATCCAGCAGGTTGTACACGAGGGATTCTGCCAATGCCTGTCTGTCCTGCATGATCCTTCCTGCAGCTGACGCCCTGTGCGGCTTCAGCATCTTCCTGTATAGATCGATGTCTTCAGTCTTGGCGATGCGCCTGCTTATTTCGGTTTTCTGTCTGAATGTGTACATGACTGTCTATGAAAAGGGAGCCGGCACGAGGTCGGCTCCCGGGTTCGAGAAAAGATTTGCGTTACTCCGTAACGGATCCGAGGTATTCAAGTGGCTGGAAGAAGCTTTCGTTCGAGAAGGTCACGTCCGTTGACGTGTTCTCGCCGTTCTTTCGGCCGGAGAAGGCCGAAAAGACCATAGGGGAGTAAGGACGGGTGAGGATGTACTTCTTCTGTGTGAATCGGTCGATTTCCACAACGTGGACGTTGCGGCCGACGAAGTTCTCAAGAAGGTTGTCGATCTCTGCCCTGTGTCCTCCAAGGGTTCCGGTGAGCGTGTTGGTCACGGCAGTGGTGATGTCACCTGCAGAACCCTCGCTTGTTCTCTGGCCGGTGAACTTGGCGAAGTTCAGTTCGGCCCATTTCGCGTCCTCCTTCAATGACAGTGCAGCCATTGACCTTGTCTGCTCGTCAATAGTGATCTCAGGAAGCTGGCTGTAATCGACGTCGTCATCAAGAAGGACATAGATCTTGTTGTACAGACGCTTGCCCTGTGATTCCTGGTCTGCGACCGCTGAGATGTTAGGGATGACTTTGATCATAGTGTCAGGATATTATGGGGCGGTTGCCCGCCCCTGATGAAAAACTTATCCACGAGCAATCTCGTAGAACTTGCCTGTGTCGTTTCTGTAGTAGAGCTTGATGTACTCTCCTGCAGTCTTAGGGCTCCAAGCCTCGCTGATCTGCTCGAACTTGCCTGACTTCGCGATCGAAGTAGGGAAAGTCGCATCGCCGATCTCCACGCGGATCACTGTACCCTCCTTGAGGTTGGTGATGTCGGTGAGGGCTGTAGCCTTGGTGTTCTTGCCGGTGCGGAAGATGAGTCCCGACTTGGCGTTGAACGTGGTCGCGTCAGCAGGGATTTCAACTGCTGGCCAGTTCATGAAGATGACCTGATCGGCATAGTTACCTGCAACGAGGGCAGCCTTGTCCTGATACTCAGGACCTACGAAAGAAGCTGCGGCTCCCTCCTTCCAGTACGAAGCTGCGATCACCTCCTCGAGATCACGCTGGAAGTATGTGTTGTACTCCTCGCCAGGAACATTCTGAAGAAGGTTGATGTTGCCTTCGTATGTGGCGAAGATGAGGCAGAGGTTGCCCATGTTAGGCACCCACTTGATAGGAATCTCGTAGTTGTGGACCTTCGAGCTGACAACGCCTGTGTAGTCGTTGTTCTGGCCGTAGCGTGACTCGTACCAAGCCTTGTACCAAGGGTGGTGCTTGCGGTTCATGTAGATCACAAGACCTTCTGTGTTCTCGCAGTTCTCGCCGAGAGTCTCGCAGAACGCCTCGAGTACGTCGCCGATGCTGTCCTTGTCGTACGAAGCGAGGGACTCGTCGAGGAACGGAAGCAGCTTGTGCTTCTCGTAGTAGCTGAAGAGTCTGTGAACGACTCCATAAGCCGCGAGGAGTGTCGGGTTTTCCTTGCCTTCCTCAGGCTTGACGTAGTGGCCGAGTACCGCACGGCGGTTGCGCTCGTTTGCGATCTGCTTGGCGAGGAGGAGGATGAGCCACTCGATGAGAGTCCACTTCACAGGTGAAGAACCCTCTCTGTTCAGGTAGTTCAGGTATGATGTCTCAAGGTCAGACATGTCCTCAAAGAGAACCTTGCTCATCACCTTGTGCACATATCCCTTCTCTGGAAGGATCTTGAACTTGCCCTTATAGATGCGGCCTGTCTGGTATGCCTGTGAGGTCTCGCCTACGAGGACGTTGGTCACAAGGTCACCTGACTGGATGTTCGAGATGGTAGGGAATACGCCGGCGAGTGATGGAAGTGTCATCAACTGGGCGATGAGAGCATCCTGGCGGACGGTGAAGTGGCGTGTGCCGATCTCAGGATCGTTCGCTGCTGCAGTGAGGTCGAGGCTGCTCTTTGCGAGGCCTGCGAGAGTACCGGCATTGCGATGCTCGAGGAAGCGTGCGTGGAGGGCCTGAGCAAACTTGTCGGTGTCAGCGAAGAGCTGTGCACGGTCGTTGCGTGTAGGTGTGCCTTCAATCTTGCCCGAGATGGTGATGCGGTTGTGGCGCTTGTTGGCTGAGAACAGCTCATGCTGGATGCCGAACGCATATTCAGGGGTGTGGTGGCCTGTAGCGGAAAGTGTGACGGTCACAGTGTCCTCAGGCTTGTCGCCCATTGACGCCTTGCCGAGCTTGTCGACCTTGTTGGCAAGATCCTTCACCGCCTTGACAACCTCTGCACCTGAATTGTCTTCAGATGCCTCGATGCCGAGAGTCTCGGAGATGGTAGCGAAGATGCTGCCGAGTTCAGCTGCGCGTGCTGCGGCATCCTGCTCCGCCTTGAATTCGGCGAAGTCATCTGCAAAGGCATTCTCACCGTGCTCCGAATTGTAGGCATCGCAGAGTCTCTGCTGATCCTCAGCAGTCATCTGCTTGCTTGTAAGCTTCTGGGTCAAGCCGAGTTTCTCAGCTATGGCCTTGAGCCTTTTCTGAAACTTTTTCATAAATCTAAGTCGTTAATGTTTATAGATGGGATTGGATTGTTGATGAGCTTCTGGATGTATTCGACAGTCTCCTCAAGCGAGTTCTCGCCGTCTATGAGGCCTGCTGCCATTGCCTCCGCTGTATAGAAGGTCTCTCCCTGAAGAGCATTCTCGGCGACCTCGCCTCTCGCGCCCTTGACATCCTCAATGAATTGTGCGGCCATCGGGTCAAGGAAACGGGTGACGTACTCCTCGCCTTCTCCGTTGGCGGCGTCGTTGAAGACCTTGTTCTTGAGAGGGGAGTGGTGACTGTAGTATTCGTGTACGGTGTATCCCCAGTCCTCGAGCAGCTTGTCGTCGTTGTAGAATGTGGCCATCGTGCCGATGCAGCCGATCTCTGAGAAGATGGAACTTGCGAAGATCCTGTCGCAGCCGGCAAGAATGTAGTATCCGGCAGAGCAGGCCATACCGTCGACAAGTCCGATGACTGGCTTCTGGAGAGACCTGATGAGATCATACGCCTCCTTCAGACCGAAAGCCTCTCCTCCCGGACTGTTCACGTGGATGAGATGAGCCACTACGGCAGGATTGGCTTCCGCCTCCTTCAGATCTTTCATGAACTGACGGGTAGAGAAGCGCCACCACGAATCCATACGGATATCTCCGAACACGGGGTGGTATGCGATGCTGTTGGACTCAAGGTCGGGATCGTCGAAGCCGGAATGCACGAGAGAGGATGCTGTCGGCTTCGGCACAGCATCCTTGTATTTCACGCCATTCTTGGGAAGGAAGATCTGATTGATGTCAGATGTCACGGGAACCCTCCCGTAGAAGGCAAGTATATGTTTCTTGTGTTCCATTGCCCTTATTTTTCCACGAAGGTAGGCGGGCAAATCGTGGAAGGAAAGGACAGAACCTACAGCAGAATGGGTTCAAACGCCTTGAATTCCGCTGAAATCCTGACAGCCCCGGCGTGCGGGGTGACTGTGATGACAGGACAGCCGTACCCGTTGCCGATGAGTCTGACGGATCCGTCGGTCATCCTGAACGCGATGAAGGCGCGCACTCCGTTCCACCTTGACAGAGATGGATCATCCGAAGTGGCGGCGAAATTCTGTGCCCAGCTGGTACCGTGGTCGTCGATATCCGGCTCTTGGGAGAATTCCACCTTGCCGAGGGCCGACACCTCCTGTGATCCTTCAGGAACGAACGGAAGGATGCCTTCCTTGAGGTAGCCGGAAAGGAGGTCTTGTGGTATGATGTGGAAGCGGTGTGAAATGAACGTTTTCTGCATAAAAAAAAGTGCTGATTTTTAGGGACGTATGAGGGGGCAAATTTTTCTATTTCTGCCACGAACCAGGTGCTTTGTCGCCATCTTGAGACTTCATTCGGAATCTGTACCAGTCCTTCCGGAGCATATCGTATGTGAGCTGCTCGGTGGTGATGCCGTAGTCGCTGCAGAACTCGTCTATCGCGTCCGTGATGTTCAGCTGCTCGTTGTTGCTCAGCGCTCCGGTCATGTATGCCCTGAATGTCTGCTTGAAATCGTCCATCAGGTGTCTGGCCACAGCCCGCTGTCCTTTCGGAGTGAGATGATTCCTGAAGAGGGTGTCCTGATAGATGGTCCTCTTCTTGTCCATGCACCAGGTAGGGGCGTGTGAGTTGAAGATGGCAATGTTGATGCAGGTTTCAGGATCCGCCATTGGTGTGGATACGGCAGGCTGCACGCTCAGGTGCATCGATACCAGCCCCCACAGACGTGTTCCTCGGTCCGGATATATGGTCGCGGTACCGTTGTTGACACACAAAAGGTACTCCCGCAGCGCAGGATGCACCCGCACTGCAACAATCATCGGTTCATTGTCTCTCTTCAATCCCATATCGCAAAGATCACTATCTGTTCCATCAGGGGCAAGGACTGTCCCATATAAGTGTAAAGATACGAAAAATCAGCGAGTTATGCGCTGATTTTTCGCGCCAATTTCGCCCGCCCAGGATTTTCGCGCTCCCCCCCTCTTTCTCAAGACACTTGTATAAAAAGTGCTATTTTACCGTGCAAGAGTGCTGAAAGGTGTAACGCATTGAGATATAGGTTATTATGTAGTACAAACCAAGAGTACTGCACTTTTTGTGCTGAAAGTGCTCCAAGAGTGCTGAAATAGTGCTGATGAAAAGTGCTCTCACCTCAAGCGGTTTTGGGACAACCGAGGGACTGATTTACAAATGTTTACACATTGTTATCTGCAGAAGTTTGGGACAACGTAAAATTCCGTCAGCACTCTTGCACTCTCGTTCTATACTTTTTATATAGGTGTTCTTCGAACAGATGTACAAGGAGAATATAAATATTATATAAGGCTGATTTTGTGCGGATTACACTTTTTGAGTGCTCCAAGCACAGTTCTTTTTTGTTGTGGAAAAAGATGGGGGTCGAGGGGGAAGACCCCAAAAATGCAGCACTGTTGTCAGTACTGTGCTACAGTGCTGACAACAGTGCTGATATCCAGGATGGGGCATGTAACGAAAAAGCTGACCTTTGGGGCCAGCTTCTATGCGATTATTTCCAACTTGGAGGGATTGTATATGTTTTGTCTCCGTCTGTTACATTGTCTTCCATAATGCTGTTTACGAATTTCGGCTTGTTGTTTATAAGCATTACAGGCTTTGATTTGTGATGTATAAGATTGTCTTTAAGGTCGTGGCTGTAATTTGATGGAGGGAAATACACCTTTACTTTTTTTCCAGGGTAGTTCTTCTGTATAAACTCAATCGGTGGAATAAGATCGCTGTCTGCGCTAACAAGTACAAGGTGATCAGTCTTGTCCATAACGCAGTCGCCAATCATTCGTACAGAAAGATTAACGTCGGTCTTCTTTTCTTCCGGTCTGCTTATTGTGCACTGGCAGTGAGGACAGTCAATGGGTTTGTTGATATACTTGCCCCTTACGATTTCAAATTTATCAGGATTTAATGCTTTATTGGCATTAAGGAACGCACTTTGCCTACTGCTTTTCTGCGGGTCGAGTGGGCTCGCGGTAAAATAGATTACCTTCTCAAGAATCTGGTCTGGGCCAAGAAACTGCGAGAACAATTTTACAATATCAATCCAGTAAAAGTTCTTCCATTGAGAATCTACTTTTCTGGTGCGCCTCAGCCCGTAATAGAAGTTGAAACCGTCGATATAAAAGGTTACTCTTGTCATAGTGTATTTAATGAAAAAGCCGCTACTTGAGCGGCCTGTACCATACAGGAAAGTATGGCGTTGCTTGGTTTGTGTCGCAAATATACGTATTTATTTTTGTAATGCAATACAAAATTATTTTTTTACAACACGAAACCATCGAATCAAGATGTGTGCCTAACCCTACTTCTTCTAGTACATGTAACGAAAAAAGGGCAACCCCGAAGGGCTGCCCGATGACGCCTGTGTGAAGCTACCAAACAATCACGCAAAGATGGCGTCGAGGTCTTCGCTGAGTCTCCTGAACCCTGCGTTTATACGGTCTGCCTGGGCTTTCCTCGGTCTTGTGCCGGAGGTGTATGCCCAGAGCTGTTTCTGGTTTATTCCTGTGAGCTTCTCGAGGGCTGTGAGGGTAAAGATCCCGCTGCCGATGTAGTAATTGAGGAGGCTGACCGCATCCACCTCGTAGGCCACCTCGTATTCACCGTCGAGGAATGACGGATACTTGAAACCCTGCTCGATGGCTGTCTCCCTATACACGGCCATCTGGCCCTCCATATCGGCCTTCGCCTCCTTGAGGGTGCTTCCCATTCCGGAGAAGATCTCGTGCTTGCAATAGACGCTGTATGTGCCGTCTGATGCTCTTTCGATTATTGCTGCAATCTGTTCCATACCTTTACCTTATTTTTTAAGGGAGGGGGCTTATTTCAGCCCCATCTCCTTTCTCATTTTCTTTTCAAGACCTGTACCGATTTCTTTGGATCCGTGCCAAGGAACCGGATAGACCGTGTCTCCTTTCTTGTAGATGTAGTGGCTTCCCGTCGAGCGTATCAGCTCCCATCCGTTGGCCTTTACAAGTTTGTGAAATTCTGAACTCTTCATCTTGCGTGTTGTTTGGTATTGCAAAGATAGTGAAATTTCTATTCTCTACAAATTTATTTAATGGTAAAATTACTATTATTTGCAATGTTCGTCAAGCCACTGCTGGTACTCCTCCTCATTGGCGGGGTCTCTCCGGATTGAGGTGCAGGTGTTGCTGAACGTGATGTTGACAGCCCCTTCCACATACAGGCAGCATATCAGCCCGATGATGCTCTCCTCGTGACCCTTGGGGATAGTCAGCCTGGTCCATTCCATCAGGGGAAGGCTGTTGATCCATCGGATGTAGGCAGCGGAATAGTCCCGGAGCAGCTTGGCGTGCCGCTTCCGGAACTCAATGATGGCGAGGTCTGTCCTCAGAAGGTAACGTGTCATCACGGAAGATCATCGATGAACAGGTCGATAGGCTCTTCGTCGGCGGCGGTCTCCGCGATGACCGGCTGGGTTATGCGGTCCCTGTAGTATGAGGAGTCGGCCACAGTGATCCATTCCACTCCGTTGCTCTTGTCGTCGATCTTCGGGCGTCCGTCTGAATCCACCTCGATGTATCTCTTGTTCACAGGGTCGTATCTGTCAGGGTTGAAGATGAGCCCCTCGAGGTCGCAGTACTTCTTCAGCTTGCTCTTGAACACCTTCGGAGTGTAGTATGTCGCTCTCTTCGGGCCGACATATTCAAGAAGGTTCGCGTAGATGTCCTTCCTCTGCATCCTCTGGCCGAGTCTGCTCTCGTCTCCAGGTGCATAGTATTCGTCAGCCCACAGCTTGAACTCCTCGCCGACCTCCTGAAGGAGCTTCCTCTTCTCGAGACGGTCACCCGGAACCCCTACGAAGCCGTACTTGAAGTATATCTGCAGCGACTGTGCGACCAGGTTCCAGAAGAGATCCCACTGGTCTGCATCCCATCCCTCGAAGAAATATGTCTTGAAGTCGTGCTCCGGCTTGTGATCCGCGTTGTAGAAGTCGGAGAACGCCAGCATCCACTGTCTGTCCGTGTAGCTGGCTCCGTCTCCGGTGACGGCGTGGTTCGTGGTGATGTAGACCTTCGGGGACTCCGAGTACGGGATGATGTAAGGCGCCGCGTTCTTCGGGTTGACAGGCCAGTCTCCGGAGATGAGTCCGAAAAGGTCCTCGAAGTCGAAGTCCTTCTGGCAGTCGTCGATGAGGACGAGTTTTGTCCTGGAGTCCACGCCGTGCCAGATGAACTGTCTGTTTCCTGTGGCGAAATCCTTTCCGTTGTAGTACTTGACCTTCGTTACCTGGCCGACAGCCTTACCGAGCAGGGATTTACCCGTACGGCCGTCGGAACGGCCGATTTCGGCCTGTTTTCCGTCCATCGCGATGACAGCCTTCGAGAAGCTCGCTTCCTTGGCGGATGCGACCATGTATCCGAATGCGGCCAGCTTGGATATCAGGTGCTGGGCGTTCGCGTCCCTTTCCTCTGGAGTTATCTCCGCAGCCGACTTTCTCCACGTGAAGTTGCTCGCGTTCTCGAGGAAGCGGAGGAAGTCGCAACCCTTGCCGGTCTCGGTGATCCTGTACGACCATCTGTCGTCCTCGTGCCTGGTTATCTCGATCAGCTGCGGAAGCTGCTCGACGATATGCTCCTTCTTCTGGTGCTTCCAGATGTTCAGCTGCTGCTGCGAGTACTTGAGAGGCTGGATGCCTGCGGCCGTCACCTCCCAGATCTCGTTCGCGAAATACAGACGCTGGATGCCTCGCCTCGGTATCTCGAACTGCTCCTGCAGATAGTCGAGCATCGTGAGTGATGCAGGGCCTATGTATTGGGAATTACCCCTGAGGAGCATCTCGAGGACTGGCTTCTGGAGGGCATCCTGCGCAAAGGACTTGATGAAGTCCGCCACCTCGTGGTGCTTCACGACCTCGACGATGCTGTCCTTCACATACACGAACTCGAAGTCCCCGTCAGGCTTCTTGTATCTCCAGAAGCCGCGGCGCTCGAGGAAGTTCTTCGCTCCGACATAGCAGAACTTGTACTCCGTCTCGTTCTTGCGCTTGACCGCGGTCCAGAAGACCTCGTCCTCCTGCAGAGGCTGCGCGCTCTCCAGTTCGTCGTTCTCGTTGTATCTCCAGCGTCTCTTGCCGAAGGTGAACTCAGGAAGGTTCCTCAGCTGGTCGAAGTAGCGCTTGCAGAAGTCCTGAGGGCTCTGCAGCGACCAGAACTCCTTGATCTTCGAATCCGGCAGTTCGGTGATCTTGTGAAGCTGCACCCATTCGCCCGTACCGTTCTTCTCGTTCCTGGCATACTGGAGGTCGTTGAGAAGGTCTTCCTCACGGTTGTGGAGGGTGTTGGCCAGTATGTCGTCCGTGCCCTTGTCTGCGGTCTTGTCCTTGCGGATGTGTCCGAAGTAGAGCTGCACATATATGCCGTGGTTCTTCAGCTTCTGGAAGTAGTCCTTGAAGTTGCGGACGGCATAGAAAAAGTTTTTAGGACGCCTCTCGATGGGGTCGTCCACGGTGATGTTTCCGGTGAGGTCGTAGCAGTCGGCGTCCAGCATGAAGATCACTTCCCTGATGTGGCATCTCTCGATGAGCTTGATCATGTCCTCAGGAAGTGTTCCCTTGTACCCGATGTTCTGGATTCCGGAGACGGCCACGCTCGTGATGCCGTGCTTGCAGGCCTTCTCGGCCTTCTTCTCGCCTTCCTGGATATACAGAGTCGGAATCTCGAGAGACTGTCTGTATGCCGAACGTACTGCCTCCGGATAGTATATGAATGTAGGGGCTCCCATAGGGGAACGGTACTTCACCGGGCGCTTGTTCTTGTCGAGGTGTCTGTCAGGATACTGGTACCTTACCCTGTAGTACGGCTTCTCGACCTGCTTCTTGCCGACCTCGGCCATATAGGTGACCTCCTTGCCTTCAAGATCGTAGTAGAGGATGACGGCGTCGTCGCCCTCCTTGTCTATCTGCCCGTCCTTGTCGAGGGTCGCGCTGATGAACGTGGACTTCTGTATGAGCGTCTTGCTGTCGTCGTTCGCATATATCGATGCGGTCACATCCTTGTGGGTCAGACCTGACTCCTTCAGCATCCTTCTGCAGAAGGTCTTCTCCTCGCTGTCCTTCTTGGTGTGGCGCGGCTTCTCCTCGTTGTACTCCACGGCTTCGTGGTAGTACGAGGCGAGCCATTCGATGGCTTCCACGAAGTCCATCCTCTGACCCTTCATCAGATATGCGAGCGGATCCTTTCCGGACAGCTCGCGACAGTTGAAGCAGGTGAATATTGATTTTCCCGGTGTGATGGTGAGACCGTGCTCGGAGCCGCAGAGCGGGCAGCTGGTCTTGTATGACGAGCCTTCCCTTTTAGGCTTGCCGGTGAATGACGTGATTACGTCAAGAAGGTCACCGCCGTCCCTTCTCTGACGGTCGGTGATCCTGTCGATGAATTCCTTTTTGATTGATGCCATAGACCTTGGTTTTTTGATGTTTTGGGAGGTCTACCCCCCCCAGGTACATTGGACTGTTTTTCCGTTTTTGTGGACAATACGGGCCTGTAATGGGCACGTATCGGGCTGTTTGTGGACATTAGCAGTATATCGCCTTCCAGAGCTTGGGAAGGAGGAATACCTGCTGGATCAGATTGAACTGGGCGTTGACGTGGCCGTAGCCCTTGGCGTGGGCCTTCATTCCGGCGGCTTTGACGCTGATGATGATGCGGCCGTTGCTGAGGCGCTTGACGCGGATCCATTCGGCGCGCGGGAAGAATTCGAAGACGTTGATTGCGACGGAGACGAGGAAAGGGTCTCGAGGACCTTCCATTCCCTTGAAAGGGAGTTCCGGATACGATGCAGACTGTCGCGCTGCTGACGCAAGATGGCTGATACTGTACTTTTCAGCGGTCTCGATACTCTGGACTCTTGGCATAATTCGTTAAGTATCGGTTGTGTATGAAAAAAGACTGTCGTCTTTCGCTCCGCCAAGAGTCCAACCAGATATCGAAATACCGTGGTTACGATGAAAGACAACAGCCTATGCTGATGGTATGTATATTTGCAATATACACCAACGGTCTGGGCATAAAAAATGCCACAGTTTTCGATATTATAGTTGTGACTCTTGGCGTAAGTCATTGCAAATATACGCTTAATTTTCATAATCGGAACAAATTCGGGGATTTTATTGCATGGCCAGAAGCCTTGCACAACCTACAAAGAGGGCAGCTAAACTGACAACAAAAGTGGAAACCGTGATGATCTTGAAAAAGATATCCCACGGGAAAGGGTTGCGAAGTTGCGGGTTTCCTTCAAAATAGGATTTGCCTTCGTCCGTCAGATGGGCGGTTTTGACCTTCATCAATCCGATTTCGGCATAGATGAGCCCACGTTTCTGTAACTGGATTGTGGTGTTGACGAATGTAGCCTGCGACATACCCTGGGGGCAGTCGGCATTGTTGCGAGAGAACTGTCTGATCAGGGTCTTCTCGTCTTTGGTAAGATGGATCCTTTTCATAGCTGTTGGGTGTTAATTGTTTTTAACCAGGCACGAAAAAAGCGGCAATCCCATAATGGAATCACCGCTTGGATAATTTCGTTTTCCGTTCCTAATTGGCTGTGGAAATCTTGCTTACGTAGTCGACTATTCTATGAGCCTGAGCTTTCGTGATGTTCGTAAATGAGATCTTGCTCTTTACGAAGTCTGCCCCTCTCTCTTTCACAAGCTTGCCAAGGCACATGTTCAGGAACATTGACGGGAGCTCTGATACGCCAGAAAGATCCCATATGAATTTGTCCTGTGAGTCGATGTTGTTCATCATAGTGTCGTAAAGGAATGCCCCTGCATCAGGGAATGCCCTTCCGTTCAATGCGTCTTTGATTGCTATAGTCATAGTTTGTCCTCCTTACCAGTTAAAGTCTTCCAGGGTCTCTTCGTCTTCGAAGTGGGATAGCGATACGCTGTATGTAAGCAGACAGCCTCGGAAATCAAATCCCAGATCGATCGCCCTTTCGTTTATGCTTGTGATACCCAATGCAGCTCCATTGCTAATGATCCACAGGGTATCTTTGTCAGTACACACGCTTTTGATGTTGTACAGTCCCATTCCGGCATTGTGTTCTGTCGATTGCACTGTGAAGTTTGCTTCGACGGCCTTCTTCAATGCCCCTTTGTCGTCTTCAATGCTTGAATCGTAATTCCTCACAGATGTTGCAATTCCTATGCCGAAATCGCATACTGCTACATTCAAGACCTCCGTTTCCTCATCGAAGCTTAGCATCGAGAAGGCATTGCCTTCAAACTTCGAGTGGTCGTTTATGTTATAATACGCTTCAAGCAGGCTGAGTGTTACAGCACTGAGGTCTTTATTTTTGAAAAATCTGTTTTTCAGATATTCGGTGGTGCGCCTTGCGTGCTCTTCCGTTCTGTCTGCCTTGATGTGCCACAGGTTGAGAACGGTCTCCTGTTCCGCAGGGGCGTAGTCCTGTCCGCCTTTCCAATATTCGGAAAGTTTGAGCGTAGAACTAAAATACTTTCCACATTCCTCGTTCAGGAATATGGAAACGTTTACTTTCTTTCTTGTGAGGGATTCTACCAGGCACGCGAGGGAGACGATGTGTTCAGGCTGGATCCTGCTTACAGGCAGGTCACCGAAAGACAGGTTTACCAGATCCCCGGCCTGATGGTCGGTGTCCCTGATTTCCATAATTCGTCTGAGCCATTCGGTTCGTTTGGCAGAATGCAAGTTCTCGGTAAAAGTTTTCATTGTCTGCAAAATAACAAAATCGGTTAAACAAAAGCAAATTTTGCGGTGATTCCATTATGTCAAAGAGCTTTATTCTGGTATCCGGAGGCAGGGTCAGCCGCCTCCGGACTGGGATGACCGTGTCCAGCCGGACCTCCCGTGTGTACTAAAACCTAAACCTTGTCTGCGCGGCTCACACCGGGCTATCTATGACACTTACAAAGTTTCAGTCTCTGAGAAGGACATCCTCGAGCATCTCCTTCAGATTCCCGTACTCCTCAAGAGTTCTTCTCTTCGCAGGATCCTTCACGTGTACGAGTGACCATTGCAGGGTAGTGATGTATGACGTCACCGCTACGATGATCATCTTCATATGTTTTCTTGATATGTCCATTTCTAATCCTTTTTTCTTGTTCTTACTACTCTCTCGACCCTCGTCGTCCTTATCCTCTGGGGACGCAGGATGTCCTGGTCGAAGTCGAATGTCTGCGGTATGAGGATGAGCAGGAACAGGATGGAGTATATTGCTTTCTTCACCTTCCTGATCGGACTGAGATCCTCGTCCACCTTGTGGCATTCGCAGAAGTACCAGGCGGCAAGTTCGCCTGTCTTGTTGATTCCGAGCTTCTCGTATATCCTTCGGGTGATGTTCTCGACAGTGTGGACGGATATCGTCCTGCCTCCGTAGAGGTTCCGGAGTAGATCCGGTATCTCCTTCTTGGCTGCGCCCCAGGCAAGAAGCTCTGCAACCTGGAACTCCCGTCGCGAGAGCTTACCCTTTGTCTCCATCCTTCTTGCAATTCTTTGTGGCGATTGCCAAAGCTGAGGATAGGCAGACCATATTCATAAGATCCGGGTCTTCTTCCATCGCCCTCGATACCATCCTTATGACTCCCGACTGGGTTTTCCCGCCTACAAGTATGGCGGCGTCTGCCTCCGTCTCGTTCCTGCGCTTCTCTACGATTATCAGGGCGTTTTCCACTCCGAGATCCTTGAATTTCATCTGTGACGCTGTCGCTATGATCTCGAACAGGTCAAATCTTACTTCTAAATCCATATGCAGTATAGCTTGTGAGTTGAGTGTTTTGTTTAGTTGAATTGTTCGGATGAGCATACCAGGGCATCTCCTACGATGAAGTCGTCGTTCAGCCTTCTGGAAGACAGGAAGACTCTGGTGGCCTTCGGATTGATGTCGCTCTTTGTGTACTTGCCTTCCTCATCGATGATCATAAGGCGTCCGTCTCTGAGGAAGATGACCTCTATGAGTTCGCAGTCAAGCATCTGGTAGAGTTCCCTGAGCTGGAAGTGTTTCCCGTCCTTCGGTTCAACCTCTATGGTTTCCCCGTTTGATTTGTACAGTGTGGCCATAGTCGTGAGTTTAGCGGGTTATTCTCCCCAGATGTCTGTGATTCCATACTCAGCGAAGATGTCCTCGATAGCCTGTGCCTCGCTGATCTTCGGCTCGATCTTGCCGTTCAGGCGCGGATAGAAAGAGGTCGGGGTAAGAAGATTGAGGGCCTGGCAGATCTTCTCTCTTACCTTTGGCGCCTGACTTACCGTCAGTTGTCTGAAGCCCTTTTTGAAAGAAAAATTCTTGTCCATAGTTAATTTTTGCTATTTTTGTTTGTTTTGC
>JAFYWC010000100.1 GCA_017546585.1 Bacteroidales bacterium
CCTCTCACACCACCGTACATGCGGTTCCGCATACGGCGGTTCCTTACATGCGATGATACCTATCGTAGTATCCTAACAGTGTCGGGTAGCCTGCTCGCGCGAGGTTTCTATTGCTCACTGCGACTTGCATTATTCCGCTGCCAGCCACTGCCCAGTAGCCCTTATCTGAGTATCCACATTTGCAAGCTCGCCACTTCTCCATACCACACCGCATCAGGTTGCGGATACGAGTTTTAGGGTTCTTCCAACTCTTCCATATACACATACGGATTCGTCTGCGAAGCCATTCGTCTATGGCTTGTAAATTACCCTTTGCATCTGCATAACGGAAGTAACTTACCCAACCACGGATTGCATTAGTCAAGGCTTCTTTGCGTTTCGCATAGCCCATTCCATTGCTCCGCATCGTCAGTTGTTTCAATTTGGATTTAAACTTCAATAGGGATTTACCGTGAATGCGGAGTCTTCATGTTCCGCCATGAGCAGCATAGAACGAGTGTCCGAGGAACTTTATATCACGGACACTGCATGCCATCGTCTTTTCACGATTGACCATGAGGTGCAGTTTCTTCTCTATGAAGTTCGTAATGCTGTCCTTGACGCGCTCTGCGGCACGGGGAGTCTTGCAGAAGATTATGCAGTCATCTGCGTAACGGACGAAAGGATGTCCGCGTTTCTCCAGTTCCTTGTCAAGTTCATTAAGAACAATGTTGCTTAGAAGTGGACTTAACGGACCGCCTTGCGGTGTTCCCACATTACTCTCCTGCACGATACCGTTGACCATCACCCCTGCTTTTAGATACTTGTGTATCAGCGATATTACTCTTCCGTCCTTGATTGTAAAGGATAGCAGGCGGAGCAGGAAGCTATGATTCACCGTGTCAAAGAACTTCTCCAGATCAAGGTCAACACAATAAGTATAGCCTTGATTGACAAGTTCCTTTGAGCGCAGCAGTGCATCATGAGCGGAGCGGTTAGGGCGGAAGCCATAACTGCTCCCGCTGAACTTAGATTCATAGATTGAGGACAGCACCTGCGAGAGGGACTGCTGGATTACTCGGTCAACCAAGGTCGGGATGCCGAGCTGACGTTTCTTGCCGTTATCCTTGGGTATCTCTACCCTGCGGACGGGGTTCGGCTTGTAGCGCCCTTTAAGGATTGATGTTGTCAGTTCGTCTCCATGGCGTTTGAGATATGGGAGGAGTTCATCCAATCCCATATTATCGACACCGCCATTGCCCTTGTTGGACATCACGCGCTTGTAGGCTACGTTCATATTTCCACGGGACAATATTGTCTCCAGCAACATCTCACTACTTAGGTTCACTTCCACGAGTGAGTCATGCGATATGCCTATCACGGTCTGCACTCCTGCATACTCTTCGGATTCCGTCCTATCCCTCCGCAGGCAGTCTTGCGTTTTCTGCATTTCTTCCGTCATAAGGTTTTCATTCACGGCACTCGTTTATATAAGGTTCTGCCCTTCCCCGAACGTGCCGATTATTATTTTTTTTCGGGTACTATGGCATCGGCTGACTTCTCGCAGTTCATTGTTACTACAAGTCTCTTGACCTGCCTGCGAGACCTCCCCAGATAAGAGCATGCTCTTTCCGCCTTATGCCTGCCGCATTTACTCACATGCATTCCGAATGACTATCGAGCTTTGACTCCTTTAGCAGTCTCACTCTACATGTAAGCCTTGTATGCGGTTTCTGTCCGTCAGGCCAGACTTTTGCCGTCGGCTTCCTTCAGATTC
>JAFYWC010000101.1 GCA_017546585.1 Bacteroidales bacterium
CGGGTGTCGTGGAAAAATCATCCTCGCCCCGTGGGGCTTTCTGTATTTTTCCACACAACCTTGCCTGACGAGAACACGACCTTTTAGAGCCTGTAGTTTGGGAACTCCGGCCCCGAATAGCCGGACTAACAAGAAATATATAATGTTATGTCAAAAGCTAAAAGGTACACACTTGAAACACTCCTACCTCTGAATGTTTCATATGACAGTGATCACGGATTGATGCAGGAAGATGTCGATATGGTCAATTCTCTTGTAGAGGTAATTGAAAGCACTCGTTCAAAGCATACTCCAAAGATTGGAGATAGAGTTGTCTATACGCAGAAAGGTGGCGAGTATCATCCTCATGGTCTGATAGAGAAGAAACATGAGGACAAATTCTATGTCTGCCTTGACCCGTTTATTCCTTTTGTATGGGCAAGCGACACTGCTATCAAAGTGGATGTCAGCGGTGGCCCGTTCTATCACGCAGATGCCGACAAATTCAAGTTCATAGGCTGGGCTGAAGCGGACTTCAAGGAATGGGGACACTGTGGAGCAACTGCAAACGGAATAGTAAGATTCAAGGCTAAAGTTCCTCTATGGGCTTATTCCGAGCCAGATCCTCTATACGGTGATTTCACTACTAAAGATTGGAAGAAAATCACTTTGCGCAAGCGTAAAGAAGGTAATCTATACGACTCTATGCAGATTGCATTCCGTGATGAAGATGAATTGCAGGAGTATATCAAAGACCATAACGGAACGATATTCACCTGTTCCGATCCTACTTTGTTCGTTCTATGGTGCTACAAGCGTCAGTTCGAGTTCCTCACACTTGATGAATGGAACAAGGTAGATGCCGAAGCCGTAGAGCGTAGGTTGTCATACCTACCTGAACAGGTCAAGATAGTCAAGGATAGCGAGAAGCATATCTCTACATTCTATCGCATTAAACCGGAATAAGAAAATACTAACCTTTAACACTAATCATTATGCAGACAACATCAGCAACATCAACAGGTCATACCGACCTGCTATCAGGTATCTTGAAGGTACAAGTGAGAAACGAGGAGAAGATTACGGAACAAGACCGTATCTATTGCCAGAATCAACAGGACGAGCTGTACAAAACACTCGACCAGATTGCCTGGTGGTACAACATCTTCAAGACAGAAGCCGAGAAGTATGAGGGTAAAATCAAACTCAAACACGAGCCGAACGGTAAGATTACCACAAGCAGCTATGACCTCCACTATCGGTACAATAACGATGAGAAGGATTATACCCATCACGAGTTTACTCCTTTCAAGAACATCAATGAGTTGGTGGATAGCCATCACAGTGCTATCAGGAACTTCATCAGCCGCATCATCGGCTATTTCAACAACACATACAGCGTCTCTGTTGAAGCACCAAAGATTGATGAGAAAACTCTGCCGATAGACTTCCGTCCTGTCTATAACACATACGTGGATGTGGTTATCGAGCATCTTGGAGGAAAGAGTTTCCGAGATACGGCAGAAGAGGAGCTGATCAAACGATTCCTTGAAACGGTCAGACCCTCTAATTGGAGCAAGGTGAAGCCAGAACTGAAGAAGGACAAAATCATCTTCCCCGATATTGTCACTTGGGACTCTTTCCATTACGAGTGTTATAAGGATTATAGGTTCTCATACGAAACAGACCGTAAGGTCAGCCGCTTCTGCGAAGGTATTGCTTTCGGTGCAGATGATGTACTTTGCGGAAGTATCGAGATGATTATCGGTCTTGACACCCGTAATGTCGATATATCCCGATGGTATGACCTGACAACGACCAATGCCTTGAACATGAAGTTCTATGCCAATGGTCGTATCGATGTCAAGTTCAAGGACAATGCAACGGCCGAGAGCTGTTTCAAGCGACTTCGACTAAATGAAATCAAACTAAGAGACGAGAATTGATGACCACACGATATGTATGACACTCCGTAGGTACTGCCTGCGGGGTGTCTTTCGTTTTTATCCACTTCAATCATTACAGCCATGTATGCCATCATACCACAACAGATACCGCAAGGCAAGCGTGCAGAGATCAACGAG
>JAFYWC010000102.1 GCA_017546585.1 Bacteroidales bacterium
ACGTCCGGGGGTTAAGACGCACTTGCTGCAATTATGCGCCTAGCGCATAATTGTAGCATCACGGTCTGGTCCTACTGAGATGATCTTGATAGGAACTCCGAGGTAGTTCTCCATAAATGCGATGTACTCGCGGAACTCTGTCGGAAGCTCCTCCTCTGCACGGCAGTGAGTGAGGTCTGTGTGCCATCCCTTGAACTCTGTATATACAGGCTCGATGTTAGCGAATGTGTCGAATGGCCACTGGTCAGAAGGCTGACCGTCAACGATGTATGATGTGCAGACCTTGATTGTCTCGAAAGTGTCGAGGCAGTCAGACTTCATCATAATGAGGTCGGTCACGCCGCTGATCATAACTGCATACTTGAGGGCTACGAGGTCGAGCCAGCCGCAACGACGTGGACGTCCTGTAACTGCGCCGAACTCGTGTCCGATTCTGCGGATCTCCTCACCTGTCTCATCGAAGAGCTCTGTAGGGAACGGACCGCTACCAACTCGTGTACAGTATGCCTTGAAGATACCGTATACGTGACCGATCTTCTGCGGGCTTACACCGAGACCTACGCAGGCACCCGAGCAAGATGTTGTAGATGATGTCACGAATGGGTATGAACCGTAGTCAACGTCGAGCATTGAACCCTGAGCACCCTCGGCGAGGATCTCGTTTGTCTTGAGGAGGTCGTTGATGTAGTACTCGCAGTCTACGAACTCAAAGCCCTTGAGGTACTCGCACGCTGCCATAAACTCTGCATCCTCTGCGTGTGGATCGCACTCATAGCCCATCTGGTTGAGAAGGGTGATGTGGCGGTTCTGGAGCTTTGCATATCTGTCTGCGAAGTCAGGGGCGAGGATGTCACCTACGCGAAGGCCGTGACGGCTGATCTTGTCGGTGTAAGTAGGACCGATACCCTTAAGGGTAGAACCGATCTTTCCCTTGCCCATAGCAGCCTCGTTTGCTGCATCAAGAAGTCTGTGTGTAGGGAGGATGAGGTGTGCCTTCTTTGCAATCACGATGCGCTCAGTTACAGGAATGCCTGTCTTTGCTGCAATGTTGTCGCATTCGCCCTTGAATGTGATAGGGTCGAGCACAACACCATTTCCTACGATGTTTTTAGCGTCCTCTCTGAAGATTCCTGAAGGGACTGATCTGAGCACGAAGCTCTTGCCATCAAAATGGAGTGAGTGTCCTGCGTTCGGACCACCCTGGAATCTTGCAACTACAGGATATCTTTCAGCAAGTACGTCAACAATCTTTCCTTTACCTTCGTCGCCCCACTGGAGGCCGAGTACAACGTCAAGTTTCATTTGTATATAGCTCTTAATTGTTATGCGATTTTAGAATGGGAGGTCGTCATCCGGCTGCTCTTCGATAACCGGTCTTGCAGGCTGTGCAGCAGGCTGCTGGTATGGCTGCTGTACACCTGGCTGCTGGAACGGCTGCTGATAGCTGTTCTGCTGAGCCGGAGTCTGGAAGCCGCCCTGTGAAGGCTGGCCGTCTGATTTCCTTCCGAGAAGCTGGAGTGTGTCGGCTACGATTTCAGTAGTGTAGCGCTTTGCTCCTGTCTGGTCATCCCAAGATCTGGTGCGAAGGCGTCCTTCAATATAGAGCTGCGTGCCCTTCTTCACATACTTCTCCACTACGTCTGCAGTGTTTCTCCATACAACGACACTGTGCCACTCTGTGTGCTCCTGAAGGTTACCGTTTCTGTCGCGGTATCTTTCAGTTGTTGCAAGTCTGAGGGTGGCAACCTTTGTTCCGTTATTGACATCTCCTGTGTAGCGGATCTCAGGATCCTGGCCTACATTTCCTACGAGAATGACCTTGTTTATCATAATTATCTATCGTTTTCTTTGTGACTTTTCAAAAACTCTGCAAGTTAGTGATAATTTCTTACAAACACGCAGACATCTTGCCTAAATCAGGAGTTTCTCCTGTAAAAATTTCATATCCGGTCACGGCCTGCATCAGCAGCCAAGTCTTGCCTCCGATGTATCTGCTTTCCGGATTGGCATCTTTCATCCTCTGTATCAGTCCGCTGTCGAATGAAGGATTCCTGTAGTTCGCTTCGATGATGGTTTTCGGACCGCATTCAGTCAGCAGTTCATCTGTGATTTCATCCAGTCCGTCAATCCTGACCGGAAGGTTATATATGATCACATCAGCCTTGCGGAACTCCTCGATAAACTGACTCAATGGCTTGATCTCATCGCTGTACTGAGTCCTGTTCATCAGCACTACCTCGTGTCCCGATGCTTCAGCCGCCGCTTTTGCAGCCTTGCCGGCACCTCCAAGACCGACGATCAGTGCTCTGTGCCGAGCCATCTGACGAGGTGAAAAGAACCCCTCCCACTGCGGCCAGGTGGGTAGCACGCTTTTAGCCTCGTCAGATGACTCGGCTAGACAAATCAGTAAACCGAGGTAGTCGGAGTTGTAGGCTTTGATGCCTTCCGGGGTTTTGATGAGGAGGTTTGTGGCTCCGATGGCCTTGCACTCTTCGGAGAGGATGTCGGCCTTCCTGATGGCCAACTCCTTGAACGGAGCCGTCACATTGATGCCGTCGTAATCTGCCAGGAAATGTGCATACGCTTCTTCGAAGTCGGCTGTCTGAATCAGTTCGTATGGATATCTGCCGTCATACCCCGCCTTGAAAAGGGCAGGGGAGAGCGAATGCTCGATAGGATGTCCTATGAGGCCGAATCTCATACGTTTCTCTGTCTGACTGCTTCGAACATAAGGATGGCCGCAGAAACCGATACGTTCAGCGAATCAAGCTTGCCGAGCATAGGAATCTTGATGTGAGCGTCCGCAGCCTTTCTCCAGGCTGTGGTAAGACCTGTGGCCTCTGTGCCCATAACGATTGCTGTGGCTCCCTTCATATCGGTATCGTAATACCATTCGGAGTCCTGCAGCTGGGCAGTATAGATCTTTATATTGTTGTCTTTGAGCCATTTGATAGTGTCCTCTGAAGTAGCTGTCGCTACAGGTACGGTGAAGATGGCTCCGATGCTCGAGCGGATAAGGTTAGGGTTGTACATATCCGTAAGCGGGTCGCAGACGATAACGGCGTCTACGCCGGATGCGTCTGCGCTGCGGAGGACTGCTCCCAGATTGCCTGGCTTCTCCACGGACTCGAGGATCACCACGAGAGGGTTCTCCTTCAGCTTGAGAGACTCAAGGCTCATTTCCTTGCAGTGAAGCTCTGCTATCACACCCTCTGTGCCTCCGCGGTATGCTACCTTGTCATAGAGGTGCTGAGGGATCTCATAATAGTTGCAGTCGCAGTTCTCGACTACGGCGTCGAAGTCTGCGTTGGATATGATGTCCGGGCAATAGAATACGGCATAAGGCTCGTAGCCTGCCTCCACACAATGGAGCAGTTCGCGTCTTCCTTCGACAACGAAAAGTCCTTTCTTTCTTCTCTCCTTTGATTTCTCCTGGAGTGCAAGCAGATCCTTGATCTTCGGATTCTGTGCAGATGTTATGATTTCTACTTTCATATCTGATATTATCCAACCTCAAAATTAACTCTTTTAATGCTTCTTGGCAAGAATAATCATTATCTTTACTGAAACAATTTTGCGAAATGAAAAGAAGGGATTTTCTCAAGACATCAGCCGCTTTGGCAGCTGCCGGAACTCTGCTGAACGGATGCTCGTTCGCAGACTCTTCTGCGAGAGGCTTCAATGTGAATAAGTTAGGTAGTGCCGGCGGTATGAGGTTGAGTTTCGCTCCATATGAACTTCAGCTTCGTCACGTGTTTACGGTGGCGTCATATTCCCGCAAGACAACGCCAGGTGTGCAGGTCAGGATAGATTGGGAAGGATATACTGGTTACGGAGAGGCTTCGATGCCGCCTTACCTTGGGCAGAGCGTGGAGACTGTAATGGCGTTCTTGAGCAAGGTCGACCTCGCTCAGTTCAAGGATCCGTTCCAGCTGGAGACCATCCTCGCCTATGTGGACAGTCTGTCTCCGGGGGACGGTGCCGCCAAGGCTGCTGTCGATATAGCTCTGCACGATCTTGTGGGCAAGCTGATGGGGCTTCCTTGGTGGAGGATCTGGGGCCTGGATGCTTCCAAGACACCTTCTACTACATTTACGATCGGCATCGACACTCCGGACGTGGTCCGCGAAAAGACCAGGGAATGTGCCGAGCGCTTCAATATTCTCAAGGTGAAGGTCGGACTGGACAATGACAAAGAAATGATCAACACGATAAGGGAGGTTACGGATCTTCCTTTGGCTGTGGATGCAAACCAAGGATGGAAGGATAGGGAACAGGCTTTGGACGAGATGTTCTGGCTTAAGGAAAACGGTGTCGTGATGGTGGAGCAGCCTATGGCAAAAGAGAGGATAGACGACAATGCCTGGATAACCGAACGCAGCCCTCTTCCGATCTTTGCGGATGAGGCGATCCAGAGGCTCGCAGATGTCCCTTCAGTGAAAGGTGCCTATCACGGCATCAACATCAAGCTGATGAAGTGTACCGGTATGCGTGAGGCCTGGAAGATGCTGAATTATGCACGTGCCGAGGGTATGAAAGTGATGGTTGGCTGTATGACCGAGACCTCCTGCGCCGTATCTGCAGCAGCTCAGCTTGCTCCGACAGTGGATTTCGCGGATTTGGACGGCAATCTGCTTATCAGCAATGACCTGTTCAGGGGTATGGAAGTAGTGGACGGCAAGATCACACTGTCTGACCGTCCGGGAATAGGCCTCGAACTTCTTTAGTTACTCGTACCACTTTTTGTAAAGCAGGTAGTTCTGGGCGTTGGCGTGAGCCTTTGCCAGGACGGCTTCAGATGCATCCTTGATCTTGCGCGCAGGGATGCCTGCATAAATACCTGGTTCAAGTGTCTGGTTGGCTGGAACGACGGCTCCGGCAGCGATGATTGTGCCGTCAGGTACGATTGTGTGGTCCATTACGATTGCACCCATTCCGATGATGACATCGTTTCCGATGACACATCCGTGTACATTGGCTCCGTGTCCTATCGAAACGTCATTGCCGATGATGCATTCCGACTTCTGATATGTTGCGTGGAGTACGGCATTGTCCTGGATGTTCACACGGTCGCCTATGCGTATTGCTCCTACGTCGCCACGCAACACGGCTCCGTACCATACGCTGCAGTCGTCTCCCATTTCCACTGTGCCGATTATTGTCGCTGTCTCCGCAAGAAATGCGCGTTCTCCTATGATGGGTCTGTCACCCTTGAGTTCTTTGATGATTGCCATAAAATAAGGTCTGATTTACAGTTTTACTCCGATGCCGGCCATTCCGAATGTGTTGGCCGCTGAAACATTGGCCTCCACAATGCCGTATACTCTTCCTTTGCCGAACTTGACACCGATAGGGGCAATGTATGGCAGAGGGATAGGGGTCGGTATGAAAAGGTTGGGGCCTTCAAGGAGTAAACTGTGGGTGAATCCGAGTCCCAAGGCGGAATACAGGCTGACGTTTTCCCTTGCGAACCATTTGTAACGCACCGATGCGCAGACCGCTCCATAGATGTCGGCATCTTTTTCAATCATTGTCGGCTCTGCGTTCCAATCGTATCCGTAACCGTCCTCACGTTTCGGGTACTGGTATAGTTCATACTTTGTCAGATGAAGATTCAGCAAGGTGTTCAACTCCCATCTCTTTCCCCACGAGAAGGTGTATCCCAGATTCAATCCGTGTTGAAAATGTCTGTCTGCCTCCTGCCCGTTGATTGCTTCGATTCCCAGTCCATATTCAAACAGCATAAAGAATCCGGGATATCCGGTGGTGAATTCCAATGCGTGCTGATGGTTTTTGTCCTTGGCTGCGGGCGTTTCCTGAGCCGAAAGCGTTGCTGTCAGCAGAATCGCAATTATTGCCAAAAGTCTTCTCATATCCTTGCAATTTCC
>JAFYWC010000103.1 GCA_017546585.1 Bacteroidales bacterium
CGGTTTTTCTTTCTCCGTACAAACATACCACGAAGGTACGGATTTTCGTTGCGTCACCCAAATCAACATTAAAATCACCACTACAGATATCTGTGTGGCAGATTTTATAAAAAGTTACGAAAAAGTGATAAAGTCAGGAAAAAGATTTGCAACAATTCAGAATCTTGTTGCATCTTTGTAGCAGGTTTAGGTTTTAGTACACGTTTTAGGGGCTGTAAAGCAGTGATGCTTTCAGCCCCTTATCTTTTTTCAGGTCCTTAGACCTAGAACATATTTCTCTTTTTGAATATCCAGAAGATCATCATAGTCGAGATCGCCATCAGTGCGAGAACTATGATCCACGACCATCCTGAAACTCCGATCCATCCGAATGACACGTTCATTCCGAAGAAGCTGGCGATGAGTGTCGGAGGCATCAGCATCAGAGATACAAGAGTGAACACCTTCATAATCTTGTTCTGGTCGAGGTTGATGATACCCAATACGGTGTTCTGGAGATACTCGAGACGCTCGAAGCTGAAGTTGGTATGGTTGATCAGTGACGAGATGTCTTTGAGAAGCACATTGAGTCTTGGCTGATATTCCTTCGGGTATCGTGAACTCTTCAGGATGCTTGAAATAACCCTCTGCTTGTCGACGATGTTCTCGCGGATGAGCATCGTGTTGTCCTGCAACTGGTTGATGTCGATGAGGAATTCTTCGCTGATGTCTTCTCCCAAGCTCACTTTCTTGTTGTACTGACTGATCTCCTTTGAAACGAGCTCGACCATATCGGCATCGAGGTCGATACGCTGCTCGAGAATGCTGAGGAATGCCACGTGTCCTGAATCGTACATTTTAGGGAACACAAGGAGCCTGCGCTGAAGGTCTGTGAAACTGCGCAGCGGACACTCTCTGAGAGTAGTAAGGATGTTGCCTGAAAGAATGAAAGATACAGTCTCCTCGTTGTACTCTTCCGGTCCTGGAATGAGGAAGCTGGTGTTTGCGAAGATGGCCTGGTCAGTCTCTGAAAATCGTGATGAAATCTCGATCTCTTCGGCCTGTGCCCTGTTCTGTATGGTCGTTCCAAGGAAATGCTCTGTCGCTCTCTTCTCATCTCCGGAAGGTGAGAAAAGATCGATCCAGATCACGTCTTCGTATGGAATAGTTGCGAAGTCAGTTTCCGACTGGGAAACCATCATCTGTCCGTCTTTTTTGTAGAAGATCTCAATCATACCTCGTCCGTTTTGTGTTCCGGCCAGTCGTCGGAACGAGTTTGCATTACACGAAACAGGCTTGTGTGCGACACACAAGCCTACAAATTTATCCTTTTTATTTCAAAAGTCCAAATTTAGTGAACTCAGGGTTTGAATATCTGGCGGTTGGCTATAGAACGTCCAAGCGTGAGTTCGTCAGCATATTCCAGATCGTCGCCGAATCCCAGGCCGCGTGCAAGAGCCGAGACCTTGACGCCGTATTGGGCGATCTGACGGTAGATATAGAACGAGGTGGTCTCTCCTTCGACATCGCCGCTGAGAGCTAGAATCACTTCAGTGTTTTCCGCGTCAGCAGTCTTTATGCGTTCAACCAGCTCGGCTATCGTAAGGTCAGAAGGACCGACTCCGTTGATAGGGGAGATGATGCCTCCCAGAACGTGGTAGACTCCGTGATATTGGCCTGTGTTCTCGATGCTCATTACGTCACGGACGTTTTCCACTACGCAGATTGTTTTCCTGTCGCGGGATCTGTCTGAACAGATCGAGCAGGTGTCTTCATCTGAAATCATCCTGCAGACGCGGCAATATCTTACCTCGTCGCGCAGACGGTCGATGGCAGTGGTGAAATGGTGCACGTTTTCTGCAGGCTGCTTGAGCAGGTGCAGTGCAAGGCGGAGGGCGCTGCGGCGACCGACCCCAGGGAGGGAGCTGATAGCGTCGACAGCATCTTCCAACAGTTTTGAAGGATATGTTTCCTTATATGCCATACTTATGATATCTGGTCAGTTCGTCTATCGGAGACTTGATGAATTTCACGAATTCAAGTCCGTGTTTCTTTCCTAGGTTCATCAGCATATCGCTGCAGGCCATTCCGAACGATCCCACCACTCCGACTTTAGCCGCGGCTTCTGCGTCCTTTGCACTCTCGGTGTAGCGGGACAGTGCTCTTGTAATGAAGCCTTCAAGGCAGTCTTCTGTGAGTTCCTTCAGATATGGATGCGACAGGCGCTGTGTGATGAACGGAGCAAGGGATGCCATAAATGCAGAGGCTGCCTGCTCCTTGTATACTTTGCGGACGATGCTGTTGTAGTCCAGCCCGAATTCCTGGTCGAACTCCTGGCTGATCTCCGCCGGCACCAGTCCTTTGATGCAGTCTGCCAGGAACGATCTTCCAAGCGAAACTGCGCTGCCTTCGTCCCCGAGGATATAGCCTCCGGGGCGGATGTTTCTGACGATTTCTCCGTTTTCGTAGAGGCAGCTGTTGGATCCTGTTCCCATTATCGCCACCACTCCGCTGCCGTCGCCCCACAGGGCTCTTGCTGCGGCAAGTATGTCAGAGTGGAACTCCACTTCCGCAAGCGGACACCACATCCCGAGGGCTTCGGTCAATGGTGCGGCAGACTCTGCTGACACGAGTCCTGCGCCATAGAAATGGACAGTCTCTATCATCTTTCCCTGAGGATTCAGTTCCGGAATGGCTTTGCGTACGATGTCGGATGTACGCTCCCTATCCAGACAGGTCGGACTCAGTCCGTCTGTCTGCACCGCGTACACCGTTCCGTCTTCGCTGACTGCCCTCCAGGCTGTCTTCGTCGCTCCGCTTTCTGCTATGATGACCATAATGTGATTATTCTGTGGTTGCCGATATTGTCGCTCCGTTTTTCTTCCAGTGTCTGAGACCTATGACTGCAGATCCGGTGTATAAAAGGTATAGAACTGCCATCCACCATAGTCCCTGGCTGATGCAGAGGAGCGTGCTCAATGTGTCTGCTGCAATCCAAAGCCACCATTGCTGGATATACGAACGCACGAGCCACCAGGTCGCGATCACGCTGAGAATAGCTACAGATGCGTCAAGTACGGACATCGGGTTCTCCTTGAAACCCAGTTCTGCCATTATCCTCATTCCGAATGACAGGGCAGCTATGCCTGCTACAGCCACTATGCCGCTTATGATCGCAGCCTTCGGAGTGAGTCTGTTGAGGTGGATAGAGTGTTCCTCATCAAGTTTTTTCTTGTCCCTTCTCCAATGCCACAGGCCTATGAAGGAAGTGATGAGGTAGTATACGTTCAGGCCGAACGAAGCATAGAGACCCTGCCCGAAGAATACGATTATGCCGGCGATGCTTGTGAAGATGCCGAGCACCCACATCGCATTCTTCTGTCGGATCTCGAGAATTATATAAATCACCCCCGTAATGAGGGTGATTATTTCAGCAATCTGTTGTCCCACTAAAGAACCTCGATGAGCTCAACTACGAACTTGAGTGTAGCGTATGGAGGAATCGCACCTGGAGCTCCGTGCTCACCGTAAGCGAGGTCGTAAGGAATGTAGAACTCATACTTAGAACCCTCTGACATAAGCTGGACACCCTCTGTCCAACCTGCGATCACCTGGTTGAGTCCGAAGACTGCAGGCTGGTTGCGGTCGTAAGAGCTGTCGAACTTTGCACCGTTGAGGAGTGTTCCCTCATAGTGGCACTTCACCTGTGATGTTGCTGAAGGCTTCTTGCCTGTACCCTCTGTGAGGACCTTGTACTGGAGGCCGCTAGGGAGTACCACTACGCCTTCCTGCTCTGCGTTGAACTTGAGGAACGCCTCGCCTTCCTCGCGCATTGCTGCGCTCATAGCAGCTGCCTCAGCCTTCTGCTCAGCCTCGAGCTCTGCGAAATATTTGTCGAGGAGCTGGCCTGCCTCCTGGAATGAAACTGCCGGCTCTGAACCTGTAAGGACAGCCTTTACACCAGCTGCGAAATCGTCGAATTCAATTGACTTGATGCCCGAAGACATCATATTGTGGGCAATGCTCATACCCAATGCGTAACTGTTCTTGTCCATTTTAATATCGTTTAAAGATTAATTTTTCTGCAAAGTCTGCAAATATAGTTATTTTCTCGGATGATGTGTCAATATGTTCCTGTGCCAGGTGCCTGTCTCTATATGCGTATATATCTCTGTAGTCTTCAGGTTTTCGTGGCCGAGCATCTCCTGTACAGCCCTGAGGTCTGCTCCCTTTTCCAGTAGGTGGGTGGCGAACGAGTGGCGGAAGGTGTGAGGGGAAATGTCTTTGGCTATGCCTGCTGCCAGCGTCTGCTTCTTGACAAGCTTGAATATGGACATCCTGCTCAACCGGTTCCCGTATCTGTTTATGAATACGGTATTGCTCTCTGATGCGAGTGGGCGGGCGTCCAGGTATGCCTCGACTGCCTCAAGGGCCATATCGCCAATGGGCACCAGCCTCTCTTTGTCTCCTTTTCCCACAACTCTTACGAAACCTTCCTTCAGGAATATGTCGGACACCTTCAGGTCTGAAGCCTCCGAGACGCGCAGCCCGCATCCGTAAAGCACTTCTAGTATCGCCTTGTCGCGCAGTCCAAGCCATCCTTGGGTATCGACGGATGATATGATCCTGTCCACTTCTTCTTCCGAAAGTACGTCAGGGATGTATTTGCCGATTTTCGGACCTTCCACCCTGTCGCAGGGATTCTCTTTTATCATTCCCTCCAGCGTGAGCCAGTCGAAAAAGGATCTCAGGGAACTGAGCACTCTTGCCTGAGTACGCTCGGACAGCCCGCTGAGGGTGTTGAGGTATGAGATGATGTCGTCGGCTGAGGCTAGATGGATGTCTCCTCCATAATGCTTCAGAAACTTTGACGCATCAGAACAATACGATGCCACAGTATTCTGTGACATCGCACGTTCTATCCTAAGATAATAATTGTAGTCCTTGATCATTAAAGGGTCGCGTACTTGATGCCGTACTGGAGCATCTGGTCGATGTAGCTCTCCTGGTACTCGATCTTGTAGTCAACTGCCTTGCCGTTCTTCATTACAGGAACGATCTCAGGGTTGAGGAATCCGCCGTATGGCTTGAGGCCGAGTGCCGAGTAGCGCTCGAGTACCTCAGCGTGAAGATCCTGGTCGATGTCTACTGCGTATTTCTCTACGAGAGCCTTGCCGGCAGCGTAGTCACCCTCTGACTTGATTCTCTGAACCTCAGCGAGGAGTTCTCCGAAAAGTCCGCGGAGAGCCTCGTGGTCGTTGACGATGAAGTATGTCTTGCCGTCGCGTACCTTCTTCTCGATCACATTGTCGGCGAGACCCTTCTCATAGCACCAGTCGGCGATGAGCTTGCGGTTCTGCATATGTGCCTCCATATTCTTCTTGCCGAGAGCAACTCTTGTGAACTGTGTGAAGATACCGTTTCTGATGTAGCTTGAATACTGAGCCTTGTATGCCTCCATATCAGGAAGGATGCCGAGCTCTACAAGCTTAGGGTCTGCGAGATAGTAAAGGCCGAAGAGATCTGCTCTTGTCTCCTCGAGTGCTGAACTGAACTCGCCGAGGGCATTAGGTGAAGTCTCCGGAAGGAGCTTGCCTGAGCCGTGTCCGAGACACTCGTGAAGGTCAGTGTGAAGGTCGTTTGTGAGGGCGCCGTACTTCTTCTCCATTTCCATCTCCGCCTCATCCCAAGCGAACTCTGAAAGCATACTTACAGGAGACTCCTGTGCAGCCATTGTGTATGCTGATGTGAGGTTTGCGATAGTCACAGACTTCGAACCGTGCTCGCGACGGATCCAGTCAGCGTTAGGAAGGTTGATTCCGATAGGTGCTGCAGGGTAGCAGTCGCCTGCAAGTGTAGCCACGTTGATGACCTTTGCAGTCACACCCTTCACCTCCTCTTTCTTGAAACGTGAATCGACAGGTGAGTTGTCCTCGAACCACTGTGCGTTGTCGCTGATGAGTTCCGCACGGCGTGAGGCCTCTGAATCCTTGAAGTTCACAAGTCCCTCATATGTGGCCTTGCGTCCGAGAGGGTCATTGTAGTCCTCCACGAATCCGTTTACGAAGTCAACTGTTCCGAGTGTGTCGTTCACCCACTTGATGTTGAAGTCGTCCCAAAGCTTGAGGTCTCCTGACTGGTAGTATGCGATGAGGTCTGCGATGTACTCCTTCTGAGTCTCGTTCTCGGCAACCTCTGCCGCGAGTGCGAGTTCTGCGCAGATCTTCTCGAGAGCAGGTCCGTAGAGACCGCCTACCTTATATACTTCCTCATATACGACTCCGTCCTCGCCCTTTACCACGCGGCTGTTGAGGCCGTATGATACAGGCGTCTTGTCCGTAGGGTCTGCCATAGCCTTGTAGAGAGCCTCCACTTCAGCACGGGTGACATTCTCATAGAAGTTCACTGCTGAAGCCGCGATGATGTCGTCAGCGTGCATATCCTTTCTTGCAGGGTAAACTGCAGGGTCGAACATTGCAGGAAGGAGCTTCTCGCACTTCGCCTCGTCGCCTACTGCGACCATAAGGCTCTGGAAATATTCCTGCGAGCACTCAGGGAAGAATTTGTCCTCTGCGTAGTGGTGATGGATACCGTTGCTGAAGAACACTCTCTTCGCATATGTCTCGAACTGTGCGAACTCCTCTGTCGTGCGGTCGCCGGTGTAGTTCTGAAGGATGTTCTCAAGCACTTTACGCACCTCGAGGTTGTCCTTGCAGTTCTGCATCCAGATGATGTCGCGGCCGTATTTCGCAGCCTCTGCAAGATGGTATACATATTCCTTCTGCTGAAGGGTGAGCGCGTCCCATCCCGGTACCTGGTACCTCATTATCTTGAGGTCTGCAAACTCATCCACGAGATATCTGAAGTCTTTCTGTGCCGCTTTGTCTGAACAAGAGATCAAGGCTGCGGCCATACCTGCAAATGTGATCATTTTAGTAATGAATTTCATATTATTATAGGTTTATATGTTTGCGTTTCACAACCTACAAAGATACATCTTCTTTTTGGCATAACGAGCGATGTCGGGAAATCTTTATATATTTGCATCCTTGGATATGAAAAGAGCGTTATCATCAATAGTTTTCAGAGCGGCGGCTGCCATCGTGACGGCCTTCGCACTCTTTTCGTGCGCCCAGCCGTTCGAGTATGGTGACGGCTTTGGCTTCATAGTCCCGCCTGAAGGGGCGTCGCAAGACAAGGGCGTGAGAAATCCTACAGAACTTACCCGTAACGTCCTGCTGCTTTATTCTGCCGGACACACATCAGGAATCCCTAAATATCTTAAGGAGGATATTCAGGACCTGATGAAGGGGTGGCTTCCGAGAGGAACAGGATTCAGCAACGATGTCGTCCTGGTGTACTCCCACCTTCCAAAGACTACTGCAGATATGGCCTGGAACTATTCGGAGCGAAACAGTCCGGTGCTTTTCAGATTATATATGGGCGAAGACGGCAATGTGGTTTCGGATACATTGAACGTCTATGCTCCGGAGACCATTTCCGCTTCTGCAGGACAACTCAACGAAGTGTTGAACTACGTATACAGGAGTTTCCCGGCAAAAGGCTATGGAATGATATTCTCGTCCCACGCCACCGGTTATCTTCCTGAAGGGTTCTATAACGATCCGGATTCATATATATATACGGACTCATCTGCCGCAGGACGCTCGCTGTCCGCAGCGCGTCCTTATGTCGAGCCTGTATGGATGCGTGAAGGTCCTATGGTCAAGAGTCTTGGATATGATTATGCACGTGTTGGCGGCGTTGCCGTCTCAGATGAAATGGATCTTAAGGATTTTGCCGCAGCTATTCCGATGAAACTGGATTATCTTCTTTTCGATGCCTGCCTGATGGGAGGAATCGAGGTTGCATACGAGTTGAGGGGAAAATGTTCAAAGGTAGGATTCTCGCAGGCTGAGGTTCTGGCTGAAGGATTTGATTACAAGTCTCTTACGATGCATCTTCTCGGAGATGATCCATATCCGCAGGGCGTGTGTGAAGATTATTTCCTGCAGTATGATGTATTGTATGGCAACGAACGTTCCGCTACGGTGTCGCTTATCGACTGCGACCGTCTTGAGCCGCTCGCCGCAGTCTGCCGTGACCTTTTCAGCAAATATCGTGAGGGTCTGAACTCGATCAGGGCAAGCAGGGTACAGAGATATTACCGCTATGACTGCCACTGGTTCTATGACCTTTATGACATAGTGGCTGAAGCGGGTGCGGAAGAAGCGGAGCTTGCGGAGCTTCAGGCAGCACTTGACCTTTGTGTGGATTACAAGGCTGCGACGCCTGAATTCCTACCGTACAGCTATGGTTTCACTATAGATGTGTTCTCCGGCTTCTCTATGTATCTGCCGGCCAACGGTCATCTGGAACTGGATAAATATTATCGCACTCTGCAGTGGAACAAGGCCACCGGTCTGGTGGAATAATATTTTCAAAAATATTTGATATTCAAATAATTTATCTATCTTTGCAGCCCCATAAAAAGCGCTGACGCTTTTTGGTGCAATGGGGTCTGGTTATAGCCAGACTGAGTAACACATTTTAAACTTTTATTACAATGCAGCACATTGAACTCAAAGGCCAGGTACGCGAAGCTGGCAACAAGGCAGCTGTAAAGGCTGTACGCAGAGCAGGACTCGTTCCTTGCAACATCTATGGTCACGGTATGGAGAACATCCTTTTCACTATCGATGCAAAGGATCTCAAGACTATCACTCACACTCCTAACTCTTACATCATCGACCTCAAGCTCAGCGATGGTAGAAACGGTTATGCAGTACTTCACGAGGTACAGTATCACCCAGTTACTGACGAGGCTCTTCACGTAGATTTCCTCTTCGTTGCTGAGGACAAGCCAGTTACTATCGAGGTTCCAGTTATCGTAACAGGTCACTCAGAGGGTGTTAAGATGGGTGGTAAGCTCCTCGTTTCAAGCCGCAAGCTCCGCGTAAGCGCTATGATGAACAATCTTCCTGACGTTCTCGAGGTTGATTCAACTCACCTTATGATCGGCAAGCAGATCGTTGCTGGCGACCTTAACTATGAGGGTGTAACTATCGTATCTCCTAAGGCTACTATCATCTGCTCAGTACGTCCTACACGTGCAACTCAGCAGGCTAAGATGGAGCAGCAGGGTGGTGGCAAGAAGAAGTAATTCTGACTTGGTATGAATTATTTGGTTGTCGGTTTAGGAAATATCGGCGCCGAATATGCCAACACCAGACACAACATTGGATTTATGGTATTGGACGCCTGGGCTCAGGCGTCCAATATTTCTTTTGAGTCTGGAAGATACGGCAGTACGGCTACAATTTCCTTCAAAGGAAGAAAGTTCACTCTTCTCAAGCCTTCCACTTATATGAATCTCAGTGGAAAGGCTGTACGTTATTGGATGAACGAGCTTAAGGTTCCTGTGGAGAATATTATGGTCATCTCGGATGATCTCAATATTCCGTTCGGAACTCTCCGTATGCGTAAGAACGGCAGTGCAGGAGGCCATAACGGACTTACAAACATCACAGAACTTTTGGGAACTCAGGACTACTGCAGGATCAGAGTCGGCATCGGCAACGATTTCGGCAGAGGCCATCAGGTGGACTATGTTCTTGGTGCTTTCTCTGAGGGTGAAAAGGCTGATATTCCTGATATCTGCAAGAGGGCTATAGACGGTGTGAAGGCTTGGGCTACAATCGGTCCGGACAGAGCAATGAATACCGTAAATACCAAGCCTAAACAGGCGTAGGGAAAGATTTTGGGTCAAAAATTTGCAAATGTGGACCTAAATCCATAACTTGGCAGAAGTTTTTGATACTTAACGTTTAACGAATTATTAAAAAATCTTTACAATGAAAGCGCTTGTTGATCAGATCAAGGCAGAGTACGAGGTTTTCGCAAAGAACGCTGAGGCTCAGGTAGAGAAGGGAAATAAGGCTGCTGGTGCACGTGCACGTAAGGCTGCTCTTAACCTTATGAAGGCTATGAAGGAGTTTAGAAAGGTTTCAGTTGAATCTACTAAATAATTTCATACAGACTCTACAGAAATTTAGAATGGGATGACGTATCGTCATCCCATTTTTTATGTTGCTAAATTAGTTGTATCTCGGTTGTAGGTGAAGTTCGGCTTGGTTCCGTCGGAACAAGTTCCGACTCCATCCCTCCCACCGCTTCGCGGCGGGTCCCTCCCGCTCACGAGGTCGCGGGCGACCACGCCTGCCGAACTTCACCTACAACCGGATAAAATAAAAAAAGAGCGACTTCTTTCGAAATCGCTCCTTTAGGGTGCCCAGTGGGATTCGAACCCACGACATTCAGAACCACAATCTGACGCTCTAACCAACTGAACTATGGGCACCATATTCGTTTGGGATTGCAAAGATATGCAAAAGATTTAATTCTGCAAAACTTTTCTTAAATTTAATGCATTAATTGTTTTCGGAACGTTGTCGTGACCGCCTTTGATGTACTCTCCGTTGCTGGTTTTGTACTCTGTTTCTGTGCTGAGGCCGTTGCCGACTTCCTTATGCCACTTGTAAGTGATGCTGACTTTTGCACTGTCCTGCTGGATATATGTGCTGAGCGGGAAGCTTACATAGCCACCTCCCATCTGATATAGGGCTGCGTTATCTTCACCAAGTGTCTCGCCGAAAGCATTGTGTCTGAGTGAGAATGCATACTCTTCTGCCTTGTCGTCCTCTACGTCCACAAGATTGATGAGGTGCGCTGTCGTGCTTCCTGTCTTTACTGGGAACATAACGTAGAGATTGAGGTAACCTCCTGAAATCCAAGCCTGCTCAAGGCGGATAGGGTCCTCTGTGACTTTCAATGTGTCAGTCTCTGCAATAGTGCTTGACGGAACGATCTCTTTTGTAAGAACATATCCGATTCCATTGAGTCTGATGTCATACTCATTCTCTGCTCCGCCTGCGGTCTTGTTCAAGATATCACAGAGAATGATGGCTCTGTGCATTGTATCAAGCTGACCCTGGCAGCTCTGCTCCACCACGTTGAAGATGTTTCCCTGATCTGACACAAATCTACCGTCAACGATATTGCCCATTGTGGTGTTGTAGTACTTGATGGTGTTGTCCTTCTGGCAGGATGCGCCGATGAGGCAGGCGAGGCCAAGCGCTATGTAAGTGATTGATTTCGTGAAAATTCGCATTGTATTATCTTTATGTGAAACTCTGTTTTTAGACTGTGTATTTCTTGCGGGTAGGACGGCCGATGAGCTGGATGTCAAAGCTCTCGATCTTGTATCCCTTGACTCTCTTCCTGCTCAGATGTGATTCGATGAGCTTTACAAGTTCGTCATCTATGACATCCCTGAAGGTGTGGTTGTCGTGATCATAGAAGTGGATGTGCTTGAATGTGTTGACATCGAAGTACATCTTGTTGTTTGAACTCATCCTGTAGTGGTACACGCCGAGCATCGCCATCTGAGTGAGGATGTTGTATACTGAAGCCACTGTCACCTTGGCAGTGCTGTTCTCCTTGATGGCGTCTGTGACCATATCCGCACTGGCGTGTCCCAATGAAATCATTGCCTCGTGTACAGCCAGACGTTGAGGGGTGGCCTTGAGCGAGTGTTTTTTTAAAATGTCCTTGAATTCTTCAAGTGTAGGGCATTTGTGACTGTTCATATCATTCGATTTAGAAGCGCAAATATATCGCAATTGATTTAAAAGTCAAAATAAATTTGAAAGATTCTAATCTGTTAAAAGTCCATTTATTTTCAATAAATGTATTGAATCCGGTAAAAAAGTGGTATTTTTGCGCCCGTTTGGAATTGAATAAGATTATGAAGAAGATTTTTAACCATTTCAGGTCATACGCTCTCGTAACCGGAGCCGCTTCGGGTATGGGACGTGTGTACGCTGTAAAACTTGCCCTGATGGGCTACAACCTCGTGGTTGTGGATATCAATGCAGCAGGTCTGGAGGAGACAGCAGCCATCGTGAACGGTGCTGTAGCTGCTGCAGATTCGCTTACGTCTGAGCAGAAGGGAAGTTTCAGGATAATGCAGATCGCTCAGGATCTGTCTGTCCTCGATGCAGCCGACAAGGTGTTTGAGGCTACCGAGGCGGCAGGATGTGTGGTGGACGTGCTTGTGAACAATGCAGGTGTGATGTACTGCCAGGGCATCGCTGAAACTTCGGAGAGAATGCTCAAGATCATTATGATGGTGCATATGGTGACTCCTATGCTTCTTTCGAGAAAATATGTAGTCGGAATGAAGGAGAGAGGACACGGATATATGCTGAACATCTCGTCGCTCGCGGCTTGGATGAGCTGGCCTGGAATCGGAATGTATGGAAATACAAAGAGATTCGTGAAGGGATACTCGCGCGAACTCCGTATCGAGTGCCAGAAGACAGGAGTAAGCATCACAAATGCATATTTCGGCGCTGTGGATACGCCGCTCATCCCGCTTAAGGACAGCCTGCGCAAGCTGGCGCGCTGCCTTGCGGTTATGATTACTCCGGAGAAGGCTACTGATAGAGCGCTCAATGCTATGTTCCGCAGAAGAAAGGGCACTATGCCTGGCCTTCTGAACAAGATCTTCCTGCCTATAGTAATCATCCTTCCTGATTGTCTGCTGGGATGGTTTTACAGAATGGCGAAGCCCCATCTGATGAAAGTCTGAAAAAAATGTTATATTTGCAGATTGCGCAATACGTATAAAAATGGAAACAGTTAAATGTCTTATTATCGGAGGCGGTCCGGCAGGTTATACTTCTGCCATCTATGCTTCAAGAGCCGACCTCGCACCAGTAGTATATGAGGGTATTCAGCCAGGTGGTCAGCTTACTACTACCACTGATATCGAGAACTACCCAGGATTCGAAAACGGCATTTCAGGTCAGCTCCTTATGGACACAATGAAGGCTCAGGCAGTTCGCCTCGGAGCCGATATCCGCACTGGAGCAGTCACTGAGGCTGACCTTTCAAAGAGACCTTTCAAGATCGTCATCGATGGATCGAAGGAAGTATATGCAGAGACACTCATCATCGCGACAGGTGCAACTGCAAAGTATCTCGGTCTTCCTTCAGAGATCAAATACCGTGGCCTCGGCGTTTCTGCCTGCGCTACTTGTGACGGTTTCTTCTACAGAAAGAAGACTGTAGCTGTAGTCGGCGGCGGCGATACAGCTTGTGAGGAGGCTACATACCTTGCAGGACTTTGCAAGAAGGTATATATGATCGTCCGCAGAGATGTACTTCGCGCATCTGAGGCTATGCAGGAGCGTGTGAGAAATACAGAGAACATCGAGATTCTCTGGAACTGCAACACTCAGGAGGTTCTCGGAGACGAATATGGTGTTACAGGAGCAAGACTCGTAAGAAAGGATGGCGAGGTTTTTGATATCGCTGTCGACGGATTCTTCCTCGCTATCGGACATCATCCTAACTCTGATCTCTTCAACCAGTGGGTTGCTGTAGACAAGGAGGGTTACATCATCACAGACGGCAAGACTGCAAAGACCAATGTAGAGGGGGTGTTTGCTGCCGGTGACGTGCAGGATCCGCTTTACAGACAGGCTATTACAGCCGCAGCATCAGGCTGCCGTGCAGCTCTGGATGCAGAGAAATTCCTTAAAATGCAGTAAATGATGAGATTAAGAAAAATCTTCTTCGTACTTGTGGCTATCGCTGCCCTTGCTTCCTGCAAGTCGCAGTATGAAATCCTTTTGAACAGCAATGATGCTGATGTGAAATATGAGGCGGCTTTCGATTACTTCAACAACGGAAAGTTCTCGAAGGCAGCGTCGATCTTCGAGTCTCTTTCAGTACTGACAGACGGTACAGAGCGCGATGACACTGTAAGATACTATTGGGGACTCAGCAACTACAAGTTCAGGGATTACTATACAGCAGAGACAAACTTCGATCAGTTCATCCAGAGATATCCACGCAGTCCTTTCACATCAGAGGCAAGATTTCTCCGTCTGGATTGTCTTTACAGACAGACTCTCAGATATGAGCTTGATCAGACTCCTACCTATACAGCCATCAATGCGATTTCCGAGTATGTGATCGAGTTCCCTTCTACAACCCATATGCAGGAATGCAATGATATGCTCAGGGAACTTAATGAGCGTCTTGACAGAAAGGCATACGAGGGGGCAAAGTTATATTACAGGATGGAGGATTATCTTGCGTCACGTGTGGCATTCAGAAATGTGCTCAAGGAAGACGCGGATAACATCTATAGAGAGGATATCCTTTATTATATAGCGATGTCATCTTATAAATATGCTCATCAGAGTGTGCCTGCAAAGCAGAAGGAAAGATACCTTTCTTTTGTGGATGACTACCTGAACTTTATCGGTGAGATTCCGGAGTCGCATTACCGCAGGGAGCTGGATTCCTTCTATCACAAGGCTCAGAGGGCGCTTGGCAGACAGACTGTAGATGCCGGTGACGATGATATGACTGCGAAGGATTTCGCAAAGGAGAGAAGAAAACTCCTTCGTGAAGAGAAAAAAGCAGACAAACAGTAAAAATATTTGAAACCCTCCTTGAATACCGGGGTATAATTAAATGGAGGGACTTTGTTTCAAGGTCCTGTAATCAAGGAAGGATTTAAAAGTTATAATAGAAATGGCAAACAAGAAAACACCTACAAACACTCTTACAAGAGATCTCTGCAACCTTGCAGAACCTACAGGAAACATCTATGAGACAGTTGTGATCCTCGCTAAGAGAGCAAACCAGATCGCAATTGCTGAGAAGAAGGAACTTACAAGAAGACTCGAGGACTTCAAGAATGACCGCGACACTATGGAGGAGGTATTCGAGAACCGCGAGCAGATCGAGATCTCAAAGTACTACGAAAGACAGCCAAAGCCAAGCCTTGTTGCTATCGAGGAGTTCCAGGAAGGAGAGGTCTTCTATAGAATGGCTAAGCAGGACGAGGAGTAATATATGCTCAGTAGGCTTCAGGTAAAGAACTACGTTTTGATAGACTCTCTGGAAATTGATTTTCCGGAGGGTCTGATCATTATTACGGGACAGACCGGAGCCGGAAAGTCCATTCTCCTTGGTGCTCTCTCCCTGGTTATGGGAGGCAAGGCGGATGCCGCAATGGTATCTGAAGGAGCAGACAATTGTGTCGTTGAGGCTGAGTTCGAAGGTGTTGACGGCAGTTTGAAGGAACTCCTTGAAGAGAACGATGTAGAGTGGGAAGACGGACACCTTATAATCAGAAGGGTCGTAAACCGTTCAGGACGTTCGAGAGCATTTGTGAATGATTCACCTGTGCCGGTCACAGTCCTTCAGGAAGTATCGTCAAGACTTGTGGACATCCACTCTCAGCATCAGACACTTCTTCTTTCCGACAAGCAGTTCCAGTTGAGCATTCTCGACCACTATGCAGGTAATGCAGCCCTCCTTGAGGAGTGCTCCCGCCTGTGGCGTGAGTCCAATGCTATGAAGTCTGAACTTGCTCAGCTTGAGGCACGCATAGCACGTATAGCGAGTGACAGAGACTACAATGAGGCCCAGTTCCGTCAGCTTGAAGCGGCTTCTCTCAGAGAAGGAGAACTTGCAGAGCTGGAGGAGGAACAGAAGCAGCTGGCCAATGCGGAAGAGATCAAGAACGGCCTTTGTGCTGTTGAAGAACTTTTCACCGCATCTTCAGGTGAGTCGATGTCGATCGATGCCGCACTCAAGGAGTCTGGCAAGATGCTTTCAAAGGTTGCACGTTATATCCCTTCTACGTCGGAACTTGCGTCAAGGATCGACAGCTGCAGATGTGAACTTGATGACATTCTTGCTGAGGTCTCAGACCTTAATTCCCGCATAGATATGTCTGAGTCGCGCCTTGAGGCCGTTGAAGACAGAATGTCTCTTATCTATGGTCTGATGAAGAAGCACAGTTGTGCTGATGAATCCGAACTTATAGCCCTCAGAGACCGTCTGTCCAATGAACTCTTTGATTCTACACGACTTGAAGATGAGGCGGCAGATCTTCGTGCCCAACTTGAAAAGACTCTTGCTGCGTTGAAGCAGCAGGCTGTAAAGCTTCACGAAAGCCGTCTGAATGCATCGGCTTCCTTTGCTCAGAGCATCACAGCCTCAATCAGAAATCTTGAACTTTCATATGCTGTATTCGAGGTCGCTCTTGCAGCTGCGCCTCTTTCAGCGACAGGTGCTGATTCGGTTCAGTTCCTTTTCTCTGCATCAGGCAGAAATCCGGTTGATGTCTCGAAGTGTGCATCCGGTGGTGAGATGTCCAGAATTATGCTCTCACTCAAGGATATGATGGCCCGATTCACAGCTATGCCTACAATGATCTTCGATGAGATCGATACAGGTGTATCAGGCAGCGTCGCCGATAAGATGGGCTCTATGATATGTGGAATGGGGGAGAATATGCAGGTTTTCGCCATTACGCATCTTCCTCAGGTCGCAGCCAAGGGAAAGGCGCACTATGTCGTGACAAAGGAAATCGATCCTGCAACATCGCGTGCAGTTTCTACAATCTCTCGTCTTTCTGACGACGAACGCATTCTGGAAGTGGCTAGAATGCTTAGCGGCACCGTATTGACCGATGCCGCTATCGAAAATGCTAAATCTCTTTTATCTTACAGGTAGGATAGAGTAGTCCATACCATAGATTATTCTTCTGATTCCCTTGTTGGTGAATCCGCCTCCTTCTATCTGAACGCATTCGAAGTTGCTCTGCAGCATCTTCCTGTATGCCTTGTCGATCATCTGAGGCCAGTATTCTCCATATTTCGCGTGGAGTTCGATGAAGTATCGTGCCACATCGTATCCCTGGAAGGCGAACTGAGTCGGTTCAGTTCCGAACAATGCTCTGTATTTCATCAGGAACTTCTTTACATTGGCATCTTCATAATCGATATAGTACGCGAGGCTGGCGTGGAGTGATGTGTTGTGGAAGTTCTCCACCTCGATGGTCTCGAATGTGCGGATCTTTGCAGGAGCATAAAGCACAACGCTGAACTTGTCGTGGATGATGAGGTTGAGGTTTCTTACTACATCGTTCACGAAGGCTTCGCTGTCTGATGCGATGACAACTCTGTTTGTACCCTCCATTGTCATAACAGCTTCGATCGGCTCCTTGATCTCTCTTCCGTCAAGGATGCTGTATGAGAACGGCTGATATTCGAATGAGGCGGAATCAAGCACTGCCTTCATCTTTTTTCCTTCAGCATCTATACGTGCACCTTTCTCAGAGATGACGATTACACGGTCTCCTTCCATAAGGTCTTCCTGGATCCAGTTTGCCATATCCTGGTACTGGGCAGCCTGTGATGACGGAGCCTGCACAAGATTTCTGTAATTTTCAGCAAGAGGCTCAACTCTTGGGTCAAGTGGTGATACTACCGGACCTGCTCCCGGAGCAAATGAGAAGAGTCTTGTGATGTCACCTGTTGATACAGGGCCGATGATGAGGTCGCTTTCCTCAAGTTCTGCTCTTGTAGTTCCGAGACCTCCGTTGGCTATGTCATATACATTGAGTTTCACGTCAAGTCCCTGGTCTGTCAAGTCTTTGGCAGCGAGCAGTACTCCGCTGTAGAAGTCCATATTGCTGCGGCTGCTTGCTGCTCCAGTAGCCTTCAATGGAAGAAGCACAGTCGCAGTCACCTTTCCGTTAGGGACGAATGAAGACACAGCGGCAGAATCTGCTACCTCAGCATTGTCTTCTTCAAATGCTGTCTCAAGGTTCATATCCTCGCCGCTTTCCTCTGTCCTTTCATCACACACTGTGACAATCGGCGGTACACCGGCAGGGATTATGAGTTTCTGTCTGTTCTTGAGTTTTCTGTCCTTGAGTCCGTTCGCTGCTGCAATAGCGTCAGGTGTTACGCCGTATTTCTCTGCGATGATGTTCAGGTCCTCATACCATTTTACAATATGGACATTCTCCTCGTCCTTCACAGGTGCAGGCTTCGCCGCCTCCGCCTTGACTGGCTCCGGCTTCATCGCCTGCTGCATTGTCTCCTGCTCTTTTACGATTGTCTCTGTAGACGGAATGAGGATGATGGCGTTCTTCTTCAGACCGCTTTCCTTGAGAGTAGGGTTGTATCTGTAGAGGTCATCGATAGTCACGTTATACGCCTTGCTGATGGAGAACAGAGTCTGCTTCTCCATCACGATATGTGAATAGAACACCTTTCCGTCGATCTTGACCTTCTCTTTCGAGATGGTCACCGGAGGTGCCACATATTCCTGTGCATATGTTCTGTCTTCTGAAAATATGATGGTGGCACAGGCCAATGCTATGCCGGCAATCATTCTCATTGATCTTTTGTCCATATCTCGTCTTTATATTGTGCCTGTGAACTCTATGAGTCTTTCGGCAAATGTTTTCCAAGAAAGCCTTTCTTTCTCAAGGCGGATGTTTCTTATGCAGTTCTCCTTGATTTCAGTGTCGCTGAAATATCGGAGTATTTCCTTGCAGATTGCCTCAGGTGTCCCTTCATCAGATACGATTCCTGTTCCTCTGTCTCCGATTGTCTCCTTCAGACCGCCTACGTTGGTTACGATCATAGGCACTTCGAAATGATATGAGACCGAACTGATGCCGCTCTGTGTCGCACTTCTGTACGGAAGGACTGCAAGGTCGGCTGCCGAGAAGTAATCTGTCACTTCAGAATCCTTGATGTATTTGAGGTTCTTGTAGATCTTGTCCTTGTTCGGCAGTCTGTCGATGATTTCCTGATATTTGTCAAACGAACCGTACGGCTCGCCTGCTATGATGAGCTGGTATCCCTCAGGGAGAAGCCCGAAGGCCTCGAGCAGGATATCCAGTCCCTTATACATACGGATCAGACCGAAGAACAGTATGTTGCGCATACCGCTTTCCAGTCCGAGCTTCCTTTCAGCTTCCACTCTATCAAGTTTCTTGCCGAAATGTGAATAAAGCGGGTGCTGGATCACCGTGTATGTGGCTTCCGGTTTCAGACCCAGCAGATCTTTGGAAACGGCCTCGCAGAGCGTCACGCTGCCGCTGCTTCCTTTCAGGAAGTAACGCGTCAGCGGAGCATCGAAGAAGTGAGGCTCGTGAGGGATCACATTGTCAAGTATCGAGATGACCTTGCAGTGCTTCTTCATCTTGCGGGTAATGTAACCGAGCGATGGGGCAAAGTATGACATCCAGTACCTTACAATGAGCAGATCCGGCTTCCAGTCACGGATCTCCCTGTATGTGCTGATGTATGTAAACGGATTGGCCGTATCCAGCAGAGATGTGCTCTCCACTGGTACGGCCTCGTCGTCTTCTGTCACTAACTGTGTCTTTCCCGGGAAAAGGAATTCTGGGTATTGTCTCTTGAAGTTGAATGCCTTGACAATGTGCTCTTTGCTCAGTTCTTCGAAAAGACAGGCGTTGAACTGAGAAATACCTCCTCTATAGGGGTAGAAACAGGACAGTATTGCTATCTTCAATTATCTGAATTATTTAGCGTTCTTGCTTGCGATGTACTCCTCGTTGAGACCTGCGAGAACAGCGTCAGTGATGTCGAGAGACGGATCAGCTGCAATTACAGGTGTGCCGATTGTCACGATGCCGTCACCAGGTACGTCACCCTGGCTTACGAGAATCATAGCGTACTGCTTTTCAGCATTGTACTTTGCCACGAATGTAGCGATTGCATCGTTGATCTGGTTGTTCATAACGAGAAGCTCCTCGTTGATCTCGTTGTTCTTCTGGTTTGCATAGTTCTGGAAGTCGATTTCCTGCTGCTGGATCTTCTGAGCCTCTACCTCTGCCTTTGTTCTGGTCATAAGACCCTTCTGGTAGTCTTCCTGATATTTGTTGACAGCTGTAGCAAGCTTGTTCTCTCTTCTTGTGATCTCAGCCTGGATGTTCTGAACCTTTGTCTCAACTACTGCTCTGAGGTCGTTGGCCATATCGTATTCAGCCATAACTCTTGTCATATCGATGTAAACGATAGATCCCTTTGCTGCGAGAGAGTCAGATGCTGCAGTTGCAGTGTTCTGTGCGCCTTCGCTGTTGGTGTTATTGCAGGATACTGCTCCGAATGCTACAACGGCGCTTACAGCGAGTGCGCCGAGGAAATGGAATGTGTTTTTCATTTTGTCGTTATGTTTTTGTTATTTGTTCCGTTGTGTAGATGCAACAATTCACAAAGATAGTTAAAAAATCTTAACTTTGGACAGGTAGGCCTTTATTGTTTGTTCCAGGCCCATATAGAGAGCGTCAGATATGATCGCGTGTCCGATCGACACCTCATCTGTCCAAGGAATGTTGCGGATGAAGTACTCGAGATTGTCGAGATTAAGGTCGTGGCCGGCATTGAGTCCAAGTCCGCATTCTCTTACCCTTTCTGCTGTGGCCTTGAATGGAGCTATCGCTGCAGCCGGGTCTGTAGGGAAGAGTTCAGCGTAAGGCTCTGTGTAAAGTTCCACTCTATCGCATCCGCAAAGAGCGGCAGCTTCGGCCATTTCCGGTTTCGGGTCGATGAATATCGATGTCCTGATACCTGCGTCCTTGAATTCCTTGCACACTTCAGTAAGGAAATCGCGATGCTTTATCGTATTCCATCCTGCGTTTGACGTGATCGCGTCTGCGGCATCAGGAACCAATGTGACCTGATGCGGCTTCACTTCAAGCACGAGGTCGATGAAGGACTGTATAGGGTTACCCTCGATGTTGAATTCAGTTGTTATGAGCGGTCTGATTTCCCTTACATCCGAATATCTGATATGTCTTTCGTCCGGTCTAGGGTGGACAGTAATGCCCTCCGCTCCGAATTTTTCACAGTTCACTGCAGCAAGTGTGACATCCGGCATCTTTCCTCCTCTGGCATTCCTGATTGTCGCAACCTTGTTTATGTTTACACTCAGCTTTGTCATAAGCATATTGTTTGTTGGTTCATCTTACAAATTTATATAATAAAGTTCAATTTTAAAGAATATTGTGCTAATTTTGGCGCCTGATTGCAAATAAAATACGGCATTACAAGATGAAACTTGCGATATACATAGGGAAGAAGGAGGTCGAGTGCTCCGACAGGCTCGCCGCTCTCAGGAAGGAGCTTGAGAACGGAGGATGCGAGTGCTATGTGCTGGCTGACGGGCAGAGCCCGGAAGAGGGTACTGATATGCTTCTCAGTGTGGGTGGCGACGGTACGTTCCTTTCCGCTTCCGCTATCGCGTCCGCTTCGGACCTCCCGGTCGCAGGAGTGAATCTCGGCCGCCTCGGATTCCTTTCCGAAAATAGGCCTGAGGATGTCGCAGTCGCCTTGCTATCAGGAGATTACACTATTGAGGAAAGAACTGTTTTAGGAGCAGTACCGGGAGATGATACCGAGCTTGAAACCGATTTCTGGCCATATGCCTTCAATGAGTTTACAGTTCATAGAAGCGGTGCCGCAATGCTTGGCGTCGACGTGTCCATCGACGGCGTAGACCTTCCTGCATATTGGGCGGACGGACTGATAGTTTCCACAAGTTCCGGGTCGACCGCATACTCGTTGAGCGCAGGAGGTCCTATCGTTCTGCCTCAGTCTCAAGTGTTGATAATCACGCCTATTGCACCTCATAATCTCAATATCCGTCCGCTTATTGTTCCGGATAGTGCAACTGTTTCATTGAGAGTGCATTCAAGGGATTCAAAAATATTCTTCACTGCTGATAACAGGACTGCGGAAGTGGGTGAGGGTGCCTCATTCACAATCAATGTGGCACAATTTTCGCTAAAGCGTGTCCGACTCAACAGTTCCAATTTTATCAATGCCCTGACGGAAAAGCTTTTCTGGGGCGAAGACGTAAGAAACATCAAATAATTATGACTAAAGATACGATGACTTCGGTGCCTGTCCACGTTTCTATGATTATGGACGGAAACGGCCGTTGGGCAAAGGAAAGAGGCAAGGAAAGAGTATATGGCCATTTCGAAGGCGTTGGCAGCGTGAGAGCCTGTGTCGAGGCTTCTGTGGAGGCAGGTGTGAAATACCTGTCTCTCTATGCGTTTTCAGAGGAGAACTGGAATCGTCCCGAGGCAGAGGTCAAGACCCTTATGGGGCTGATGGTCAAGGCGATGGCCGATGAAATGGATGATCTCGACAGAAACGGAGTCCGCTTTATGGTCATCGGAAACAGGGAACGTCTCGGTGAAGAACTCAACAAGGTCATCGACGCCTGTATGGAGCGCACGGCTTCCAACACGACTCTTACATTGATCATATTCTTGAGTTACAGTGGAAAGTGGGACATCCTCCAGGCTGCAAAGAAGATGGTTGCATCTGTCCTTTCGGATCCTGATTCTGCCGACGACATACTCGATATGGACATCAACGGCTTCGACAAGTATCTTGCGACAGCAGGAATCCCGGATCCGGACCTCATCGTGAGGACTTCCGGAGAGTGCCGCCTCAGCAACTATCTGCTCTGGCAGGGTGCATATTCTGAACTTCTGTTCGTGGATACATTGTGGCCGGATTTCAGGAAGGAAGAGTTTCATAAAGCCATTGAATACTATTCAAAACGCGATAGGCGTTATGGAAAAGTCAAATAATTGCTTATATTTGCAGTTTTGAATTTAAGGAATATCAAGATGAGAATTTGCCGAATAGTCTTCCTGGCGTTTATGATGGCTCTGTCGTTCCCTATGTGGGGACAGCAGGCCGGCAAAGACGTTGTGGTGGACTACAACAATCCAAAGAAATATATAGTAGGTGGTGTCAGGGTAGAGGGTAACAACTACTTTTCACAGGAGCAGATCCTTCAGGTGACCGGCCTTCAGAAAGGTCTTGAGATCACTGTGCCAAGTGAGGAGGTGTCGGGAATCGTGAACAGGTTGTGGCTCCAGAAGTACTTCGAGGATGTGGCTGTGGCCATCGACTCGATCGCTCCTTCCCGTGATACGGCCTTCTTCAAGATTTCAGTGTCGGAGCGTCCGCGTGTATCGAGATGGACATTCAGCGGTGTCAAGAGCGGTGAGCAGAAGGAACTCCTTGAGAGACTGAACCTTCGTCGAGGCGGTGAGTTCTCGGATTATGTGGCAAAGACGGCGTCTGACATCATCAAGAGATACTATAAGGAAAAGGGATTCCTCAATGTCGAGGTTGACGTGAACACAAAGAAGGATACAGTCATCAACAAGGCTATCCGAGTTCAGTTTGCAGTTGACAGAGGAGAGAAGGTAAAGATCAAGACCATCACATTCGAAGGAAACGACAATGTAAAGGAGACAAAGCTCGTCCGCTCGATGAAGAAGACAAGGGATTCCCGCCTTATGAACTTCTTCAGTTCAAAGAAATTCAACGAAAGCGAATACGAAAACGACAAGCGTGCTATGATCAGCGCCTTCAACGAGGCCGGATACAGGGACGCGAGAATCGTGAAGGATACGATGTACTACATCGAACCGGGCCGTCTCCAGATCGATTTTGAGATCGATGAAGGAAAGAAATACTACTTCAGAGACATCACCTGGACAGGTAACTCGGTATATGCGTCAGAAACTCTCGACGAGATCCTGATGATTCAGAAGGGTGACGTATATGATGTGGTTACAATGGAGAAACGTCTCTTCGGAGGCGGAAAGCAGAGCGAGTACGACATCTCGAAGCTTTACCGTGACAACGGTTACCTCTTCTTCAATCTCCAGCCTGTAGAGATGAATATCGAGGGCGATTCTGTGGATGTGGAACTCCGCATCGTCGAGGGCAAGCCTGCGACATTGAACAACATCGTGATCAACGGTAACGATCTGACCAACGAAAGGGTTATCCGCCGTCAGGTCTTTACTCGTCCGGGTTATCTTTTCAGCCAGTCTGATTTCGAACGCTCCATCAGAGAGATCGCTTCAATGGGACAGTTTGATCCTGAGGCTATCACAGACCCTGCGACAGGATACTCTATCATCCCGAACCAGTTGAACAACACGGTAGACCTTGTATATAACGTGACAGAGAAGCCGTCAAGCCAGCTTGAGCTTTCCGGCGGTTGGGGCGGAAACACATTCGTGGCGACAGTCGGAGTGAGCTTCAACAACTTCTCAACACGCAGATTCTTTGACAAGACTGCTTGGCGTCCCGTACCACTCGGAGATGCACAGAACCTTTCAGTGCGCTTCCAGACAAACGGAACATATTATACGAGTCTTTCGGCAAGTTTCTCTGAGCCTTGGCTCTTCGGAAAGAAGCCTACCTCGCTCAATATGTCTCTGTACTATACACGCCAGACCAACTCATACCTTGCATTCAATATCCTGAACAATGACCAGTATATGGAGGTTTACGGATTTGCGGCAGGTATCGGTAAGCGTCTCAAGTGGCCGGACAACTACTTCGTGCTGTACAACCAGTTGAGCTGGCAGACGTATAACCTCCACGATTGGGTATATCAGTTTATGTTCGATACAGGTATTTCGCACAACCTCAGCTATACTTTGAGCCTCTCGCGAAATTCTACCGACCAGCAGATCTATCCTCGTCAGGGTTCAGACTTCAGCTTCTCGCTTCAGCTGACTCCTCCTTACTCGCTTCTCAGAAAGAAGAATCTTGGAGTTCTTGATGCTGAAGGAAACCCTACAAAGGTTTCTGATTGGAGAGACATCAACTACGACCTTCAGACATCGCAGCAGAGATACAAGTGGATCGAGTATCACAAGTGGTCATTCAAGGGTGCGGTCTACACAAAACTCGTAGGAGACCTCGTCCTGATGGCAAGAGCACAGTTCGGATATCTCGGATACTACAACAGAAACTGGGGATATTCACCATTTGAGGGATTCCGTGTCGGTGGTGACGGTATGTCCGGATATGACACTTACGGTTCGGAGATCGTATCGCTCAGAGGTTACGAGAACTACTCGCTTACACCTCTTGCGACTGACAACAGTTCGACCGGTAACTATTATGCCGGTAACGTTTACGACAAGTTCACTGTCGAGCTCCGTTATCCTGTCATTCTCCAGCCGCAGTCTACCATCTATGCATTGCTCTTCCTCGAGGGGGGTAACTGCTGGTCAGACATCAGAAGCTTCAATCCGTTCCAGATCAAGAGGTCTGCCGGTGTCGGTGTGAGAGTGTTCCTCCCGATGATCGGTCTTCTCGGAGTTGACTGGGGATGGGGATTCGATGATCCAGTAAACGGAAAGAGCCAGTTCCACTTCGTGATCGGACAGCAGTTCTAATGTCATTCCGAGCCCGTCGGGAATCTAATTGATTAATAAATTAAAACAATAATTATGAAGAAAATCATCATTATCGCAGCGATGGCGCTTATGTCAGTAGCTGCAATGGCACAGGAAACAAAGTTCGCTTATGTGGACTTCAACGAGATCATAATGCTTATGCCTGAAATGGATGAGGCAAGAGCGGCTCTCGAGGAGAACCAGAAGACAAACGAGGAAATCCTTATGGCGATGTACGAGGAGTATCAGTCAAAGGTGCAGCAGTACGAGCAGAAGTCAGCGACTTGGACACCTGCAATCCGTGAGAGCAAGGAGAGAGAGATTATGGAGATCCAGTCAAGACTCGAGCAGACTCAGCAGAGCCTCCAGCAGGAGCTTCAGCAGCTTCAGCAGAACCTTCAGGCTCCTATTTATGAGAAGGCTCAGACAGTGGTTTCTGACCTTGCAAAGTCTAAGGGTGTAGCAGCAGTTTTCGAGAAGGGATCGCTTCTTTATCTCGATCCTGCAATGCTTGTAGACCTTACTCCAGATGCAAGAAAGGCTCTCAATATCCCAGAGGGAAGAACAATCGAGACTCTTCAGGCGGAAATGATGGCTAAGGCACAGGCAGCACAGGGCCAGTATTAATATTCGGACAAATATAAAGACGGCATCACGGGTTTTCTGTGATGCCGTCTTTATTTTGTAAAATAAGTTAAAAATTGTGTCCGATGTAACGGAAAAATGTATACATTTGTGTCATATTCTAACTATTTGATTTAAAATCATAACACTAACTATGCAACATAAGGTAATTGATACTAAAGATGTTGTCATAAGATTCGCAGGAGATTCGGGAGATGGTATGCAGCTCACCGGGTCTCTTTTTGCAGATATGTCAGCAATCTTCGGTAACGGACTTTCCACTTTCCCGGATTATCCGGCAGAAATCAGAGCTCCCCACGGTACTGTTTCAGGTGTTTCCGGCTTCCAGGTTCACATCGGAAGTGAGCAGGTGACTACTCCAGGTGACTTTTGCGATCTCCTGGTTGCGATGAACCCTGCAGCTCTCAAGGCTAATGCAAAATGGCTCAAGAGAACAGCTATGGTTCTCATCGATGCTGATACATTCGATGAGGAGGGCCTCAAGAGGGCCGGCCTTGGTGAAGACCCTATCACTGAACTCCATATTGAGGACAGAACCATCATCGTGGCTCCTATCACAACCTTGACTACAGAGAGTCTCAAGGAGAGCGGTCTTGACAAGAAGACAGTCGAGAAGTGTAAGAATATGTTCACCCTTGGAATGGCTTGCTATATCTACAACCGTCCGATGGAGTACATCTTCCAGTACCTCGAGCGCAAATTCGGAAAGAAGAAGCCAGAACTCGTAGAGCCTAACAAGAAGGTTCTCAAGGACGGTTTCAATTATGCGGCAAACATCCAGGCTATCGCGAACACATACAGCATCGAGCCTGCAAACCAGCCGAAAGGTCTTTATAGAAACATTACAGGTAACCAGGCGACAGCTTGGGGACTTCTTGCTGCGGCAGAGAAGGCAAACCTCCCTCTCTTCTGCGGTTCATATCCTATCACACCTGCTACAGGCATCCTTGAGGAGCTTGCGCTTCACAAGAGCCTCGGTGCAAAGACTGTCCAGGCAGAGGATGAGATTGCGGGTGTATGTACAGCGATCGGTGCTGCTTTCGCCGGCAGCCTTGCTGTGACAACAACTTCAGGTCCTGGTCTCTCCCTCAAGTCTGAGGCTCTGGGTCTTGCAGTTATGACAGAACTTCCGCTCGTGGTCGTTGACGTTCAGCGTGCCGGCCCATCTACCGGTATCCCTACAAAGACAGAGCAGACTGACCTCAATCAGGCTCTCTATGGACGTAACGGTGAGTGTCCTATGGTCGTTATGGCGGCTCATTCTCCGGCAGACTGCTTCGATGCGGCATTCTATGCATCAAAGATCGCTCTCGAGCATATGACTCCTGTCCTCCTTCTTACAGAAGGCTTCCTTGGAAACGGCTCTGAGCCTTGGCTCATCCCTTCAATGAAGAACTATCCGAAGATCGTACCTCCATTCGCTCAGCCTAACACTGAGTACAAGCCTTTCCAGAGAGACCCAGAGACTCTTGCACGTCGTTGGGCTGTCCCAGGAATGGCAGGATGCGAGCACAGAGTCGGCGGTCTTGAGAAGACACACGCTGGCACAATCTCATCAGATCCTGCAAACCACGCCCTTATGGTCAGCGAGCGCGAGGAAAAGGTGAGAAGAGTAGCAAACTATATCCCTGAACTCAAGGTTGACGGCGCTGAGAGCGGCAAGCTCCTCCTCGTCGGCTGGGGTGGAACATACGGACATCTCCTTTCTGCTGTACAGGAGGCGCGCGCTGAGGGTCTCGAAATCAGCTTCGCTCATTTTGACTACATCAAGCCTCTTCCAAGAAACACAGAGGAAGTGTTCGGCAAGTTCGAGAAGATCCTCGTATGTGAGTTGAACAGCGGACAGTTTGTGAACTATCTCCGTGGAGAAATGCCTCAGTTCAAGTACGAGCAGTTTAACAAGGTACAGGGACAGCCGTTCCTCGTACAGGAAATCGTAGGTGCAATTAAAGAGAATTTGTAGTTATGCCAAGATATACATTCAAAGAATTCAAGAGTGACCAGGAAGTAAGGTGGTGCCCAGGCTGCGGTGACCACGGTATTCTCGCAGCTCTTCAGAGAGCCCTTCCTGATGTGACTGAAGCGCTTGGATACAGCAAGGAGAGATATGTCGTTGTATCAGGTATCGGATGCTCGTCACGTCTTCCATATTATATGAATACCTATGGTTTCCATAGTATCCACGGCCGTGCGACCGCTATTGCGACAGGTATCAAGGTTGCGAATCCGGACCTTACAGTATGGCAGGCTACAGGTGACGGTGATGCCCTTGCGATCGGCGGTAACCACTTCATTCACGCTGTAAGACGTAATGTCGACATCAACATCATCCTCTTCAACAACCAGATCTACGGTCTGACCAAGGGACAGTACTCGCCGACATCACGCTTCGGAGCGATTTCAAAGACATCTCCATATGGAACAGTTGAACATCCTTTCAATCCAGGAAGCCTTGTTCTTGGAGCAAAGGGAACATTCTTCGCACGCTCTCTCGATTCTGAGCTCAAACTCAACTCGGAGATTATGCTCGCTGCAGCAAAGCACGACGGATGTTCTGTTATGGAAATGCTCGTGAACTGCGTGATCTTCAACGATGGTACACACAAGCTCATCTCTGACAGAGAGTTCCGTGCAGACAGAACTATCGTCCTTCGTCACGGTGAGAAGATGATCTTCGGAAAGAACCGCGACAAGGGTCTCGTTCTCGACGGTATGGGTCTCAGGGTCGTTACAATCGGAGAGAATGGTGTGACTGAGGACGATATCCTTGTACACGACGCACATTCCGACAATGTCGGCATTCATATGATGCTTGCAGATATGAAGTATCCTGATTTCCCTGTAGCTCTCGGAGTAATCCGTGACGTCAAGGATGTTACATACGATGACGGTGTAAGAGATCAGGTGAACGACCAGAAGGCAAAATCAAAGATCCAGTGCGTTGACGACCTGCTCCGCAGCGGCAGCACTTGGGAAGTGAAATGACGAATGTCATCCCGAGCGTAGTCGAGGGATCTCACACTAATATCATAACCAATAAAACATAACACAACAAAATGAACACACAGGAATTGATGGCCAAACTTCAGGCCAAGTATCCGTATGAGAAAGAGTACCTCCAGGCAGTACACGAAGTATTGGAGTCTATCGAGGAGGTTTACAACCAGCACCCAGAGTTTGAGAAGGCTAAGATCGTTGAGCGTATCGTAGAGCCTGAGCGTATCCTTACATTCAAGGTTACTTGGGTTGACGACAACGGTGAAGTTCAGACAAACACAGGTTACAGAGTACAGTTCAACTCTGCTATCGGACCATATAAGGGAGGTCTTCGTTTCCACCCATCTGTAAATCCTTCGATCCTTAAGTTCCTCGGTTTTGAGCAGACTTTCAAGAATGCCCTCACTACTCTCCCTATGGGTGGCGGTAAGGGAGGTTCAGACTTCAACCCACGCGGAAAGTCAGAGGCTGAAATTATGCGCTTCTGCCAGGCATTTATGCTTGAGCTTTGGAAGGTGATCGGCCCAGATCAGGACGTACCTGCAGGTGATATCGGAGTAGGTGGCCGCGAGATCGGTTATATGGACGGTATGTACAAGAAGCTTGCTCAGCAGTACAACACAGGAGTTCTCACAGGTAAGGGTCTTACTTGGGGTGGTTCTATCCTCCGTCCAGAGGCTACAGGTTTCGGTGCAGTTTACTTCGTTGAGCATATGCTTCAGCTTGCTGGCAAGGACATCAAGGGCAAGACAATCGCTCTCTCTGGCTTCGGTAACGTAGCTTGGGGTGCCGCAACAAAGGCTACTGAACTCGGTGCAAAGGTTGTAGCGATTTCAGGTCCTGACGGAGCAATCTACGATCCAGAGGGAATGAACGCAGAGAAGATAGCTTATATGCTTGAGCTCCGCGCTTCCAACAACGACGTTGTGGCTCCTTTCGCTGAGAAGTTCCCATCTGCAACATTCTACCCAGGCAAGAAGGCTTGGAGCATCAAGTGTGATATCGCAATGCCTTGCGCATTCCAGAACGAGCTTACAGGTGCTGACGCTGAGGAACTCCTTGCTAACGGTACTTGGCTTGCTGCTGAGGTTTCGAATATGGGATGTACTCCTGAGGCTATCGCAGCATTCCAGAAGGCTGGCATTATGTTCGCCCCTGGTAAGGCAGTGAACGCAGGTGGTGTTGCAACTTCAGGTCTTGAGATGACTCAGAACGCTATGCACATCAGCTGGAGTCCTGCTGAGGTTGACGAGAAACTCCACGCAATTATGTCTAACATCCACGAGGCTTGCGTTAAGTACGGTACTCAGCCAGACGGATACATCAACTACGTGAAGGGTGCGAATATCGCCGGCTTTATGAAGGTTGCACAGGCAATGCTTGAGCAGGGAATTATTTAATTAATCCGTTGCTTTATTATAAATAAAGACTAACTTTGCGCTCGTTTTTTAACGGGCGCAATTTTATTAACAAAACTAACTCAATATGTTTAAGATCTTTCCCGGATACGCTCTCGTAGAGAAGTATCATAATTGGAAGAAGGCTCACAGAACAGAGGATAAGACTCTCTCAAGAGCGATACGTCTTATCTTTGCTGTCGTAGCAGCTGTCGTTCTCTGGTGCCTTCCAGTAGAGAACTGGATCGACGGTATGACCATCATCCAGAAGAGAACTCTCGCTATCTTCCTCTTCGCCATCCTTATGTGGCTCTTTGAGGCAGTTCCTGCGTGGACTACTTCAGTGTTGGTAGTGGTTCTCCTCCTTTTCACAACATCTAACAGCAGTTTGGTGTTCTTTGAGAATGCTGCAGCTGATGTACTTGGAACTCAGACAAGCTACAAGTCTCTTCTTCACTGCTTTGCAGATCCGATCATTATGCTCTTCATCGGAGGTTTCGTTCTCGCGATCGCAGCTTCGAAGACAGGACTCGACCTTTATCTTGCACGCGTGATGCTCAAGCCTTTCGGAAAGAACCCTAAGTTCGTTCTCCTCGGCTTCCTTATGGTAACAGGTGTCTTCTCAATGTTCCTTTCGAACACTGCGACAGCAGCGATGATGCTTACATTCCTCGGACCTGTGCTCAAGGCTCTCCCTGCAGACGGAAAGGGTAAGACTGCTCTTGCTCTCGCTATTCCTATCGCAGCAAACGTCGGTGGTATGGGTACGCCTATCGGAACACCTCCAAATGCGATCGCCCTCAAATATATGTCTGAGATTGGCATCGAGATCGGATTCGGTCAGTGGATGGCATTTATGATTCCTTTCACTATCCTCCTTCTCGTTATCGCTTGGGTTATGCTCCTCAAACTTTTCCCATTCAAGGCTAAGGAGATTACTCTTAACATCGAGGGTGAACTTAAGAAGGACTGGAGATCAATCGTTGTCTACATCACTTTCATCTGCACAGTTCTCCTTTGGGTTCTTGACAAGAAGACAGGTGTAAATGCAAACGTAGTTGCTATGCTCCCTGTAGGTGTGTGCGCTATCATCGGTGTCCTCACCAAGCGTGACCTCGAGGAGATCAGCTGGTCTGTTCTTTGGATGGTAGCCGGTGGTTTCGCACTCGGTGTTGCTCTCCAGGAGACAGGTCTTGCAAAGACTCTCATCGCAGCTATCCCATTCGATCAGTGGCAGCCAATGATTATGGTTGTAGGTTCAGGTCTCATCTGCTACGCAATGGCGAACTTCATTTCGCACACTGCGACTGCCAACCTCCTCGTTCCAATCCTTGCACTCGTCGGAGCAAGCATCTCGACAATCCTCGCACCTCTCGGTGGAGTTTCAACTCTCCTCGTTGGTGTCGCTATCGGATCGTCACTCGGTATGGTGCTTCCTATCTCGACTCCACCAAATGCGATTGCAGCATCAACTGGTATGATCGAGCAGAAGGATATGGTGAAGACAGGTCTCATTATGGGTATCGTTGGTCTCGTACTCGGATACGGTATGCTTATCGTACTCGGTTCAACCGGATTCTTCGGTTAATTCTAACCTTAAATATATTTCAGAGGGAGTGGCCAATCAATTGGCCTCTCCCTTGTTTTTTATAAAATATTTGCTGAACTTTACATTGCTAAATGCAAAAGACCACATAAGTATTAACCAAACATCCGGACTATGTCCTATTTTCATTTTCTAGGTCATCCTATGAACCTTAAACGCTGCCTTTCATTCCTTGTGGTATGCGTATTCACATTCTTCCTGGCTTTAGTGCCTTCATCTTTCTATGGCGTGAATCCTGAGACTCTTGAACCGCTCTTTACGGTTACACAGCAGAGGGTAATCGCTATTTTTGTGTTCACAGCAATGATGTGGATCCTTGAGGTCATTCCGACCTGGACCACTTCAGTGGTGGCTATAGTTTCCATCCTTCTCACCACATCAAACAAGGGACTTGGCTTCCTTATGGGTGAGGGTGTAGGTGCAATGACCAACTACAAGGATGTGATGGCTGCTTTTGCAGATCCTGTCATTATGCTTTTCCTCGGTGGATTCGTGCTTGCCTTTGCTGCGACCAAGGTCGGTCTCGATGTCCAGCTGGCCAGAATAATGCTCAAGCCTTTCGGAACAAATCCTAAGACTGTACTCCTTGGTGTGCTTCTCGTCATCGGACTGTTCTCGATGTTTATGAGTAATACAGCGACAGCAGCGATGATGCTTACCTTCCTTGCTCCTGTCCTTGCGACTCTTCCTCAGGACGGTGGAGGAAGAATTTCTCTCGCGCTCGCTATCCCTATCGCTGCCAACCTCGGAGGTATGGGTACTCCTATCGGTACTCCTCCTAATGCCATTGCTCTCGGTGCCCTTCAGGAGGCGGGATATGCAATCACATTCGTTGGCTGGATGGTCAGAATGGTGCCTTTTGTCATCGTTATGCTTCTGTTCGCCTGGTTCCTTCTTACCAAGATGTATCCGTTCAAGGCGAAGTCGATCGAGCTTAAAATAGAAGGCGCTCCTATCAAGACTACTCCTTTCCAGAAATATGTAGTGTGGGTTACATTCGCTCTCACTATCGTCCTTTGGGTCGGAGAGAAGCTCTTCGGTGTCAATTCGAACATCGTTGCGATGATTCCGTTCGCAGTGTTCTCTGCAACCGGTATCCTCAAGGCTCGCGATCTCGAGCATATCAACTGGGCTGTCCTTTGGATGGTAGCAGGAGGATTCGCTCTCGGTACGGCTCTTAACCAGACAGGACTCGCTACTACCCTTATTCAGAACATTCCTTTTGCAAGCTGGAATGCATTGGTAGTGATGCTCGTCGGTGGTTTCCTCTGCTATTTCCTTTCTAACTTCATTTCAAACTCGGCAGCAGCTAATCTCGTCGTTCCTATCCTTATCGTTGTGGGTAAGGCGATGTCAGGCAACGCATCGTTCGAAGCAATGGGTGGCGTGCCGGCTATGATCGTAGGTATCGCCATTGCAGCATCTCTTGCAATGTGTCTTCCTGTTTCGACTCCACCGAATGCCCTTGCGCACTCGACAGGTATGATTACAACAAAGCAGATGGCGACAGTCGGCATTATTATCGGTGTTGTAGGCTTCGTTCTTGGATATCTGATGCTCATCTTCATCGGTTTCTAACCTTATTATATATATGAAAAGAACATTTATCACACTTTTATCTCTTATCCTGACCTTGCCGATGTTTGCGGCGGGTGCTGCTGAGAAGCAGGATACCCAGGTCAAGGAGCATCTCCAGAATCATTACAAGTTATACGGCTTCATCCGTAACTATTTCATATATGATTCGCGTGAAAGCAAGTCGGGTACATCAGACCTCTTCTATTATATGCCTTTGGACAAGAAGATGAATGAGGACGGAACTCTGGATCTCAATGATCACGGATCTTTCCGCTTCGTTGCTCTTACTTCACGAGTCGGTCTTGATGTGACAGGCTATCAGATGAACAATGTACATTTCGGAGCAAAGTTCGAAGCGGATTTCTATGCCGGACTTTCGTCAGTCAGCAAGGATACTTATCCTAAAGTAGGTGCATATTTCCCTGGAAACACAAGCATTTCAGGAACGGCTCAGATGCGTCTTCGTCAGGCTTATGCGACAGTGACCTGGAAGGACCTTCCGTTGAACGAAGAGGAAAAGGCTTCTGTGGCTCTTAAGATAGGACAGGCTTGGCATCCTATGGGTGCAGACTTTCCGCACGTGTTCAGCCTCGAGGTCGGCGCTCCTTTCGGACCGTTCTCTCGTACACCGCTTGTTCAGATGGATGCTAATCTCGGCAAGAGCTGGGTCGTGACAGCTGCGGCATTGTGGCAGATGCAGTATAACTCTCAGGGACCTGTCGGCGCTTCCGCTATATATATGAAATATGGTATGACTCCTGAGTTGTATGCTGCGGTGGCCTATAAGAACAATGGATTCCTTTTGAGGGCCGGTGCGGATCTTTTGAGCATCAAGCCGAGAGTCTATGGACAGGTTGACGGAGTCACTGTAAAGGTGTCGGATCGTAAGACTTCACTCCTATATTATATATATAGCCAGTATACGAAGGGAAAGTTCGGCCTCAAGCTGAAATCAACCTTTGGTGAGGGCGGTGAGCATATGAACCTGATGTCCGGTTATGCAAAGGTAGGGGAGAGTGTAGATGGAAGCTGGGAATATGCTTCGCTCCGCAGTTCGTCGACCTGGCTTTCGATGATCTACGGAAAGAAATGGCAGGGAGTGATGATGCTCGGTTATACAAAGACTTTAGGATTGGCTCATCCTCTTGATGGCAATATCGCTGCATCCAATGTCTATTTCTGTGGCAACGGTTTCTCGAACATCAATCAGATCTATAGAATCAATCCGCAGGTTGTATATAATATAGGTAAGATGAATGTCGGATTGGAGTACCAGTGGACAGCTGTTCAGTATGGCGAGTATATGGATATGAATGGTGACAAGTGGGTGTCAGGTGATAAATATCTGAATAATCGTGCTCTTGCGACTGATGGATTGCACTGGATCGGAAATCATCGTGTGAATATGATGATCAAGTACAATTTCTAAATGAAAAATATGTTTCCCATCAAAGATGAGGGTAAATAAGAGAATCGGGCCTGGTGCCCGATTTTTTTATTTAAGATTGTTATTTGCTTATTGTGTTGACAGGCAGCGAGTTGGCTATATGTGTGCTAAAAAAGTGTGAAAAAAGATTAAAAAATGTTGCAGAAAAATTTGGAAGTAAAGAAAAAAGTCGTACCTTTGCACTCCCATTTGAAAAACGGGTGACTGTAAAGGTCGAGAGTTCTTATGAAGACTGACGCTGAAAAATAAAAATTGAAAAATTTTTGCAAAAAAGTTTGGAAATTAAAAAATAAAGCGTACCTTTGCATCCCCAATCAAAAACGGGGTCCTCGCAAGAGGATTTGACAAGTTCATTGAAAAGACTGATTTACTGTACAAGAAGCAAGTACCGAGAAATACAATTTATCGAGAAGCGTTAATTTCTTTTGAAATTATAAGTGTCAGGAACAAGCTAAAGATATAAAAATTATACAATGAAGAGTTTGATCCTGGCTCAGGATGAACGC
>JAFYWC010000013.1 GCA_017546585.1 Bacteroidales bacterium
CCTGCTCTTGGTATCGTCATCGTTGTAGAGGTCGATGTCGATGGTGAGGGGAACCGTCTCTACATCACGTTTCTTCCTCCTTACCTGATTGTTGCAGGTGTTAAGGCTCACACGCCATATCCACGTCCTGTGCGAACTCTCCCCACGGAACTTAGGAAAACCCTTCCACAAGTTGATCAGTATCTCCTGGAACAGGTCATTCACCTCATCTGCATCCTTGGAGAAGAAGTAGCAGACCGTATATATGGTCTTCCTGTGCTCCTTAACCATTCTGGTAAACTCAAATTCAATGTTGTCCATCAGTGTTTTTCTTTTGTTCTACCCTTTAGACACCAAATTTACCGATTCCTTTCAGAAATAGTGAAAGATTTTAACGCATATAAAGAAAGATGCCCTGCAATTCCCATCGCAGGACACCTCTAACCTAAAACTTAACCTATGAAAAAACTATTCAAGTTCTGTAACAGCAAAACCCGTACCTAATCCTTTGAACGAACTTTCAAAGAAAATCCTTTATCTTTGTGACTCTAATATGATAGAGAGCATGCCACAGCCAGACAATAACATAAACTTCGACGACCTGTTCAGATACAACTACAGGCCGTTATGTCTGTATGCTCTGCACTATCTTCGGGATGTGGATCTTGCGGAAGACATAGTCCAGGAAAGCTATACGGCTCTATGGGAGAAACTGCAGGAAGGCGCACATGTCCTTAATCGTAAGTCCTATTTATATATGATGGTGCGCAACCGCTGTCTTGACCATCTGCGAAAGAAAGGTATCCCGACCGAATCTCTCAAGCCATACGACACTTACGGAATCATAGATGATGACGATGCCCAGGAGCGTTCTCAGACAGAGGCGCGTCTTTGGACTGCAATCGACAGCCTCCCGGAGAAGTGTCGAGAGGTTTTTATAATGAGCAAGCGTGACGGTCTCAAGTATGAGGAGATTGCCGAGGAACTAGGACTATCAGTAAACACAGTCCGAAATCAGATAAGTAAGGCCCTCAAACTAATCAAAGAGGGCGCTGTTAAAATATTTACATTTTTATTCTGCTAACAATAGTACTTTTTCAAAACACTTCCGTCTTAATGTCGGATTAACGGAATCTTAAATCTTAATTATGTCAGACTTTGAGGATAAACACATGGACTTCGTCCTGAAACACTATCAGGAAGGAAAGTTCGACACTCAGAAGGCGATTGACCGCTTCAAAGAGGCACACGGCATACAGAAACCGCAGCCTCGCAGAAGAGTCTTGCCTTGGGTGTCAGGCATGGTTGCAGCAGCTGCTGCAGTTATACTTTGTGTGTTCCTCTTCCGTGGCAATGACCAGCAGATCCAGCTCATGGCTCATGCTCAGATGAAGGAGTTTGTCCTTCCTGACGGCACTGAGGTAACTCTTGCTCCAGGATCCAAACTCACCTACAGCGAGAAGTCTCCTCGTAAGACTCAGCTTGAGGGAAAGGCTTACTTCGAGGTCGCTCGTGACGAGGCAGTACCGTTTGAGATTACAGCAGACGGTGCTTTCGTAAGGGTGCTTGGAACTAAGTTCATGGTGGATGCAGGTTCATCGGTCAAGGAAGTCTATGTGACAGAAGGTAAGGTACTGTTTGCAAAGTCTTCAGATGCTGAAGGTGTGATCCTGACAAAGGACATGCAGGCGACTCTATCGCCTGACGAAAATGTCCCTGTCATTGCAGTGGAGCCAGACGTCAACTCCATAGCATGGCAGCGCGGATCGTTCATCTTCGACAAGACTCCTCTCAGAGACGTTCTTGAAACTCTCTCAGAGTACTACAAGGTGTCGTTCGCGGCGACAGACCTTGACAAGCAGCTCAGCGGAGAGTTCGATGCAGAAGACCTTGACCTTATCATCAGCATCATAGAGTCTGCCCTGGATGTTCATATCGTCAAGAGATAAGATTCCCAAACGACTTGACAATGAAGCACGTACTATTATTAATTACAACCGTAATCGCAATGGCCATCAGCGCCGTTGCTCCTGCCCATGCACAGCAGAGCAGGACTCTCAAGTCAGAGATGGAGGTCATCCACGAGTCATTGGGTGTGAACTTCGTCTATGACTCAGCAATCGAAATCAATGTGCCGTATTCGGGCAAGCCGATGAAGGATGTCATAAAAGGCAACAAGAAGGATCAGTCGGCTCTTCTAGAGGAATGCCTGCAGACACTCTTCGCCGGCACAAACATTGACTATGAGGTGATGAAGAAATATATAGTCCTCACTCAGGCAGACAAAAGAAAGAAGCCCAAGGACTATACAATCTTCATAGAGGAGCAGAATGACAGCATTCCTGAGGCTGTCATCACTGCATTGATCGATCCCAAAAGGAATGAGACTCAGACTGGCTTGACAAGAATCGATGGCAAAAGCCTTAACAGAGGTTTTGCACTGTTGAGTTCTCCAGACTTGATCAAGTCTATCCAGATGCTTCCGGGAGTTTCATCCGGCACAGAACTTATGTCCGGATTATACGTACACGGAGGTACGGGAAACGATAATCTTTTTCAGCTTGACAATGTTCCTATGTATCAGGTCAGCCATTTGGCAGGTTTGTTTTCATCCTTCAATCATGAGGTGATCGACAACGTTGATTTCTACAAGAGCGGTTTCCCTGCCAGATATGGAGGAAGGATGTCGTCAGTAGTGGATGTGATGACTCGTCCCGGAGATATGCAGGCGTACCACGGTTCGTTCTCAATAGGACTGATTGATGGAAACATTCAGTTTGAAGGCCCCATCATTAAGGATAGAACATCATTCAATGTTGCTTTGAGAAGAAGCTGGGTTGATGCTGTCACAACTCCTGTCTTTGCCATAATGAATGCAAAGAACAAAAATGAGAAGACTGTTCTGAGCTATAACTTCTGGGATGCAAATGCCGGAATCACTCATCTCCTTAATGATAGCAACAAACTATATCTCAATTTCTATGCAGGAGACGACAAGCTAAAGAATAATGAGTTTTATGACAGCGAGTTTACTGATGCCTATGGTGATCCTCAGAGAACATTGTTCGACTCGGGAATCAATGTCACCTGGGGTAATATATTGGCTTCTGCAGGTTGGGAAAGCAAGATAACAGACAATTTGGAATCAAACATACTTGCTTTCTATAGTTTGAACCGTTCTAGAATGGTATCTGACTGGCATGCGCGTAACGGTGTACTTGACGTATATGAAGAGCAGGTTAGCAACGGTAACATATCGAATATTTCCAATGTCGGTGTAAAGTCCTTGTTTGATTGGACCCCCGGTTCATGGAATCATGTGCGCTTTGGAGGTGGATATCAGTATCACATGTATGA
>JAFYWC010000104.1 GCA_017546585.1 Bacteroidales bacterium
AGCTTGCTCTTGTGGAAGATCTCTGTCCTCGCGGAACCGTCGATCATAAGCGCTGAGTTATGAGACTCGAGCCAGAGGCCGTCCTTGATGTGGCGGGCTGTGTATGACGGTCTTTCGTCTGTATAGATGTAGTCGTATGCAGACGCTCCGAAGAGCATATTTACGTTAGGGTAGTCTTTGAGGAGGTTGGTGAAACGTCTCCAGGTGCGGCTTCTGTCGTACTGGCCGACAATGATGTCTCCTGTGAAGGTCTCAGGTGCGACTATGAGAAGGGGAGCGGCAGTGGAGTCGTTCTTTCTGTAGTCGAGCTGCTTGCGGATCTGGCCTTCAAGGATTGCGTTCTGCTCGTCCTGGCTCATCGCCTGGAACTTGTTGTATGGATCGATGTTAGGCTGTACGATGAGCACTTCGAGCATCTCGTCGGATTCCATCGAGTCTTTGTATTCCTTGCCTACTTCTGCCGATATGATGAACGGAGCAATGAAAAGGATAGCAATGCCTATTGCTGCTGCGGCCTTTGCCTTCCAGTTCCAATAGAAGATTCTGCCGTCCGAGAGGGATACAAGTATTCCGAAGATGCTCAGGTTGCAGAGCCATATCCACAGTGAGCCGCCGAGAGCACCGGTGAACTCATACCACTGGATTGCCCAAGTGCTTCTTGCGAATGAGTTTCCGAGCACGAGCCAAGGCCACGAAATCTCTGCATCAAAGTAGAATCTTTCCCAGGCTATCCAGGTGACCATCAGGAAGATATACGGGAGTGAACCGCTGAATTTCTTCTTGCTGAGACGGAAGAGTCCGAAGATTACGGACATCTGCATCGCGTTTGCGAAGATCGCGAAAAGTCCGCCTCCGACAGTGGCGTTGCACACCCAGAATGTTGTGATTGCGTTCCAGATTACAAAGGCGCTGTAGTGGTATATCCAGACTCTCTTCTTTTCAAGTAGAGTAGCGATCCTGTCCATACATAGAAGCGGAAGTATTCCGAATAATGCTATGAATCCGGTGTTTGGCACCAGAAATGGAATAGACATCAGTATGGCGAAAAGAGAGACAAGCCCCCACAGCAATATGTTTTCTTTTTTCATTGTCGACAGAACTATATACAACTGACAAAGATATAAATAAAATTACTACCTTTGTTTGTTTACTTAATATACATAGAAGGGAAAATGATTGTTGATATGCTTAAAGGATTCCTCGTAGGAATGTGCGCGTCAGCCCCGATCGGGCCGATAGCCATCCTCGTTGTGCAGAAGTCCTTGAGCAGGGGACACAAGGCCGGCTTCGTTTCCGGTCTCGGCGCAAGCGTTGTCGACACTTTTTATGCATCCATCGCAATCTTCGCCCTCGCTTTCGCCCAGAGGTTCATCGAGGAACATCAGGTGATGATACTGATTGTCGGAGGCGTGGTGCTTTCGATTCTCGGTCTTTCGATGGCTCTCAAGGACCCTTTCAGAAAGATGAAGTCGGACTCCGATTCATCGGTTTCTCCTAAAGACTTCGGCAGGGCGGTGGCTATGGCTCTTTCAAATCCGGGAGCCATATTCGTGATGCTCACGCTGTTTGCCTTCTTCGGTCTGGCAAAGGATGCTCCTCATAACTGGAGCGTCACTCCGACCATCCTGTCTGTGAGCGCGGGATCAGTGACCTATTGGTTTCTGCTTTCCTGGATGCTCAGCCGCTTCCGCAATATGTTCAGGATGACTACAATTCTGTGGATCAGCAGGATCACAGGTGCACTTATAGTAATCATAGGCATAGCTCTGTTCGGACAGGGCCTCTTCAAGGTCATTTTCGACGGAATGCCGATACAGTAACTACTATGGAAAAATCTAAGGTTTACTTTACAGATCTCAGGACAGTTCCTGGAAACGATCTGCTCACAAAGCTCGAGAAACTTGTCAGAAGAGCAGGAATCGCAGACATCGACTTCGATGGCAAGTTCGCTGCCATCAAGATCCATTTCGGAGAGCCCGGCAATATGGCGTACATCCGTCCGAACTATGCGGCCCGCGTAGTGGATGTGATCCGTTCGCTGGGAGGAAAGCCTTTCCTCACTGACTCGAACACCCTCTATACCGGCGGACGTTCGAATGCGGTCGATCATCTCAATGCGGCGATGGAGAACGGATTCAACAGAATCGGTGCCCACGCGGATGTGATCATTGCCGACGGACTCAAGGGAACCGATTACAAGGAAGTGCCAAGTGGCGGCAAGTTCTGCCCTTCTCCAAAGATCGGAGCAGCGATCGCTGATGCAGACATCGTGATCTCGATGAACCATTTCAAGGGACACGAACAGAGCGGTTTCGGCGGTGCGCTCAAGAACCTCGGAATGGGTTCTGCGAGCGTCGGAGGAAAGCTTGAGCTTCACTCGTCTTCTCAGCCTTGCATCGATGAGGCCAACTGTATCGGATGCCGCATCTGTGAGAAGTACTGCCGTCACGATGCTGTGAAGGTGGTTGACAGGAAGGCTGTGATCGACTACGACAAGTGCGTAGGATGCGGACAGTGCGTGGCTGTGTGCCAGAAGTCTGCTGCGGTAGTGAAGGACTATGACACATCAGAGTCTCTCAACAGAAAGATCGCAGAATATGCTTATGCAGTAGTAAACGGCAAGCCGTCGTTCCACATAAGCTTCATTATGAACGTGTCGCCTAACTGCGACTGCTGGAACCATAATGACGCAGCCATCATCCCGGATCTCGGTATCGCTGCTTCATTCGACCCTGTGGCTCTTGACTGCGCTTGTGCGGATCTCGTGAAGGCTGCTCCAAGCCTTATGGGAAATGCAATCTCGGATAAGGATCACAAGCATTCAGGCGAGTGCGGCTGCGGTCATCATCACCACCATCACCAGGGTGACGACAAGTTCCGTCTTGTACATCCTGACACCAACTGGGAGGCTGGTGTAGAGTACGGCGAGGAGATAGGTCTCGGCTGCCGTGCGTACGAACTGATAAAGGTTAATTAAGAATAATGGCTAAAAAGGAAACAACAAAGAAGAAGGGATTCTGGGCCCATTGGATTGTGCGCAATCTTGTGATTGCCGGCATCATCGCCATCGTGCTGCTTTTCGGCTCGATGATATTCCTCAATGTGGCTACTCAGCATAATGATGAGATTGAGGTGCCTGATTTCAGAGGTATGACAGTGGCAGAGGCGCAGATCGCTGCACAGAAGGCAGGAATGCGCGTTGAGGTTGCTGATTCAGTATACTCGAAGAGGAACAGAGGATGCGTTCGTGGACACAATCCTCAGCCAGGTACGATGGTCAAGCAAGGAAGACGTGTGCTTCTTACTGTAAATGCGGTAAATGCAAAGAAGGTTGCTATGCCTGACCTCGTAGGCTATTCAAGCCGTCAGGCTGCTGCGGAGCTCAGTACAAGAGGCCTCGTGCTTGGCAGACTCATCTACAAGGAGGATATGGCGACAAACAACGTGCTCAGCCAGCAGTACAAGGGACAGCCTGTTGCACCAGGAAAACTGCTTGAGGCAGAGTCGGTTGTGGATCTCGTAGTGGGTCTCAATGACGATGACAACGAGACACTTGTTCCTAATGTGACAGGAAGAACAGCAGAGGATGCTATCAGATCGATTCACGATCACTATCTCAATGTGAGGACAGTGAAATATGACAGCAGCGTCCAGACATACGAAGACAGCCTTGCGGCAGTAGTGTACAGACAGAACCCGGAGCCTTCTGAGCTCTCGGTGGGTCTCGGTACAGATGTGTCTATTTATTTGAAGGTGGAAAAAGAATCAGAGGAGGAGTAAAGGATGAATCCGGCAGACAGAATATTTGATTTTGATGAAAATGTAGAGGATTTCGTTCCTTCAGGTCCTTGTGACGAGGCTGCATACGAGGATGAGCAGCAGGAGATGTTCGAGCATTACCGCTTCGATATCTCATCTGGTCAGGTGCCGATGCGAGTGGACAAGTATCTCGCTACGCATATGGAAATGACTTCACGTCATCGCATCCAGCTTGCAATCAAGGCAGAATATATCCGTGTAAACGACAAAATCGTAAAGGCGAACTATGTGGTGCGTCCGGGTGACGTGGTCAAGTTCGTTATGCCATACCAGAGACGCGGTATGGAGATCCTTCCGGAGAACATTCCTTTGAATATCGTACACGAGGATGATGATGTCCTTGTGCTCAATAAAGAAGCGGGAATGGTGGTTCACCCGGGCCACGGCCATTTCAGCGGTACTCTTGTAAATGCTCTTGCTCATCATCTCGGACTTTCGCAAGGCCCTGATGCTGAGGACGAAAGAATGGGAGTCCTCGTGCACAGAATCGACAAGGACACGTCAGGTCTTCTTGTGGTGGCCAAGAATGATGAGGCTCAGCTTGACCTCGCCAAGCAGTTCTTCGTCCACTCTATCGAAAGAAGATATGTCGCTATCGTATGGGGCAACCTCAAGGATGACGAGGGTACCATCATCGGTAACATCGGACGTGATCCTAACGACAGGATGAGATTCAAGGTCTTCCCGGAAGGCGATCACGGAAAGCACGCAGTCACACACTATCGTGTACTTGAGCGTTTCGGTTATGTCACAGTGGTGGAGTGCCGTCTTGAGACAGGTAGAACACACCAGATCCGTGTGCACTTCAACTGGATCGGTCACCCTCTCTTCAATGATGAGAGATATGACGGTTCGGAGATCAGAAAGGGAACCATCTATGCGAAGTACCGTCAGTTCATCGAGAACTGCTTCAAGCTTCTGCCACGTCAGGCTCTTCACGCGAAGACTCTCGGATTCGTGCATCCTCGCACAAAGCAGATGGTGCGTTTCGATTCGCAGCTGCCTGAGGATATGCAGTCGCTGATCGACAAATGGAGAAAATATTCAGAGAATATGAGTCAGTTCCTTGAGCAGGAATAAAGAAAAAAAGGAGGGGAGCTTAATCAAGCTTCCCTCCTTTTTCATCGTAGAATTCATTCTGCAAGACTGTGAAGTCGCTTGTCTCGATGACTTCGATCTTACATTTGTACTTCTTTTTCCATCTTCCCAGTATCGAAGTGAAGAGTCCTCTTGTGAGGTATGCTCCGAGAATCGGATTTACCTTGAGTGTGAGGCTTGTCATCTTCTTTTCGTTTGCATAATATGCAAGCTTTCTTTCGATCGCCTCATCAATCACGACACTTGATGCTATCTTTCCGGTGCCGTTGCATACCGGACACACCTCTGTGGTGTTGATCTCGGTTGCCGGACGTACTCTTTGCCTTGTGATCTGCATAAGACCGAACTTTGTGAGCGGCAATACGTTGTGCTTCGCTCTATCGGTCTCCATCAGCTCGACCATCTTCTTGTAGAGGGCGTTCTTATGCTCGTTTGACTCCATATCGATGAAGTCGACGATCACGATGCCTCCCATATCTCTGAGTCTGATCTGCCTTGCGATCTCCTCGGCTGCATAGCAGTTGACGTCGAACGTGTTCTGCTCCTGTTCCTTGTTCTTGGAACGTGTGCCGCTGTTCACGTCAATCACGTGCAATGCTTCAGTGTGCTCAATCACAAGGTATGCGCCCTGCTTGATAGGAACCACTTTTCCGAATGAACTCTTGATCTGTCTGGTGACCTCGAAATGGTCGAAGATAGGAGCCTTTTCCTTGTAAAGCTTTACAATTTTCTCCTGTTCAGGCGAGATCAATGAGATGTACTTGCGGGTCTCCTCATAGACGTTCTCATTGTTCACGTAAACGTTTGTGAATGAGTCGTTGAGCAGATCCCTGAGGATCGTGGTGGTCTTGCTGTACTCAGTGAAGAGCAGCTGCACTCCCTTGGATTTTGCCAGTTTCTTCCAAGAGCTCTCCCATTTGTCTACGAGCGACATCACTTCCGCATCAAGAATCGCAGCGTTCTTTCCCTCTGCTGCTGTGCGGATGATTGCTCCGTAGTTTCTAGGAAGAATACTCTTAACAAGTGTCTCAAGTCTTCTCTTCTCTTCTTTCGAAGAGATCTTCTGGGATACGCTCACCTTCTCGGCGAAGGGGAGCAGTACAATGTTTCGTCCTGCCAATGAAATCTCTGCAGTCAGTCTTGATCCTTTAGTCGATATCGGCTCCTTTACGATCTGAACAATGATCATCTGTCCCGGGCTGAGCACATTCTCGATCCTGCCGTCCTTTTCGAGGACCTTCGCAGGCTTGATGTGCTTGTAGATGCCCTTCGCATCTGTGTTTGGATTGATTCTCTTGACGAATTCGTCGAAAGCCTCAAAGTAAAGTCCGAGATCCAGATAGTGGACAAATGCCTCTTTCTCGTCTCCGATGTCGACAAAGGCAGCGTTGAGAGCCGGAAGAATCTTCTTCACTTTTCCGAGATATACATCTCCTACGGAAAAACTCTGACCTACGCTGGACTCTTTGTTCAGCTCGATGAGCCTGTGGTTTTCCATCAGCGCTATCGAGACTTCAGTTGAACTAACGTCAACAATCAGATCTTTTACAGACTCCATCAGGATTTACTTTTTAAAACTAAAGAGGCCGACCCACCAGGTCAGCCTCTCTTTAGCAGACTGCTAAAATGGCAGACACTGCGCGAAGATTACTTTCTCTTCTTGTGTCTGTTCTTGCGAAGACGCTTCTTACGCTTGTGCGTCGCCATCTTGTGCCTTTTATGCTTCTTTCCGTTTGGCATAGTTAAAAGGATTAATATGAATGATAATAATAAATTACTTTACCTCGTTAACAAAGACCTTAGCTGGCTTGAATGCAGGGATGTTGTGAGCCGGAATAGTCATTGTTGTGTTCTTTGTGATGTTTCTTGCAGCTTTCTCTGCTCTGTGCTTGATGATGAAGCTACCGAAACCACGAAGGTATACAGGGTTGCCCTTTGCGAGAGATCCCTTAACGCTCTCCATAAAAGACTCTACAACGATCTGTACAGTTGCCTTCTCGATGCCGGTTGCTTTTGCAACTTCATTTACGATTTCTGCCTTTGTCATAACTATTTATTTTTAATTCGATTACTATTTAGCGATTTAGCTCGCAAAAGTAGTCTTATTTTTTCAATTAACCAAATCGCTTGGACAAAAAACTGCTAAAAAGTGCTGACTGACATAACTTTTGTATTCGCCGGGCGGCGGGGTATGACAAAAATTTTGTGGCATAGAGATTGACCATATATATAATGAATTTATAATATGGGAGAATACTGCCATTTTGGCAGATGATGACTAATATATACTTATGAAAGACATAATGAATGACATTTTATCAGCAGCGGGCGCTGAGGTGAGCATTATCCCTGTAGTTCAGGGAGAGGGAATGATGAAGGTGGACCAGGCGCAGCTTCCTGATTATCTTCCGATTCTCGCGTTGAGGAATGCGGTTCTCTTTCCGGGTACCGTCTTCCCGATCACGATCGGAAGAGAAAAGAGCATAAGGCTGATAGAAGATGCGGAGAACAACAATGCCTTCATCGGTGCGGTGCCTCAGAACGACCTTTCTGTAGAGGATCCGCACAAGGAGGATCTTTATGCATACGGTACTGTAGCCAAGATCGTCAAGACTCTTGAGATGCCTGACGGAACCATCACTGCTATCCTTCAGGGTTTCAAACGTTTTGAGCTTGAGTCGATTACTGACTACGATCCATATATGCTCGGTCGTGTACATTATCAGGAGGACACTGTTCCTGAAATGGATACGAAGATGAAGATGATCGCTGAGGCCCTCAAGGAGAAGGCTACATCAGTCATCAAATCCTCTTCGTTCGTGCCACGTGAGGCTGCAAATGCTCTCAAGGGCATCGACAACTTCGAATTCCTCGTGAACTTCATCGCCACTACTGTGGAGGTGGAGAACTATATGGACAAGGTGGAACTTCTTCAGTATGCTGACGTCAGAGCACGTGCTATGAAGCTTCTGTCTGTTCTTGACACTCAGGTGGAACTCCAGAAGATCAAGCAGGAGATCAACCAGAAGGTGAAGAGCGAGATCGATCAGCAGCAGAGGGAGTATTTCCTTAACAATCAGCTCAAGACCATCCAGGAAGAACTTGGAATGGATGATGTCGAGGAGTTCTCGCAGCTTCGCGCCCGTGCGGAAGAGAAGCTGTGGCCTGCGGCAGTGCAGACTATCTTCGAAAAGGAGATGGCAAAGCTTGAAAGATACAACCCAAGTTCGCCTGACTACAGCATCCAGTACAACTATATCCAGTTTATGCTCGACCTTCCTTGGGGGGAGATCTCAAACGACAATCTCGACCTCAAGAACGCACAGAAGGTTCTTGACGAGGACCACTACGGACTCGAGAAGGTGAAGGAAAGAATCATCGAGTACCTTGCGGTACTGAAACTCAAGGGTGATATGAAGTCTCCGATCCTCTGTCTCTATGGCCCTCCGGGCGTAGGAAAGACAAGTCTCGGAAAGTCTGTCGCAAGAGCTCTCGGACGTAAATATGTCCGCATCGCTCTCGGCGGTCTCCACGACGAGTCTGAGATCAGAGGTCACAGAAAGACATATGTCGGAGCGCTCCCAGGACGTATTCTCAACGGCATCAACCGTGCGGGTACATCAAACCCTGTGATTGTGCTTGATGAGGTGGACAAGCTCACAAAGGACATCAAGGGCGATCCGTCTTCAGCACTTCTTGAAGCGCTTGACCCAGAGCAGAATACTGCTTTCCACGATAACTATCTCGACATCGATTACGATCTGTCGAATGTTCTCTTCATCACGACTGCAAACAATATCGAGTCTATCCAGCCGGCTCTCAAGGACCGTATGGAAATGATCAATGTGAGCGGCTATCTTGCTGAGGAGAAGTACGAGATCGCAAAGAACTACCTCGTGCCTAAGCAGCTTGAGGAGCACGGACTCGACAAGTCTCAGCTCAAGTTCGACAAGAGCACCATTACCAAGATCATCGACGAGTATACTCACGAGTCTGGTGTGCGTGGATTGGAGAAGCAGATCGCAAAGGTTGCGCGTGTCACTGCGAAGAAGATTGCGCTTGAGCAGGACTACCCTGTGACAGTGAAGAAGGAGCATCTCAAGGAGTATCTTGGACTCCCTACGAATTCGCACGACCTTCAGAAGGGCAACGAGGCTCCGGGAGTTGTCACAGGCCTTGCCTGGACAGCGATGGGAGGCGAAATCCTCTTCATCGAGAGCTCGGTGAGCAAAGGAAAGGGCAACCTTTCTATGACTGGTAACCTCGGTGATGTTATGAAGGAGTCCGCTCAGATCGCATATCAGTATATCAAGGCTCATCCTGAGATGACAGGCCTGACATATGAGGAGTTTGCGGAAAAGGACATCCACGTCCACGTGCCTGAGGGAGCGGTTCCTAAGGACGGCCCGTCGGCAGGTATCACTATGGTGAGCTCGATGGTGTCTGCATACAGAGGCAGGAAGGTCAAGAGCGGAATCGCGATGACCGGCGAGATGACTCTGCGTGGACGAGTGCTTCCTGTAGGTGGAATCAAGGAGAAGATTCTTGCTGCAAAGAGGTCTGGAATTCACACCATTATCATTTCTGAGGAAAACAGAAAAGATGTAGAGGATATCAAGGAAATTTACATAAAAGGTCTTACCTTTGTCTATGTCAAGACCATAAAAGATGTGATTGACTTTATATTCTGATGGAAGTAAAGATAGAACAAAGTTGGAAAGACGCATTGGCGGGCGAATTCGAGAAACCATATTTCGCATCGCTGGTGCGCTTTCTTCATAATGAGAAGGCAGAGGGAAAGAAGATCTTCCCTCCTGGCTCGCAGATATTCAGGGCTTTCGACCTCACTCCGCTCAAGGATGTGAAGGTGGTGATTCTTGGTCAGGATCCGTATCACGGTCCGGGCCAGGCTCACGGCCTCTCATTCTCCGTTCCGGAGAATATGCCGGCGCCGCCGTCCCTGAAGAACATCTTCAAGGAGATCGAGACAGACCTTGGAGTGAAGATGAGCGGATATCCTAATCTTGAGAAATGGGCTCAGCAGGGTGTTCTGCTTCTGAACGCTGTGCTCACAGTCCGCTGCGGAGAAGCCGCTTCCCACAGCCGTATCGGCTGGCAGGAATTCACTGATGCGGTAATCCGTTATGTTTCGGACAATTGCGAAGGTGTGGTGTTTATGCTTTGGGGCAATTTCGCGCGTACAAAGTCTGAACTGATCGACCATTCGCGTCACTATGTGCTCGAGGCAGCCCATCCGTCTCCGCTTGCGCGCGGCGCCTTCTTCGGCTGCCGTCACTTCTCGAAGGCCAACGACTATCTTGCATCAACATCCCGTGCGCCGATAGATTGGCAGCTTTAGAATAGTAATTAACATAGAATCAACCATATACGGTTAGAAATATGAAAAGGATAGCAATGTTTCCGGGGTCTTTCGACCCGTTTACAGCAGGCCACTTGAACATTCTCAAGAGGGCTCTCACGATGTTTGACGAAGTGGTCGTGGCTGTGGGAATCAATATAGACAAACGTGGATTCTTCACCAACGAGAAGAGGATTGATATCATAAGACAGGCTGTGGCAGGTCTGGAAGGTGTAAGCATCATCCAGTATGACAACCTCACCATCGACAAATGTCGCGAACTCGGCATCAGGCATATTGTCAGAGGCGTGAGGAATATGATCGACTTCGAGACTGAAAGATCGATCGCGGATGCAAACCGCAAGCTCGCTCCTGAAATCGAGACCATCATCATCCCGACAGCACAGGAGTATGCTCATATCTCATCTACTGCTGTCCGTGACATCCTCAAGCACGGCGGCGACACATCACTTTTTGTTCCGGAAGGAGTGGAACTCTAATGAAGAAGTTTCTCATAGCAATATCTCTGCTTCTGTGCCTCTGCTGTTTCGCTGGCGCGCAGCAGCTTGACTCGCTCAAAAGAGCTGCGCTTGACGCAAGGATGAGCGAGTATCTTGCTGCGATCGAGCCGATGGGAACAGATGTGCAGAAGGAAGAGTGTGATTTTCTTATCCAAAGTTGTACAGATTCTCTGGTAAGGCAATATGTGGCCCTCAGCTTATATAACAGCTATTTCGGTTCGAAGGTGATGGGCAGCGAGGCGGTGGCCATCCATATCCTCGACAACTGGTTCATTACCGGCAAGGTGAAGATGCCTAATGAGATAGACTTTCTCAATGCGCGCATCTTCGCGGAATTCAACCGACAGTCGCTTGTGGGAATGAAGGCTCCGCAATTGGATGTGAAGGACATCAAAGGAGAGTGGCATAACCTTTATGCCGAGCCTTCAAAGCGTCATTCAGTTCTGTATTTCTATGATACAGACTGCTCTAAATGCAAGATAGAGACTATTCTCCTGAGAAGTATCCTTGAAAGTGAGGACTATCCGATAGACTTTTACGCCTTCTATGTGGGCAATAATGAGGATGCGTGGAAGAAATATGTCGCAGACCGTTTCGATATCCTGGCGGAGAACACCCGAGTGACTCATCTTTGGGATCCTGAACTTGATTCCGATTTCCAGAGGAAGTATGGTGTGATCCAGACTCCGAGGATGTATCTGATAAAGCCGGACGGCACGATCGAAGGCAGAGGACTGGATACGGATGCGTTGTTCTATATGCTTCAGAAGAAGTTCGAGACTGTGGATCTGGAGTACGGCAAGGATGAGTCTATGCAGCTTTTCGAGAGCATATTCGCTTCCGGCTTGTCTTCTGAGAACGACATCAAGACTTTGGTGAACACTATGGCAGACACGATGCTTCCGAGCGGTGATACGGTGATGTTCAGACAGATGGCCGGTGACCTCCTGTATTTCCTCGCTCCAAAGACCGGTTCGGCATATAAGGAAGGTCTTGCATACCTGACTGAGAATTATATTCTCGATAGGGGAGACATATGGAAGACTCAGGATGACTCCCTCAAAGTGGTAGGCTTTGCAGAGATTATGAATGATCTTCTCTCCAAGGCCCGTCCAGGAAGGACTGTTGCGGACATCAAGGTGCCTGGAGTTCTGCTCAAGGGTTCCAAAGAAATCCGCAAGGATGTCAGATTGAACAAGGTCGGTGGAAAGAAGAATGTCATCATCTTCCATACTATAGGATGTCACATCTGTGAAGCAGAGATCGCTGCGGCGCATAAGCTCGTGGCTGAGGACAAGAACGCGAGAGTGCTTCTGGTGAACGTGGATGCTGTCATTTCGTCATCTCCTTCGCTTGCTAACAGGCTCTTCAACGCTTTTGATCTCTCATCTCTTCCGTTCATTCTGATAACTGACAAAAAGGGTGTGATACAAAGAAGATACGCGACTTTACAGAACTAGTGCAAAATGTTTCGTCTTCTGTCGGGTTTGGTTTGCTATTTGATTGGCGGTCCGATGCAAACTTGACAAACCTTATATTATGTGTACATTCATCGAGGATTATCTCCAGAATCCTACCATTGCCATCCTCAATGCACGCGCAAGTGCAGATTCCCGCTTTGCGGAATTCGAATGTGACGACCAGATGATTTATGCCCA
>JAFYWC010000105.1 GCA_017546585.1 Bacteroidales bacterium
CAGCGTGAGGCTCTCGATGTGCTCTGTGTGGACCGAGCAACACCCACTAAATTCAAGAACAAACTCTATTACCAGTATCTTGCTAAGCGAGACCTCTCGATGGTGCCTCACAAGTATATCTCATACGAGGTACTCTATGCTGCAGTATTCTCGGAGCATAACAATAAGGTTCATAACGAATATGTATTGGGACACTATCTGCACCTCCTTGATGACCGCCTTGCTGACCAGTTGGTACGCAGGTATGCATATGTGTTCAAGACATTGCCCGATAAGTTCCGCACAGCGAAGAGACTTGTGCTGGCGTTAGACAGTAGCTCACGAGATAGCTACACCTTAATCAATACGGAGGATAGCAAAGATAGCAGACTGCTAACAGTAGAGGTTTGTAAGGCCTTTGTTCGTCGTGGTGGCTCGTGCCCTACATTCCCGCAGAAGGTATGGACTCGCAAGTTTGTGGACTACTGTGAGGAGAACTGCAAGTCGTACCAATGGTTTGAGCAGATGCCGACAGAGTTCCAAACGCCCAAAAACACACAAGCGGCATTCGACTACAACAGCTACAACATTCGCTATTTCTTAAAGCGTTTCATCACTCCCGCCATTGCGAAGTCGGTGTACCGCGAGAACTACTACAATTGCTGGGTGCCGAAGCACTTTATCTCCGAGTTTGTCAAACAGACGGGACTCTCGGAGAAGTTCTACGGCGGTGAGCGCTCTCTGCTCACCCTCAAAAACAACCACGAGGATTACACCTACTGCAAGATTGGAAATACCTATATTGGTTTCTACTACACGGATAAGTATAACCCAAATACTGCACGCCTGATTATGACCCGTGCGGAGTCCCGCTACTGCAAGCCCTCACGAGTCTTCGAGTGCGGCGTGAGCACCTTCCACCGTACTTGGCTCGAAAAGATTGTGGCGGAGAATGATCCTCTCTTCGAGAAGCCGAAGGTAGACAAATCTCTGCGTGCAGTGCAGGCTCTCGGCTACTACGGAGTGGAGAAAATCAAGGACATCAAGCGTACAGAGATATTCCGCAACACCTTCCTCGGTGAGACCATTGGCTACTGTGCCCGCCGCCGTGACCTCACATATCACAGTGACAACTGCGAAACGCTGCTCGAAGGTATGCTCTACAAGATTAAGGGTATGGCAGTGCCTGCTGACCTTGGCGAAGAGGTGGTGACATATACAGCCGAGGAACTTAACAAGAAGTTTGGCTTCTGCTATCCTGGAATGACTGCCTTTGCCGAGGACTACAGTCTTGATATGAGCAAGCCATATACCGTACAGCAGCTGCGGCAAATCGTCAAGGAGGTGGGTCCGAAGCCATCTCTTACGAACTACAAACGAGAACTCAAAAAGATTAAAGTGATATAATATGGAGACAAAGAAGATATACCTGCTATACCATGGCGATGCTTGGCTCAGCACTGCATCGCTAACACTCATCGCACCGTTCACAACCTTTGAGAAGGCAGTCGACTACCTACACAAAAAGAGCCGCGAATATGGTATTGACCGAGATGCTGTGGCTCAATTTAAGAGTATCCGCCAGACACAAGGACTTGAAGAGAACTTCTACTGCGAGGAGTTGGAGGTGGACCCCGAACCTGAAGTAGACGAGTTTTACGACCGCATCTTCAAATATGGGCAGTCGGAACTTTCACGTGGTGAGTTAGAGTCGCTCCCTGTGCCGTTCTGCACAAAGAATGTTACAGACGAGCAGATGGAGGAGATTGTAATGGACACGGAGTTAGATACCCGTGATAGACTCCGCCTGAATGAGGGCGAGCCCATCGATTTTGAGAATGACCGCCACAGTGAGGTGTGGTGGGAGGAGATGGAGGCCGCCGTATGTAGACATAATGTCCCGTACTACGAGGACATAGACGAAGAATAATTGTTCATCACACGCCATAATGATGACCGACCGTCACGGTTTTACAAA
>JAFYWC010000106.1 GCA_017546585.1 Bacteroidales bacterium
CTGGAGCGCATCCGATCCTTCGTGCAATCGCATACGCTACCCGACGGCTCCTTTCCTGCAAATTCTCCCAACATTGGGATCTCTCTTGAGCTTTGTGAGACCGTAATTCATGAGGCCTATGAGAAAGAAAATGGCAAAACCGGGATTGTGATTGACTAAGACCTGAAAATATGGTATAATACGGGTGTTAGTAATAGAGTTTCACTTCCGTGAAATGTTAGTTTAATAGAATTTCCTGAGTGTCATTTGCCTATTTGGGGCGAATGGCACTTTTTTTGTTTCCCGGTTTCTGCCTGCAAAGCAGGTTGAAATATAAATCATTTTTGTTGCAGGCAGAACCTGCAGGAAGGAGTCCATCCATGTTAAAGTTTTTCGCAAGTGATGTCGTTGTGTCCAAGGGGACCAACAATAACCCCGCAGTGAAGATATCCGATAAGGGTGACTTCGCTCGCTTCCGCATCGGCGCCAAGATCTTTGATACCCGCGCCGAAAACAACCACAGATGGGTCAATCTGACGGTCAAGTGCTTCGATCCCACCTTGGTGGAACGCATCCGTAAGATGGGCCTGAAGGAAGGTTCTCACGTATCCCTGTCCGGTCGCTATGACGAGGATGTATGGGAAGACGAGCAGACGAAAACGAAGAAGAGTATGCCGGTAATCATCCTCGATGACCTGGAGTACTGTTTCAGTGGCAGCAGCAAGAGTTCTGGAGACGGTAATAAAGCAACCGCCGCCCCTCAGAATCCCATGCCTAACTATGCTGCAGCTCCTGCTGACGGTGCTAATTCCGGTGGTTTCACCGGTTACCAGCCTTACGGGGGCGGCAACTCTTTCTTCAATATGTAAAGGAGGGAAGTACGTCAATTGAATAACAGCGCAAAGACGCACAAGAGCAATTTCTACGGAAATCTCTTGTGCGTTTTTTTGCGCCCATAAAAAGGAGAATTCAAATGAGAGACAAAGAAAGACAACGTCATTATGCCTATGAAGCCCTGCACATTCTGCTACTTCTGGCTTTATTACTGTTCATTACCCGGCTTTGGCCCATCTTGCTTCTGGTGATCCTCGGAATCTTCATTGCCGCACTGCGGTTACTGTTCCTGTCTTCCCAAAAGGTTGAACCGGCTCCTCCGGTGCTCGCCCTTCCGGAACCTCAGGAACCCCAGATTCATACCGAGCAGGATATGCAGTCCATTGCCTATCAGATGATCCAGTGCCGGATCTCGCAGATCCTGGAGGCCAAGTATCCGGATGTTAGATGGATCTGGGAGAATCCCAGGGCCAAGGAAGACATTATGGCAGGCAATAAGGTCTATGTGATCTTGAATCGGGCGGGTGGATACCGAAGAGGTCTGGTCGTGATCCGGAATCTTCATGTGTTTGATGTGATCTTCGATGCTGTTCCGGAAGAAACACCGCCAGCAAACGATCCGCCTCCCAGTGAGCCTCCGAAACCCACAGATCCCAAACCCACCGAAGACGGGGATGAGGAGGAAGATATCCCGGAGGATTTCGGTCTGATCGCATTCCAGTGGGTGGAAGCCCATGTCATGGATCTGAACGAGCAGGTCAATGAGGCAATCGGTCGCAAAGAAACCAGCTTTCTGATCCCTGCTGAGGATCTGCCCGTGAAAGAAAGCTGGCCAGATATCTGCAAGGAGCTGGCCCGGAACGATCTGTCCGGCGCTACCTGTCATGAAAACGGCATCCAAATCGAGTTTGAGCAATAAATCTAATTAGAAAGGGAATTGAATCATGAGTGTTGCAATCAACAACCTCCTTAACTTCTCCAGAGAGCTTCCTGCTCCGCTGGACAAGCTGGCAAGTAAAAAGGTAAAAGTATCCTCTAAATACGGCAGCGGTACGGAAGCGACTCTGACCTGCACGGTCGTGAAGGCAGTCCATGCCATGTGCGACTGTATGACCGGCATCAGTGAAGGTGCCGTCGGTGTCATCGACCACAGAATGGTGGCCGAATACAAGTCTTCTGCAGGCCCTGATGCCTACCATCTGGTGGTATATGACTCTGTCACCGGCAATATCCTTGCCAGTGGCTTCGACAAGAACACCGAAATGGTAGAAACCTACCGCCTGCACCAGACTGCCAATGACGGTGCCGCCGTTCTGATGGCCATGATGCCAGCACTTCTGAAGGATCAGGAGTTCGATGACAACTTCCAGGTTTATCTTGCGGAGCGTAAGAACGGTTATTTGGACCTCAATAAGGCCGTGGAAGCTATGGCGATCATGTGTGACAATGCCTACCGCCGGATCAAAGACGAAACCTGTCCTGCGCATATTAAGGCAGAAGTCCAGAAATCCGGCAATGTGCTTCGGGTATCCCAGGCACAGCTGGATTCCGGCGCATACACGCCGAATACTGTTCTTGCGGGTGAGTTCACGATCTTCGCCAAAACCGGCCGCGTAACTGTTACTGCAGCAACCACGGAAATCTCCCATACCGATTTTGAAGGCAAGTATCAGCTGACTCCCGGAAGAAAGCTTTCCTTCCTGGAAGAGCAGCTGGTGCCTAAGCTTGCCGAATGGTACATCATCCCGGATCAGGTGGTCAACATCTGCCGTCATGCGCAGGTCACCACCGGCAGACCCATGCAGATGCGTAATTTCCTCATGCGTGGTCCCGCCGGTACCGGTAAAACTCAGGGTGCTATGGCAATTGCGGCGGGTCTTCATCTGCCTTACATGAAGTATACCTGCTCCGCATCCACCGAAGTCTTTGATTTCGTGGGTATGGTCTTCCCGAAAACCGACTCTATGAGCACCGGTGACGAGGACCTGGACAAGCAGCGGGAAATGCTTATGAGTATGGGCGGTATCAACTATGCCAATGTGGCAAAGCTTCTGAATCTTCCCAATCTGGAGGATATGGACTTTGACCCTGCTGGTGTGTTTGAGAGCCTCACCGGCGTATCCAACGAGGATGCCACTTCCCGGGACTGCATGGCTGTTGTCATGGACATGGTCACTGAGAAGATCAAGCAGCTTTCCAAGCCTGCGGAAGGGGAGTCCTCTTCCGGTCAGTCCTATACCTATGTGGAAACCGACTTCATCAAGGCACTTAAGTACGGATATGTCATCGAGATCCAGGAACCTACGGTCATTACCCAGCCCGGCGTGCTGGTTGGTCTGAACTCCCTGTTGGAGCAGAGCGGTTCTATCACGCTGCCCACAGGTGAGATCATCCAGCGGCACCCGGATACGGTTGTGGTCGTCACGACCAATGTGACTTA
>JAFYWC010000107.1 GCA_017546585.1 Bacteroidales bacterium
AAACCGAGGTCCGAAGGAAGGATCACCTTCTGGTCGCCGTAGTTGAGGGCGTACTGAGGTGTTCCGTCAGATGTAAGCTGGAAAGTCATTTCCAGGACGCCGTCAGGCGACTGGAGGGTCTGGACGTCAGTCACAGGACCCTGCTTAGGAGCGCAGGCGATCATAAGGACCGCTGCCGAAAGTGCTGAAATGATTCTTTTCATATTGTTTTAGTAATTATTATCTTTTTACAGATTTCTCCACTCACTTCGTTCGGTCGAAATGACAATGCGAATCGTTCGGTCGAAAATTGTCATTTCGAGCGAGGCCGAAGGCCGAGACGAGAAATCTTTATCTTTTGTATTCCACTACAAGAGCAGTCTTTGGAGCGACAACGGTAGCGTCTGAAACCTCGAAAGGCTCTCCGGTGAGTACATCCACACCGTCTGTGAGACCTTCTGAAATCTCCGAATAGTAAGACCACGGTACATTCACCGGATCAAGATTGTTGTTGATGTATACGAACACCGCATCATCCTCGTCATAGCGGAAGTATGCATATGTGTTGTCGCGGGTCATAAAATGAACAGTCTTTCCGTTGTGGATGACATCCTTGGTCTTTCTCCACTGGAAGAGACGGCTGACATAGTCGAAGAGGTCAGCAGCCTGGCCTTTCTCGACCTTGAGACCGTCGGTGTTGTGTGTCTGTGCCTTACGGCCCTCCTCTGTGAAGAGGTTGACAGCGTCACCCTCCCATCCGCCTGGGAAATCCACGCGAAGACCTGGGTGGTCACCGATATTGTCAGGATTTGTAGAAACGAACATAAGCTCGTCACCTGCGAAGATCTGAGGGATACCGCGCATAGTAGCCATCATAGTCATAGCGAGTTTGAGGGCGCGTGGATCCTTGCGCACGCAGTCACCGATACGGGCAGTGTCGTGGTTGCCAGGAAAGATGAGCATCTTCGAGAGATCGTGATATACGAAGTCGTGAGAAAGGATGTCATATACCTTGGTCATACCTGCACCCCATCCGCCGTAATCCTCGTCGAGAGCATCACGCATTGCGTCGTGGAGCGGGAAGTCCATAATCGAAGGGAGGTGTGAATCGAAGCCGTCCTTGTTGGCGTTGCCGCCCTGCCAGTATGCGAGCTGAGGGATGGATGAAGTCCAGCACTCACCTACGATGTTGAAGTTAGGATACTCGTTCATAATGGCCTTGCACCACTCTGCCGCAGGGTTCTTCTCATTGTATGGATATGTATCCACGCGGAAGCCGTTGAGGCCTGAGTACTCGATCCACCACACGCCCCACTGGATGAAATACTGGAGCACGTATGGGTTGTCAAGGTTCATATCAACCATTGTAGGCACGAACCAGCCGCTCTCCTGGATGTAAAGGTCCTTCGAGGATGCGTTAGGATCCATATTGGTAGAGAAGGCTACGTTTGTTCCTGTGTAGGTATCGAACTGATGAACCCAATCCTGGAAAGGAAGGTCGTTCATCCACCAGTGCACATAGCTGCAGTGGTTAGGCACGATGTCCATAATGATGCCGAGACCCTTCTCACGAGCCTTGTCTACGAGTTCCTTGTAGAGTTCGTTGGAACCGAAACGTGAGTCGATGTGATAGTAGTCAGAAGCCGCATATCCGTGATATGATCCCTGAGGGTCGTTGTCCTCAAGGAAAGGAGTAGTCCAGATGTATGTCGCACCGAGTTCGCTGATGTAGTCGAGGTGGTCGATCACGCCCTGGATGTCTCCGCCGTGACGGCCGCCGCCGTTTGCACGGTTGGCGTCCTCGGCTGTATCATCTGTAGAATCGTTGGAAGCATCGCCGTTCGCAAAGCGGTCAGGCATAATAAGATACACCATATCCGCAGTTGTGAAGCTATGACGCTCCGCCGAGCCTTCTGCGCGGGCTGCGATCTCATATGCATACTTGAACGACTCGCCGTCCTTTGAGAACACAATGTAGTATGTGCCAGGCTGCGCATTAGGAGCCACGTTCACGTCCACGAAGAGGTAGTTAGGGCTTTCAGCCTTGTTGATCTTCTCTACAGAGACTCCCTTGCCGCCCTCGATTGTGACGTCATATTCAGAGATGCCCTCACCCTGAACCAGGAGCTGGAGGTCAGTCTTCAGGCCGACCCACCACGAAAGCGGCTCGACGCGAGAGACCTGATCCGAAGTCGCATCAGCGACTGAGGCCGGGTCGAAAGCGGGGCCCGAGCACGCTGCAAGGGCCGCTATTGTCAATAGTGATATAATTGTTTTTTTCATAATTATCATATAACAGATTCCTCGACTTCGCTCGGAATGACAGTAGGATTACTCTGCTGTAATTTCGTATGACCAAGGAGCCTTGAGTTCAACCTTCACTGTCACCTTGTTCTCAGGAAGTGTACGTGTAAACACGAGTACGCCGTCCTCAGCAGAAACGACCTCGAACGCACCGCCGTTCGCGCCGGCAGCGAGTGCAGGGTTGTTGTGACGGATGTCGATGAGCCACTTGTAGAAATCTGTATACTCGTTCTTCTCCCAAGATGTCACAGGATCGTGCTGGAAGAACTCGAATCTCTTGTTCCATCCGATTTCCTGTCCTGTGTAGATGAGCGGCTGACCGCCAGGAAGAGTGAATGTGAGGACTGCCATAACCTTTGCAGCGTCACCCATTCTCTCGAACTCTGTACCTGCCCAAGAGTTCTCATCGTGGTTAGATGTGAACATAAGACGGAATGCCTCTGCAGGGTGTCTTTCTGCATCCTTTGCGAGATATGCGAGGAGATCCTCTACTCCCTGCTCGCCACGTGCGATAGAGTTCATCATATGGTGAAGTTCCCAAGAGTATGAAGCGTTGAAGCCTGAAAGTGTGTGAAGCATAGGCTCCTCACCCTCTGCAAGCCAGTACATATGCGGATAATCTGCACGAAGGCCTGAGATAGCCTCCTGCCAGAACTCGAGCGGAACCTCGCAAGCCATATCGCAGCGGAATCCGTCGATGCCGCGCTCCATCCAGAAACGGAGCGCCGCCTGCATTCCCTTCCACACCTCAGGGTTCTCATAGTTGAGGTTAGCTGTGTCTGACCAGTCTGCTGTGAATGTTGTATTTCCCTCAGCATCACGCTCATACCACTCTGCAGGCTGACCGGTCACCCACACTGCGTCAGGAGATGTGTGGTTTGCCACCCAGTCGATCACCACGCGAAGGCCGAGTCTGTGTGCCTCAGCAACGAAGTTGTCGAAATCCGCCAATGTACCGAACTCAGGATTGATGTCGCAGTAGTTCTTCACTGCATAGTATGAACCGAGCTCACCCTTGCGGCCCTCGACTCCGATCGGGTAGATAGGCATAAGCCATACGATGTCCACTCCGAGTTCTGCAAGGCGGGGAAGTTCCTGCTGCGCTGCAGCGAATGTTCCTTCCTGTGTATACTGGCGTACGTTCATTTCGTACACTACTGAATTTTCAAGCGGCTGCTGTGGAG
>JAFYWC010000108.1 GCA_017546585.1 Bacteroidales bacterium
AGGTTCAGCAGGGGACGTGACGGCCAGAGTATCACAAGGTCGTCAGGTCCTTTCTGCGCGTACTGTCCCTGCTAAGGGTAAGACTCCTGCTCAGGCTGTGTCCCGTAACCGTCTTTCCAAGATATCACGCTCGTACAAGAAGTTGTCCGATGGCCAGATGAAGGCTTGGGCTGCTCTTGCTGAGAAGATGAAAGGTATTTCGACATTCGGACAGGCGGCGGAGCTTACTCCGCATAATGCCTTTGTCCGCATTAATACCAATCTGCAGATGGTCGGTGAGCCAATGCTGGAGGATGCTCCAGCTTATATCAATGATGTTCCCGAGGTTCTTTACGAAGACCTTTGGATCTCTCCTGAAATGATCGTATTCACCGGTCTTGAACAGCCGTCAGAAAATCATGTGCTTGTATTCAAGATGACCTCTGCTCTCAGTCCTGGAGTTTCTTCCGGCTGGGGTCAGACTGTAATCATCACTCCTGGTATGGCTCCTGACTGGGGCGATGCCGATGTGACAGCACTTTATACGTCAGTTATGGGCGTAGCTCCTGAGGCTGGCAAAAAGTATTTCTGTGAGTTCTACTGGCTTGACAAGAAGACTGGCTTTACCGGTGAGTCAATGGCCATCAGTGCTGTCTGCAAGGAAGGTTCTACAGCCTACAATACAGAGTATGTTCCTCGCGTTCAGTTCAAGAATGACAATAAGATAGTTGAGCAGAACAATGGTGAAATGGAAGAAATGGATTTCGAGTTGCTTCCAGGTTCTGTGATAGTATCCAATAATACCAAGGTTCTCTATACCGATATCGTAGCTGGTATGAGCGTATTGTACAAGAGGACAATCAAGGGTATGCCACGCTCTTGTAGAGTTCTTAACCCATCGCGTAGCCTTGAGGGTGACCATAGAATCTCACTTATTGAGAACTATATCGATTATGATGAGCGTCGTGGTGAGATTTCTATCAGTTCGTCTACCCGAGGCGGATGCTATGGTGTCAAGCATTATGAAATTTTCTCTACAGCTATCGCAGCTGTATAATCGTTTGAATTATGATAAGAGCTATATCAAATAACTTCGGAGCACCAGAGATTGAGTTCAAAGACTTTCAGAAAGAAGGCCTGGTAGTCCTAAATGGTGCATTCAGATTTGACCCATCAAATGAGGCTTATCAAGCCGCAACAGTGATGGAGATAAAGGTACCAGATCTAAGCATCAATAAGAGCACATACGCTGCTGTATATCTCATCGATATAGAGAACGAAATGCCGCACGCAACTTTGCTCAAAGCGTGGATTAAAGACCGCAATACAATCTGCATGGAGCCCGCTCGCTGCTTCGATTCCAAATCCTGCTTGCAGGTCGTATTCTGCAGCGGATTCGTGACTAAGGGAATTCGTTCACAGTTGGTTTTGGATGAAGCAATTCGTCCAACAGTCAAAGCTGACAGCGGAACCTTCAGGTTGGACTCGTTCAAATATTACCAGCAGCTGATTATCAAGGACGACAAATGGGGATTCCTTGGATTGACATTCGATTGTTTCCAAGCAGGAGTTGAAGGCGAAGAGTTTTCGTTCATGGTTCCAGAATTACCAGAGACAATGGACTGTTATGCAGTTGTTGTGATTGGAGAACGATATCAGGATGTCGGCACACCAGTCTGTTTCTGTCACATACTTGGACAGGTAGTACACTGCACTCGAGTCCAACACTCATACAACTTCGGTAATGAAGGCCGATTCATGCTTGCCTGGTTTGTCCTGGATGAACCCAATAACATTGACAATAATATTTAACCCTTAATATCAACCATCATGAAGTACATTCCTTCTATCGCTTTTGAGGAGATGTCAGGCTCCGCAAAAGGAGTGACCGCAGCCAAGGTGCGTGGTCGCAAGTACATCAGAAACCGCGGTTACGGC
>JAFYWC010000109.1 GCA_017546585.1 Bacteroidales bacterium
CATATTTTCCATAGACTTTCTGTTTAACTTGTTACTCGCTGGCTTCCCCAGCTGATATGTATCTTACCCTCGCTGTCGGTTGAGCGTATCAGCAGGCTGTCGATGACCGACATGGTGATGTCGAACTCCTCGAAGATTTCCGACTGTTCCTTCACTTCGCCTGTCTTGATGAACTCGTTGAGACGCTCCTTGGTGAGTACCAATGCCATCAGGTTCTGCTCAACGGAGTCTTCGTAGGTGACATAATGCACATCCTTCATCTCCTTGGAGTCGAGGCGTATGAAGCGGAAGTAGAACTGCTCCATCTTGGGAATGTTCCATTGCAGCGACTCCAGTATCACATCATTGCAGGTGGGTATGTTTACCGAACTGCTCAGGCTCTGCTGTGTGCATATCAGTATGCCGTTGATGGTGGAGTCGAACTCCGTTACGATGCTCTGACGCTTCTTGAATGCCACATCTCCCTTTACGACATATATCGGCCTGTCGGGAAAGCGTTCGCTGATATAGCTCTCGTAGAGGTCGAAGGCCGCAAGTGTAGTACAGCCGATGGCTACCTTACCCGGCATCTTGCGTATCAATGATTCAATATATCGTGTCTTACTCGGATAGTCATCACCGTAATATCCCGATATGAGGTGAGGTACGGAGCAAGCCTTGATAAGCAGCTTGATTTGTCGCATAAGCCTCAGTCCTGCATCCTTCTTCGTGTCACCCGTGCTGTTGTAGTAGAGTTCACAGATACGGCAGAACTCCTCGATAATGACACGATAGACCTCGTGTTCACCCTCTGACGGGCTTACGGTATGTGTCCGTATCTTGTATTTCTCGCCTGCAAAGTCGCGGAACTTACGGGTGATGATGGTCTTGCCTATAAGGTCGAAGAGTTCCTCCTTATTATAGACATCCTGATTCTGCTTCTCTATGCCGAATACAGTTGCCTTGCCCGGACAATGGCAGGCTCTGAACAGCACATGACCTCTGAATGCTGGGAATGGTTCTCCGCAGTGGAGATTCCTTTCGCACTCTATCTCCTTATCTCTGTTCTCGTGATAGATACTGCTGCACCAGCAGGTCATATTGACCGAGTTGTTGTATAGCAACTCAAACTGGCTGTATAGTTCTGCGATATTGTTTCGGGTGGTTGTTCCCGTATCGAGAATCTTGTATTTGAGTCTGCGGAACACTGCCAGGATATGCCTTGTACGCTGTGATGAGGGGTTGGTAATCTCGTCCGACTCATCGAATACAAGGCATAGTTTCCTTGACGACAGCTTCACAAACCGCATAAGCTCTCTTTTGAGTTTACCGACCATAGAGGTGGATAGCAGCAGGAAGATACCTCTCGGCACATCTTCAATATCCTTGTATGTGCGTATCACTCTGTATCGCTCCTTGTTGATAGCGAGGAACGGAGTCCAAGTCATATTGGTGGCAATGGCAGGGGCAAGTATCACCACATTGCGTACCTTGCCATATTTGAGCAGATACTTGGCTCTATGATATACCGCTGCGGTCTTGCCTGAACCTTGCTGCCAGTTGAGCAGAGCATATCGCTTCTGAAGCACAAGGTTCAGATCGTGTTTCTGCAACTGTGTAAACTCGCATACCTCGCCATCCTTGTTTATGAAGGTGGCATTATCGAGATACTCGGCAAGGGCATCGTCTGTTTCCATATCTGAAAAGGGTTGGTTCTGTACATCGTAGAGCCAACGCTTGCGGCGGATAAGCCTCTTGGCGGTGCGTATCTGTCGCAGATTCTCTTCTGTTGCTATCTCCGGCATAGGAAGTATGGTACTATCCAATATGAGGTCGTTGATGCTTGCCGCTTTATGCTCCACCTTGTCGAGCAGTCGTGGTGCATACTGCTTGAGTTTGAAACCGTAAGAGGTCTTTACCAATGCCACCTCCTTGCGTGGAACGACATTCTGCGAGGTGATATACTTGCGTATGGTGGCCAGCACTTTGGCAGTGGTCAGCTTCTTGCGTTCCCACTCCTTCATCTGCTCGTTGGTGGCATTCTCAGGTGGTTTCTGGTTGCGGAACTTGGTGACGAGGGCTTCAGCCTTGTCGATATGCTTGTTCAACTTCTCGTGAGCTTTCAACTCATACATATACTTGGCGAGCTTGTACTCGAAGTGCTCCAACTCCTCCTTGTCTATGCGGTTGGTCTCACGCATAAGGTCAAGACGCAGGCGATGCTTCATCTCACGGGCTCTCTTCACACGCTCCTTGAGTTCTGCCATAGAGACAAACTCCTCGGCATTGTAGGGATTCATCTCTATATGCTGTGA
>JAFYWC010000110.1 GCA_017546585.1 Bacteroidales bacterium
CCCTGACCCACAAGGTAAGTGATATAGTCCTGGAAGAGATTCTCCATACGGGCAAAGCGACCATCGGCAACGCTCTTGGCATAGAACTCCAAATTCTTGGCTATGTTAGCAAGCTCAGTGGCATTGTAACCATCAAGCAACCAGTTTGCCTTCTTCTTGAGCTCTTTGACTACTGCCGAGGTCATAACATATCCCTCGACTTGCGTATGCGACTTGCCATCAGCATCTACATAGGCAAATGAGCCGGTCTCAATATTGATAAGTTTGTCTCTGAACTCAGGCGTAAAGACAATACCTTGATATGCCGAATCAGTACCGAGCTTGCCCGCCATCATACCGTCAACCTCGGTCTTAGAGTATACTTCGAGGTTCTTACGAGCCTTGCTTTTATCGGGAAGGTCGCTAAGGTTGGATGTCTTGGTAAGTTTGAGCTCTCCCGTGCCACCTTTCTCAGCATCGAGCGTTGCTCGGACCGCTGCCTGACGCTCTGCCTTGAGTGCCGAAGCCTCCTCGGGAGTCATACCGTTGATCTCGTCCGCTGTAAGGCGAACTAGTTCTTGAAGACCCTCGCTAATCTGTAGGAATACCTCTTGGGATTCGGGCTTGGAGTAGACATCGAGGGCAGTGCGAGCTGCTCCCTTATCCACAACATCACGTAGGTTCTGGTCGGCTGAGAGTTTTGTCTTCAATGCTTCTGCTACAGCATCAGATGTTACATAGCCTGTACCGCCTTCGGTAATACCACCCGTAGAGATAGCATCGAGTTTTCGCTTGTATTCGGTAGTAAAGTCCTCAGTAGAGAGCTGCTTGCCATCCACCTTGTCTACTTTGCCATTCATACCGCTGGTGTATGTAGTAACAGTAACATAGGTGTCAGCAACGGATTTGCCATTTACTTTGAGCGTACCGATGATATCCACCGAGCCGAGCGGGGCAATAACAATATCGCCTAACGCATTGCGAACCACAAAGCGATAACTATCTGTCGTATCAAAGCCCACAGCAGCAATCACCGCTCCAGCGCTATCCTTCCACGAGAGTGTATTCTGCAACTTCGGATCATCTTTGGTATAGGCGGTATTGCAGATGTCAATGCCTCGTCCGGCACTATGTACCGAGAAGAGTCCATTAACTTGTGCCGTAGCACTCTTACCGATGACCTTGAAGATGGGCGTAAGGGATAGTTTGCCATCATAGACTGCAAAGTCACGGAACTTCGTGCCGCCACCTTCAACGCCATAGTAGTTGATGCGTATTGTTCCTTCGTCTGTAACATCCTGAGTATTGTAGATATCACAGCCCTGAATATGGATTGCGCCGATACGGGAATTATCGCTGAGCGATGTACCATACGAGATACCATCACCCGTAACTCGTGCCAACTCCTTGCCTTGCTTCATAAAGGAGAAGGTGCCATCGGTGCGGATTACAATCTCATTGACCAAAAGACCATTGAGGTAAGCGCCGAGTGAGGCATTGCCATCGCTCTTAACGATACCTTTGAGCGAGTAGCCATTCTCACCACTTACAGAAACTGCCGTCTTTGAGTTTATTTCCTTATTGGCTGTAAACATACCTGCCAGCACCAAATCCTTCTTGATGGTCTGACGCTGGAACGGAGTTTCGAGCAGTACAGCGTAACGCCCGAAAAACTTATCGATAAAGCGAGGGGCATAGTCGGCCCTGACCTCGATAGCCGCAGGAATCTTGCCAGTAACGGGATCTGCTGCAGTTGGCACTGTCTTACCCGCAGCACAGAGATAGCAGGTGCGGCCACGCTTGTTGACCTCGTTGGCATAAACAACCGACTCGTGGCGATTACTCTCGTAGATATAGTATGGGAAGACGGCATCTGTAACGCCTTCAAAGCGGCGCACCTTACCACCAAGCCACACATAA
>JAFYWC010000111.1 GCA_017546585.1 Bacteroidales bacterium
GACGGTAGTTATTGCTCCTGCAGCAACAGACACGTTGGCAATACCTTCTATGGAATATTCGTTGTGTCTTCAGAATGCCGAAGAAGTCGGTATATCTCACGAGAACCAATTATTGGTCAGCCTCAAGAAGGGAGTTGACAAATTCTTTACAGATTACGACTACGAGGAGTTTGAGTATACCTTTAAGGTAGATGGTCAGACGTGGACAGAAGACAGATTGTGGCCAAGATATAGATATCATATCACAAATGAAATGATAAACCGCTAATCTTGTTTCATTTTTGAGCGACAGCTAATCCTTTGAAAATAAGGTGTTTACATAGTGAAGGTGACTAAAAAGTCTTAAAGACTGATTAGTCACCTTCATCGTTATTTTGTAAATGTGTAACATTGCTGTCCGGAACTTTTACCGGACAGCAATGAGAGAATATGATAAAGGAACAGCAAAACTATCAGCCAGGATGGATGTAAAGGGAGGCTATAAAAAAGAAGATTCTATTGATATCGAGCTTTGTGGAAGTTTTGAATATTGTTTTGAGGATCAAAATAGAGATTGTGGAACGTTATTGTTACGCTATTATGAAAATCCAGAAAAGAATCTTACCTTTACAAACTACGATTCATATATTACAATCAGTGAAATAGATGACAATAATTAGTTTGCTGTAGAATTAAAAACTTCAAGAGATATGAAACGGATTATTTTGGTAGTTATGGCATTCGTGATGGCAGTGTCTGCCTCTTATGCTCAGAACTTTGCAGACAAGAAGGGCTATCAGGGAAATGTGGAACTGGAACTGGGATATATAACAGGGACCAATGCCTTCGACAGCGCAATATTGACCACTCACGGTTACAGCACAGGAAACGGTTGGTTCTTTGGTGCGGGAACAGGTCTGCGTATAACACCGAATCATCACGCTATTGTTTCCATCCCTTTTTATGCAGATGTGAGATACTCATTCTGCAATGGATATGTACGTCCGTTTGTGGATATGAAGTTGGGAACAGAAATGAATGTAGAGGAGGTTACAGCTGGCCTATACTTGTCGCCATCCATAGGTGTAATGATCAACCGTTATTCTATTTCTCTGAAATATGGCTACAGCAACGGATACACCTCATATATGAGTTCCAATAAATTAGTTGGATACCAATATGATACTCACGCGATCAGCGTTGGCTTGGCAGTAAGTTTCTGATGAACACTAATTTGAAGTGTGGCGGTTAACGCTTTGAGAATAAGGTGTTTACATAGTTGAGGGTCGGTAAAAATACCGACCCTCAATCATTTAACATATTGAATAACAGTATTTTAGCTGCCACATTGTGGTTGGAAGAAGCGTGGCGGCTAACACTCTGTCATACAATGATTTACAAGAACTGCGTGCCGCCAAAGGGGAGCACGCAGTTTCTGTTATGTGTTGATATGTAATGATTTGCCCGCCACGCGAGAGGGCAGAGTCCTGATGGAGGTTTGCCGATAGGAAGGCCTAGCGTTCGAAGATGAGGACGGAGATGGCGTTGTGGCCGAGGGTGAGCTTCGAGGCTGAAGAGCCGGCAGAAGCGGAAACCTTGGCGTCTCCGATAGAGGAGTGCTCTACGAACTTGTAGCCAGGAACTGAGATCTTGCCGTTGGCACCGTCGGCCGACAATGTAGTGGCAACGATAGCGAGGCGGTCGCCGTTGGCGTAGCCGCGCGCGATGATGTCATCGGAAGAGCAAGTGAAGCCGTCCATATGGATGAAGCGTCCGGCTCCGAGGAGGAGTTCAGGATACTTGTGACGGATGGCGTTGATCTGTGCGAGATACTGCTGGTAGTGAGGAGTCTCGTCGATGAGTCCGCGGCAGCGGAAGATCTCGATGTCGTTTACGAGTCCCTTCAAAAGAGTATTGTTGGCTCTGCGCTCGACATCTGTGTCGTCGCGGAGGCAGCGGTCAGACCAGATCACCTCAGGGAAGGTGTATTTGAACCACTCAGGGAAGCTGTAAGGCTCTGCTGTGAACTCCACGATGTGGACGAAGTCGCAGAACTGAGCAGTGCAGTCGTTGAGCCACTCTGTACCGAGGCAGAATTCAGGGTCGATTGCCTTGATATGGTCACGGATCTCCTTCAAAGCCTCTGCCTTGTAACGGCCTGTGAACAGGTCCTGAACAGGGAACTCGCGCGAACGGTCCCAGTTAGGGAACTCCTCGGCCACTCCGAGCTGATCATAGAACACTGCGTCGGCACCGTATGCCATAGCCCTGTCAGCCCACTCGAGGAGCATATCGCGCCACTCACGGTTGGCCATATTGGCGATAGAGAATGTACGTGTGTCATAGTATCCTACGGCTGTACCTTGAGCGGTGAACTTGTAATGCTCTGCGAATTCGGCTCCGGTGTTGTCACGGTTCACGGCCTTCTTGCCGTTTCCGTGCATATACCAGTCGCTCTCACGGTCAACCAGACGGCCGTTGTAATACAGCACGAGGCGGTTGCCGTCGGCACGGTAGTCGGCAATAGCCTCCTTCCACGCCTCCTCGCCGCCCTGGGTCTCGTCGATGTAGTAGTTAGGGTAGCCGTTGTCCATACCGTCGCTCCACCAGCCGAAGGCGAGCACTGTGTTGCAGCCTACGCTCTTTCCGCAGTCGTTGATGCGTCCAGGAAGGTCGGTGTATTTGCGGAGGTATTCGCCGTACTGGTGTTTGAAGATGATGCGCTGCCAGCCGTTCATCTCCTTTACCCACTGAGGAACGTCCTTCTTGTCCCACCAGGTGTCGATCCACTCGCGGTAGATGCGCGAAGTCTCTGTCCACTCGCCCATATACGGTCTTACGACGCTTGCATCGCAGGTCCAGCTGTCGCCGCACATTGCGTTAGGATAGCGGTAGAAACCTGCCTCGAGCATATCGAACTTGCCCGGAGCGGAAGGATAGGCACGAAGGCCGTGCCAGGTCTGCTGGAGGCTCTGGTCGTGGCTTCCAAAGTAGAGACCGTCGTTCTCGCCGAAGAACGCATAACAGTTCGATGCAGCGTGGCGAGGATACTGGAGGTCATACTGACGGAAGTACTGGTCAGGCTTCATATAGAGGGTCTTAGGATTCACGTTCACGATGAGGTCGAGAGCGTCGTTGTGCACCTGTCCGCCTGTGTGGGTGGTAAGGAGCTTGTGGCCCTTCGGAAGCTGCATATCGCCTACGAGAGGGTACTGGAGCTCGCGGATGATGGTTCCCGGCTCGTTGTTGGTCACTGTAGAGCCGAAGCGCACCTCGCCGTCCTCAAGAGAAACGGTAAGGACGAGGTCCATCTTCAGGGCCTTTCCTCTGTGTACGAGATCCTTGTATGCGATAGTGATCACATTGCCTTCCTGAGAGACAGCAGGAGTGTTCTCTGAGCAGTCGATCTGCATCTCCTTCTCCTCGTGGGTGTTGTAGAACATTCTCCAGAGGCTCTTTCCCGAAGCATAGTTGTGTCCGGTTTCGGCGTTGCTCAGGACAAGGAGGCTTCCGTCCTCTCCGATCTTGACTTCGATGTTTTCATCGGCCAGTACGAAGCCAGGAACATCGCATATGTATTCCTCACCTATAGTGTTATCGGCATTGTTGCAGCCTAGAATCAGTACTAATGTTGTTAGAATTATTGTTATTCTTTTCATATTATAAAGATTTCTCCACTCACTTCGTTCGGTCGAAATGACAGTGTTGTTGTTCGGTCGAAATGACAGTGTTGTTCGGTCGAAATGACAGTGTTATTTTCGTAATGGGTTGTTGACTATGAATTCGCAGTATTCGAGGTACATCTCGCGGTCTGCCGCGTCCGGTGAAGTCGCAAGCTCATACATCGCGTTGGTGCCGGAATATGTGGCTATGCGCGCCTTTCCGTAGTATCCCGCCTTCTTGAACTCGCTCATATAGTCGCGCAGCAGCTGCTTGTTGCGCGCTGCCTGAGGGTTGGGTGCGCCTTTCTTCGTGCCCTGTGCGTCGTTGTTCGTGCGCACTGTCTCGAGGATGGAAGAACTTGTGCGTGCCACACCTTCCTCATACTGGCTCCAGCCCGGTTCGCCGTGGGAGCCTTCGAACTCGATCTCCATTCCGTGGCCATATGTGGCCATAGTGTTGAATACCCAGGTCCAGCTCTTCTTCTGCTTCTTTTCCGGGTAGTCCCAGTACTTGTTCGGCTGGATCCAGGTGTAGTCGATGCCCAGCTGCTTCGTCATATCGTAGCCGTCCGCCTGGTAGTACGGAATCCAGTTGAGGGTGTATTTCAGGCTGTGGAGATACTCGGAAACTGGAGGGAGGATCTGGTCCCATCTCTTGTATTTGTAGTTCCATCCGTCGGATTTCGCCACAAGGATTTCAGAGAGGATGTAGAAGCCCGCAAGTTCGAGGTTGGCCGGTGAGGCTGCAGCCCAGAGGTCTCGGACATAGTCGATGTACCAGCGGTATGCAAGCACCTGGTCCGCCGCATCTGTGAAATCCAGCTGGCGGCCGAAGGCTTCGCCCCAATATGTGGTCGATGAGTTCTTGTCGTAGAAATACTCAAGCATAATAGGGTCCGGCATAGTCATAACCACCTTGTGCTTGAAAGATGGCTGCCCTATGCGCGCCGCGGCATTTTCGATGGCAGAATCCAGCACTTTAACAGCGCCGGAACCGCCCATCCACCAGTCTGCGAACCCTTTCCACGAGGTCTTGTTGCCGGACTTGTTCTTTCCCTCTGCGATGCAGAGGATGGCGCTGTTGACAGAGTCCTCGCTTCCGATGAAGAGGAAGGCCTCGTGGAGCCAATGCTCCTGGCCTGCCTCGTCAGTATAGGTGATATGCGGCAGAAGTCGTTCTTCTGTCCAGGTGTTCGGTGTCTTGGATGTATATCCTCCCGGCAGAAGGTCGAGGTCTGCAAAAGTGAGCCGTTCCTCGCGCTCCGCCTCCCAGGGGTAGAGTGAAGGAGTGACGATCGTGAAGTGCTCGATTGCGCTGAACTCCTCGCCCTTTATTCCCACGACATAGACAGTGTATTCCGTCTCTTTGACAAGTCCGCTTATAAAGATCTTCTTTCCCTCTGCCTTGACGCCGTTTTCCGCGATTTCCGGGCCTGTAGGGGCAGGATCGGAAGGAAGGCGGGCAAGACCATAGACAGCGTCGGTATTGAGGCTTTTGACGCTTACTACGACGCCGTCTCCCTTGAACGACTCGAAGGCCGCCTCGATCACCGGCTTGGGGACATATGCCGGCTTCTCTTCATTCTGGCAGCTTGCTGCGACAAGGATAAGGGATAATATGTACAGGAATTTCCGCATCTTTTCAGGAATACATTACTTTTTCAATGGCGAATTTATGACAAATTCTCCAAGTTTGCGATACATCGCCTTGTCTGCAGGGTCTTCCGACACGGCAAGTTCGTAAAGGCCGTTGGTGCCTGCATAGAGGACGAAAGGAACTCTTCCGTAAAGTCCGCGCTTGGCTGCATTGTCCAGATACTCCTGGAAACGAGCCTTGTTGCGCGCAGAGTATGGGTTGGGCTGGCCGTTCTTGAGGAAGCTGAGGATAGAGGACTTGAGAGGCTCGCCGTGTGTTCCCTCGAACTCGAGTTCCATTCCGAGGCCGTAGTCCCTGATCTTCTTCTCGATCTGGTCCCAAGACCATTTCGCGTCGGTCCAGTAGTAGTTCGGCTGCATCACGACGAGGTCGAAACCGAAGTCCTTTCCTCTCTCGATGCCTGGAGCCATTGCGTAAGGCACCCAATAGAATCCTTCGCCGACAGAGTGGCAGTAGTCCGCTGTAGCCTTGATGGTGATGTCGTGCTGCTTGTACTCGTACCTGAAGCTGCCGGGAACAGAAAGCTCCTCCGAAAGCACATAGAAGCCCTTGAGTTCGATATGCTTGTACTTTGCCTCTGCAAACTTTGCACGTACAGCGTCCACCATCCATCTGTATGCCTTGATGCGGTCCTGCTCCTTCGAGAAGTCCATAGCGACGCCGTCGATTTCTCCCCAGTACACGGTGTTCCTGTTTTCACCCTTCATAGCCTTTGTGTAGTGCTCGAAGTACACAGGATCCGGAAGCGAGAAGATGATGCCTCGCTTGGTAGGGGGATTGCCGATGCGCCTTGCCGCGTCATCGATGCATTTCTCAAGTGCTGCAAAGCCGTTCACAGGGTCGAACCAGTAGTCGATCTGTCTCTGCCAGTGCTCCTTCCTTGATGAAAATCTGCCGTCGTTGGCGATGGAATAGGTGACTGCATAGTCGTCGTCCCAGAGTTCCATCATAATCATATTGTCGAAGAACCAGTGCTCCTGACCCTTTTCGTCAGTATAGATCACGGTCTTCTCGAAACGCTCCGGCGTCCATAGATAAGGGTTGCGGGCACCGTGGCCTCCGTAGCAGATCGCAGCGTCCGCGATAGTGCCTACGGAATCCTTCTCCCACTTGTACAGCTTGGCCTGCTGTCCGCATCCGCACATCATCAGTACGGCAAACAATATGGATAATCTCTTCATATGGTTTATTCAAATCCCTCCTCCCCGGAATGAGGAGGAGGGATAAAATTACAAATTATGTCCGGATTACTCGGCGATGAAGCCAGCGTTGAGCTTGAATACCGAGATACCTACGTTCTGGATCATTACGGCCATATAGGTTGTTCCGTTCACCTCACGTACCACGCAGTCACCTGTAGAGTGGGTTGCAGGGCAAGGAGAGATGACAGTCGCATCCATACCGTCCTGTACTGGAGCCTCGAACACTACCTTCTGAGTCTGGAGAACTCCCGCGAGTCCGTCGTAAGTGCCGTTGAAGTCAGAGATGACCTTCACTGAACCCTTGTCCTGAGCAGACTCGATGGCTACGTATGCCACATACTTCGCACCTGTCTTTTCGTCAGCGAAGAAGTTGTATCCGTGGGTCATACCGAGACCGAGGTCTGCAGTCGAAGCGAATACGTTGCCTGAAGTGTTGGCAACCCAGTGGCCGCTGGCAGTCGAGGTAACGAGGAAGCCAGGGACGATGTCGGAACCTGCCTTAGGTGTGCCAGGGTATACATATGCAGAACCGATGCAGCCTGCTGCGTCAAGAACTGAAGCGGAGTAGTCCATACGTCCGCGTGCATATGCGAGTCCGTCGGCTCCTGGCCACTCGCCGACACCTGTGTCGACCATAGCGTTTCTTACGATGTTGCCGGTGTTGTAGTCCTTGAGGTAGATCTCGCCGTTCTTCCAGCTTCCGAGCACGATGAACTTGTCACCCATACGACGGCCTGAGTCGTCGACCATATACTTGGTAGGAGCGTTGTCGATACCGTTGAGCCAAGCGTAGTAGTGGAGGTGTGAACCGTCACCGAGACTGAGGTTGGTAGCAAGGAGGATGTCCTTTCCGCCGTTGATTGCAGGATCTGTGTTAGGAACCATTCTCACGCAAGAGAGGCTGTGTGTACCGCCGCTTACGCCGTCCACGTTCACATTCTTCACAACAGATGGGTCAGTGATGCTTACTGCCTTGAGGACAGCTGCGTCTCCTGAATTCTGAGGGATGTAGATATACTGGTCATCCATAGTGATGTTACGTGAATCGGTAATACCGAATGTAGACTGCCAAGGAGTTGTAGATGAAGTTGCATAGATACCCCAGAGGCGAGTGAAGAGCTGTGGCGGGATAGGCTCGAGACCCTTCACCACGATGTAGGTGAGGCCGTTGTTTATCTTGACGCCGTCAACTGACATACCTGATAGCTTCACAGGAACCACATAACCGTCCCAGTCTCTCTTGACGAGTCTCTTGGTCTCTGTGACGCCGTTCTTCTCCACCTCCATCTCGACTGCGAGAGCCTCGGTATTGATGGTTACAGGAAGGAGTACATAGCCCTCGCCAGCCTTGATTACAGGGTCTGCGCCGAGAGTCACGAGTCCCTCCGGTGCAAGCTCGTAGTCTGTACCGTTAGCCTCGTTGTATGCGGCAACGAGAGTTTCGTCCACCTCGAAATCGAGAGTGAGGTCGATGCCTGGGATTGCCTTGTCGATACGTACTGTGATGTCCATAGTCTCTGCTGCAGGCTCAGACTCCCACTCGTAAGTGCGGCTGATAAGTGTCTGCTCGGCAGTGACTGTAGAAGTCACGAGGTTGAGGATGAACACCTGGCGTCCGTCGTTGACCTCGAGGTCGTCCGAACGGAGTGCTACAGGGATACAGTACTGGTTTGCAGGCTCTTCAGCCATAAATGCAGCCACCTTGGCGATGTCCCAAGACACTGTAAGCGGCTTGGTCACATCCTCAGTGCCGAAAGCGATGCTCTCGCTGCTGAAAGAGTAGAGGTCCTGGTCTGCAGGGAGCGGAATGAACTCCACGCCGTACTGCTTGTTGTATTCTGAAAGGTCGTGGTTAGATGTCGTGATGTTCACTACACCCTCGTTCAGACCTTTTCCGCTCTTGATCACGTTGATGGTGTGTGAACCACCGTAGAGAGGAAGAGTGAGGACATTCTCACCGGCCTTGTTGTTGAAGCCGAATGAGTCGTCCGGAAGGAAGTTGTTCCTGTCGTCCGCACAAGACGCTACGGTTGCAATCGTCAGTGCAGAGAGTAAGATATGTTTGAAAATCTTCTTCATATTCATTCAGATTAGAATCCGTAGTTCTGTGTAAGGTTTGTCATCTCGGCGAGCTGATCAGAGTCGAATGGGAAGAGGTAGTCTCTCTTTGTGAACTTCGAGTGCTTTGCAAGAGGGAAGTCCTCGCTTGAACGTACCCAAGAGTCATAGTAGTCTGCAGGGTCGTTGAGGTTGAGGGTCCAGTTGAGAGCAGGGAAGTTCTTCTCTGCAGTCATCCAGCGGGTGTTGTCGTAGAAGTGCATAGGTCCCTCGATCGCGAACTCGATCATCTTCTCCTGCTTGAAGCACCATCTGAGAAGCTCAGGATCTGTAGCGATTCCCGGATAAGCCTCCTCAAGGTTGTTGAGGCCTGAACGGTTACGGATCATATTGAGGTACTTGATAGCCTCAGTGTACTCGCCGGTCTCGATGCAGCACTCTGCATAGTTGAAGTAGATCTCCGCGAGACGGAATGCAGGGTATACATAGTGGATCTGCTGATAGTCCGATCCTACGTCGAGAGGGTTGTCAGCCTTGTAGAGACGACGCCAAGCATAACCGAAGTAGTTGTTTGTCGAAGTCTGGTCCCAACGCTGGCAGAGGGCGCCAGAACCTCTCCAGAAATGACATCTCATATCCTCTGCAGTCCAAGTGGTAGAAGAGGTCTTAGGGTTGGTCATTGTCTTGAGTGCAGGGTTGCAAGGCCAGTAGTATCCGTTAGGAACGACTGAAGCATAGTAGCGTGGCTCGCGGCCGAGGGTAGAGTTGTGTGCCTCGAATTCGCCTGCCCACTCAGCCTCGAACTGTGTCGCCATACTGAATCCTTCCGAAACGTATCCGGCAGCCTCGTCGATGATAGGCTTAGAGTAGTCGTCCATACCTGAAGTCCTGTCGTAGCCTGTCACAGGGTAGCGGCCTGACTCATACATCGCGTAAGCGTCGACGAGCTTGAACGATGGAGTGAGCGACTGCCATCCCTCTACGGTGATGTTACGTGGTGCGCAAGCGCCGATGAATCCGCCTGTACGGCCGAGCCAGTCTGTGTAGAAGTTCATCCACCATCCCCAGATAGTCTCCTCGTTCCACTGCTTGAAGAAGATGTTCTGGTAAGCGCGGATACCGTCCACGAACTTGTCGCCGGTTGTCTTGTCTGCCTGTACGAGGCTGTATGCGTTGAGGTCGATCACAGCCTTTGCAGCCTTCTTTGCATCCTCCCACTTTGAAGCGTCGTATGTCTGAGGGAAGATCTCGTTGCCGTAGTAGTTGGTCATACCTGCATAGAGCTCGTTGCCGTTGAAGAGGGGTGACGCCGCATAAAGGAGCACGCGTGACTTGAGAGCCATAGCTGCACCCTTTGTAGCGCGACCCATATCGGAACCCTCCTGAAGACCTACCTCGGTGATGCTCAATGGAAGCACCTCGATAGCTCTGTCAAGCTCCGAAACGATGAAGTCGATGTTCTCCTCGAGAGTATTTCTGTCGAGCTGTGAACCCACTGCATCAGAAGGAGCAGCCTTGTCGCCCCATACGATCACAGGACCGTATGTACGGAAGAGGCAGAAGTAGTAGAATGCGCGCATAAAGCGGGCCTCTGCCTTCATATATTCACGTACTGCCTCGTTGTCCTCCTTGTTGAGGTGGATGTTGTCGATCACGAGAGTACAGTGTGCGATTGCCTTGTAGTAGTTCTCCCAGAGGTTGTAGCCTGTGATGGAAGCAGGGCTGTAGTCACCCACGCGGAGGTCGAACACGTTGTTCGCATAAGCGGATGCGTTCACCTGACGTGCGTCTGTACGGCCTGAGAAACCTCCCTCAGTGGTAGCGTCCACCGGATTCTCCTCCTTAGGAAGGTAAGCATACATATGTGCTGCGAGCTGGCGGGCTGTTCCTCTCTTGCTGAACATCTCCTCGATGGTAGCCTGGTCCTGAAGCTCCACGTCGAAGTAGGAGTCGCAGGAAACGGCACCAAGCGCAAGCACAACGAATGTCGATAATGTATAGAGTAATTTTTTCATTTCTTGAGAGTCGATTAGAAGTTGATGTTCAATCCGAGACTTACGTTACGGGTGATAGGGTATCTTGTACCGTAAGCGGTGTCAAGTTCAGGATCCCAGAGCTTGAACTCAGAGAATGTGAGGAGGTTTGTTCCTGCCACATAGAGACGGAGTGCCTGGATTCCGGCCTTCTTTGTGAGTCTCTTAGGGAAGGTGTAACCGATCTCTGCGTTCTTCAGACGGAGGAAGCTCATATCGCGTGTCCAGTAGTCCGAAGTCTGGATGTTGTTGTTTGAACGTGTTGTTCCAAGTCTTGGATAAGGAGCGTTGGCGTCAGGGTTGCTTGTAGTCCAATGGTTCTGGGCAACATCCTTGAACACCTGTCCGGTAAGCTGAGGAGATGATGACGCACCGTAAAGGTTTGTACCTCCGATCTGACGTGTAACGTTTGCCACGCCGCTGAAGAATACTGAAACGTCGAATCCCTTGTAACCGAGGCTCGCACCGAAACCGTAGTTGATCTCAGGAATTGTAGTGTATCCGATAGCCACCTTGTCATACTGGTCAACGTAGCCGTCACCGTTGATGTCCTTGTACTTGATATCTCCCGGCTGAACGTCGCCGAATGTCTGTGTAGGCCAGCTGTCGATGTCCTCCTGGCTCTCGAAGAGACCGCAAGAGATGAGGCCCTTTCTCTGACCGTACGCGAAGCCCACCTCGCTGAGGTACTCTTCTACCGGTGTAGGCTGGTCGTTGTAGATGAGGCGGTTGCGGTTGAATGTGAAGTTTCCTCTTGCGGAAAGTGAAAGACCGTTGCTGAATGTGTGGTCATATACTACCGACATATCGAAACCGCGGTTGAGCATCTCTCCGATGTTCACGTACTGGTCCTTCTGGAGACCTACCGCAGATGGAGTGGACTGACGCATAAGGAAGATTCCGTCACGATAGTCGCGGAAGAGGTCGGCCTGGATGGTGAGGTCGTTGAAGAGACCGAGCTCGATACCTACGTTGCTCTTTGTCGCCTCTTCCCACTCTACCTCCGAGTTACCCATTTCAGCTGTTGTGATACCACCTACGGTAGTATAGCCTGTAGCAGATGAGTTAGGAGTTGTACCCCAGGCAGCACCTGTCGCAGAAGTGTTGATAGTAGTGTTGTAAGCGAAACGGCGGCTACCACCGATCTGGTCGTTACCTACCTTACCGTAAGAAGCCTTGAACTTGAGGAGGTTGATGACGTCTGAGATGCCTTCCCACCAAGGCTCGTTGCTGATCATATAACCGACAGCGAAAGCAGGGAAGAATCCGAAGCGGTGACCTGGAGCGAAGTTCTCCGATCCGTTGTAACCCATATTGAACTCAGCGAAATAGCGGTCCTTGTAAGAGTAAGTCGCGCGTGCTGCAACACCCATAGACTTGTAAGGGAAGGCTGCGATGTATGAGCCCGGGTGAGTGTATGAAAGCGAACGCATACTGTAGAGAACCATACCGCTTACACGGTGAGCATAAGCGAACTGACGCTCGTAGTTCACCGAACCCTCGAAGTTGATGTAGCGTGTACCGCTGTGTGAAGTACCGAGAGTGATGTAGCCGGCGTAGTCGTCGATCACCTCATACTGGAGTGCATTTGTCTCCTCGTTTCTTCCGATGGCACGGTAAGTCTTAGGAAGGATGGTACGGTTGAGTGTGTTGGTGTTTGTCGCGTCGAATGAGAATGCCACGCGTGCTGTGAGACCCTCGGTAACGAAGTCGGAGAAGTCCTGAGTGAGGGACACTGTAGACTGTGCTACGTTGCTGCTTGTATTTGAGTAACCCTTCTCGTTGAGGAGGTTGTATGGGTTCTCAGTACCCTTGATGGAAGCGAGAGTACCGTCAGAATACTTGAGCGGAATCGCTGTAGGGGTCATTGTCATTGTCTGAGAGAGGAGGGCGTCAAGACCAGCAGCAGGAGAGTTCTTCACTGTGAACTGTGTAGACACGTTCATACCGAGCACAGTAGACTTGGTGAGGTTGATGTCCACGTTAGTACGGAAGTTGAATCTCTGGTAGCTCATCTGAGCGTCGTAGCGGTCATTGGCCGCTGTGTTGAGGATACCGTCCTCGAGGTAGTATGAACCGCCGACATAGTAGCGTACGTTCTTTGTACCGCCGCTCACACCGATGTTGGCCTTTGTGGTCATCGCCTGGTTCTTGAATGTCTCGTTCACCCAGTCGACTGAAGGGTAGAGATCTGGATCCGCACCTTCAAGACCCATAGCGGTAGCGAGGTACTGCTCCTTCTGGTAAGCAGAGAAGATCGCATCCTGGCCGCTGTTCACATACATATTGTTGAGGAAGTCGATGAACTCCTCTGTGCTTGCCATCTCAGGAAGTCTCACCGGTGAAGTCATACCTGTCTCGACCTTGATCGAAAGCTGTGGCTTTGACTCCGCACCGCGGCGGGTAGTGATGAGCACGATACCGTTTGCACCGCGCACACCGTAGAGGGCTGTAGCTGACGCATCCTTGAGGATGGAGAGCGATGCAATATCCTCAGTGTCAACCATATCCATACTACGCTCCACGCCGTCCACGAGGATGAGAGGAGTAGAGTTGGCACCGAATGTACTCACACCTCGGATCCAGAAATCAGCTGAAGCACCTGGCTCACCGGTCTTCTGGATTGCAACGACACCGGCAAGTTTACCGGCGAGGCTGGTAGAAAGGTTACCCTGTGACTGAGCGAGGGTTCCCATATCCACAGTCGAGATGGATCCGATCACGGATGCCTTTCTCTGTGTACCGTATGCCACCTTGATCACTCCGTCGAGCTCGTTGGCTGCAGGTACGAGTTTGATTGTAAGCTTTGTCTGGTCGCCTACCTTCACTTCCTCGTCTACGTATCCGAGGAATGAGGCAACGAGTACGTCCTTAGGAGATACGCTGATGTTGAAGCGTCCTTGGTCGTCTGTCATCGCACCACGGGTCTCTCCCTTTACAACGACGTAAGCTCCGGGGATTCCCTGATCAGTCTCGTCAAGGATGACACCGGATACGTTTCTTTCCTGCGCAAAGGCCGAAACCACTGCGCAAGCGGACAAGAAGCAGAGTGCAATCACTCTTCTGAGTCCGTTCATACGTGTTTTTAGCATCATAATAAGGTTAGTTTTTTATAATATTCTTTCAATGATTTACAATGAAGCGATTCCGACGAGGACTGTGCCCTGGATGTCATCCACTACAGACACATCGACTCCTTCGCCGAGACCTTCCTTGATCACTCCCTCCATAAGGTCGAACGATCTTGCGATCTGTCCGGCAAAAAGGAGGTGGCTGATGCCGAGTTCCTCGATAAGGCCCTTTGCTCCGGCAACATAGTGCCTTCCGGCGCTTCTGAAGGCCTCAAGGGCCTTCTCATCGCCTCCACGTGCCTTCTCAGAGATCTCCTTCACATCCTCTCCCTCGGCGAGAGTGCCGCCGAGTTCTGTGTAGAAGCGGATGATGGCTCTTCTTGAGATGTAGTCCTCAAGGATGCCTCCCTCGTAAGGGACGTCCCAAAGGTCTCTTGCCGGCGAACCTGTCTCAGACTCCTGCACGATGCCGTCCTTGGCATATGAGAAGCCGAGTCCTGTTCCAAGTGTGGACATAGCCACAGTGCCTTTCTTGAGCTCAGGGTTGATGGTGAGCGCACCTGTAAGGGCGCCGTTCACATCGTGAGCGAAGGCAAGGCGCATCTGGGGAGCGATGGCGTCGCCGAGGATCTCACGGAATGAGCGTCCGTACACAGAAGCGAACTTGTGCTTCATAAGGAAGATGCCCTCCTTGTAGTTGAACGGACCAGGCATAACGACGCATACTGCGTCAACGGTGCAGCCAGACTCTTCTGCTCTCTTCATCTGGCCTGAGACAGCTGTGCGGAATGATGTCTCGATCTCTTCCGCCGAGCCGTCCGATGACATCGGTGTGCTGTCGAAAGTGCCCTCGACAGCGCCTTTGCCGGCGATGCCGAGTGACGACTTCACGAATGTTCCGCCGACGTCGAGGAGAATGATGCGATTATTTTTCATCGTTTTCGAATCCTTCACGGAGTGTTGTCTTGTGAATGCTGATCGGCTCCTTGCCGAGGTTCTCTACAACGTACTTGCCCATATCTGCAGGAACGCATACGATGTCCATAAAGTCCATATCGTAGCAACGCTCAGGGTGCTCTACGCTGCGTACACGTGCTCTGTCACCATCAACGAGGGTGAGTACGTGGAACTTCTCGTTCTTTGTATCCTGCTCGCACATCTTCTCGAACTCGAGGCGGCGGAGAGAGATGTACATCTGAGGATTCTCACCGAGGATGTACTCCTTCCAGCCTTCTCCCTCTGCGTCGAGGCGTGGCTTCTGCACGATGTAGTCCTTGTTCTCAGGATCGTGGATCACAGAATATCTTCTCTCCTGGTTCACAACCTCCTCACCGAGTTTGGTGTGGATAGGACGCTGCTTTCCGTCGAAGTCGAGACGGAGGTAGTCGTACATCTTATATGTATATGAACCGATTGTAAGCGAACCGATCTCGAGGATCACCTGGTTTCTTCCGCTTGAGTGGATTGTTCCTGCAGGAAGCATAACCTGGAGTCCTGGAACCGAAGGCTCGTAGCTTACGTATTTCTCATAGTCGCAAGGGATCTGCTTTGTGTCGGCATCCTCGATCTCCTTGAAGAACTGAGGGATGTCGGCGTCGTCACGGAAGCCGATGAATGTCTTCGCGTCCTGACCTGTAACCACTACATAGTAGCTCTCGTCCTGACGGCCGAACTCGTTGTAGTTCTCGACATTGTACTTTCCGCCTGAGTGACACTGGATTGACATATTACCTGTAGAGTGGTAAGAGTCATCCCAGTTGAAGCGGATAGGGAAGTAGCCCTGGTACTTTGCCACAGCCTTCTCACCCATAAGTTTCACGCCTTCCTTGTGAACGAATGAGCAGTAGTTGATGTCAAGCATCTCCTTGCCAGCCTCAACGAGCACGCTGACCTCCATAGGGATGAAGTCGAACACCCAAGCGGCGTTCTTCATCTCCTCAGGAAGGTTGCGGTACTTCTTCATATATGAACCGCCCCATACTCCCTCGAGGTAGCAAGGCTTTGCGCGGAACGGATACTTCACGAGTTCTGCACAGATGTCTGCGAAAGACTCGAATGGCATCATCTGGAGTTTCTTAGGATCGTTGTCGAGGAAGAAATAGTCGAGGACATTGTTCTTCCAGAGCTCCTTTCTGAGCTGTACGGCGCACTCGAAGTCGCAGTAGTAGCAGCGACGGATGGTGCGGTTGATGATGCCGGGATGCTCCTTGCCGAGGTTTGAATACTCGCCGCCTCTGATGCGGAGCATAGTTCTCATCGGAGTGATGTCGAACCAGCACTTCACGTCGTACATATCGCGGAACTCAGGGATCATAGAACCGTAACCGGCTACGACCACGAGCTTGCCTGCTGCCTTCTTTGCAGGAACAGCCTGCTTGAACTCAACCATCTTGGCCTGGTCGAAGAGACCGATGTAACCTCCGTGGTAAAGCTTACCGAAGAGGAGGGTAGGGTCGATCTTGGTGTCCCAGATGAGGTTAGGGTCGATCATATCGTCGATCTCCTTGCCTGACTTGAGGGTCTCCTTGTTTGAGTCCACAACCTCGAACTCGAATCCGTGGATCACGCACTCGCGTGCGAGAAGGTTCACGAAGAGGTTCCAGTTTGCGGTAGTGTAGCCGTCGATGCCCACGATGACACCTTCAGCCTTCACTCTGTCGGCGATTTCCGCAACGAATTTCTTTGCAACGTTAGGAGTGCCTCCTGTTACAATCGAATTGATGGTCTTTTCTGAAAGTTTCGGTCTATTGATCGGCTTCGGATCATCAAACGGAAACGGGTTATACATAAAGCTCATTGTCTGTATATGTTTTTGCTTTGTTTATACTTTTCTTTTTTCCCGTCCCAGAAGGGACGGGTCGGCAAGCCGACTTGTTATACTATTATTTAATACTATAGAATTCAAATCCCATGATCTCGGCGAAGTCAGCGAGTTCTTTGCGCCAGTCGCCGTCCACGATGGCGTAGTGCTGGGTCGCTCCGATGCGGAGCACCTGCTCCCAAAGCTCCTTCACAGGCACAACCGGCTTGAAGATGCCGTGGCTGTATGTCGCGAGGAGGTGCTTCTTTGCGCTCTGTGGAGTGTCGTTTTCAGAGAGGCTCTCTGCGAGGAATGTGATGAGCTTGTACTTGCCGTTCTCCTCATAGAGACCTGCCACTGTCTTCATACCAGGGCTGAAACGGTACCAGGCGAATGGTGCACCTGCATATTTCCAGTGTGTCTTTGCGAAGCGCACGTCGCGTGAAATGATCACGTTCTTCTGCCACTCAGGGTCGTTGTGGTCGTTAGGACCTGCGTGACCGCCTGCGAATGTGCCGAAATCGTCCTCGATGTGGAACGGCTCCACGAAATTCACGTTCTTTCCGGTCATAAGCTTGAGCACATATGTGATGACGCCCGCTCCTATGTCGGCCTCAGGCACGAGCACGCTCACATTCTCGTTGAACCACTGAGGGTAGAAGCCTGCACGGCATCCCGATGTCTTGAATGTGGCCTGGTCGATGTCGTTGTATACGTAGCAGTCGATATCGTTCTTCTCAGCGAGCTTCTTGATGCCGAGGGTAGCCTTTACGCAGCCGATGAACTTGTCATATTCAACGTCGCTCATCATCTCGTACTTCTGTGTGAGCTCGTCGGCGTATGCCTTCACCTCCTCGTCTGTGAGGTTTTCGAGTTCGATGCCGTAGTCGCTGTATGGGAGGTAGTGGATCTCCGGGCCGATCTTGGTGAATAGGTCGTAGTTGTCGATGTAGGTGCTCCACATAGCCTCGTTCATATTGGCCATAAGACCTACGTTGGAGTGGCGGAGGATAGCTCTTGCCTTGGCTGCATTCGCATAGACGCGAAGCTTCTCTGTCACCTCCTCGCGTGTTCCCATAATGGTCTTCACGTTCTGGCGTGGCACTCTCTTGACGCTTCCTGAAGCCTCGAGCGAGCCTACGAGCGTACCAGCGCAGAGATAATCCACGAAATCGTCCTCGTCGAGGGTGGTCTCGAAGGTCATCTTTGGCTTGGCCACATTGCAGAAGATGATAGGGATGTTAGGGCAGTCGCGGAGGAAACGGATCCACGCGAAGTCCTCGCTCCACGAAAGGAACTCTGCATAGATGAAGTCCACCTTCTCTGCATAGAAGAGGTCCATCGCCTTCTGTGCATCCTCTCTTTCGTAGGTGATGCCTGGATACACGACGTCAAGGAAGTCCATCGTTGCGAGGATTTCCTTGACTGCCTTTTCTTTTCTTTCACCGTAGGTTCCGCGCTGCGGGCCTGACAGGTTCTTGAATCTTGGGGAAGCGATCAGCAGCACGCCTGCCTTCGGCTTCCTAGCTTTTAATTCAGCTTTCATATCTAGTATGTTGATTTATCGTTCGGATGGTATCGTAGGTCAGTGGTTATCGTAATGTTTTACCCGGCTGAATTTTGTCTACGTTGGTTTATTGATCTTGTCGTAGTCTTTCTGGTAGTGGGTGCGGCTGACGATGAGCATAAGGGCTCCGCAGACGATCCATACCGCTCCAAGTACAGGGAATGTAGCCGAAAGGCTTCCCATACTGTCCTTCATCGCTCCGAGGATCACCGGTGCAAGGGCGCCGACAGCAAAACCGGTAGTGATGAGTGCGCTCGAGCAGGATGCGTGGAGGTGTGACGGTGTCACGTCATACAGTACTGTATAGATGTTCGCATCGAAGAACGCTCTGAAGAATCCCCATCCGGCGAAGCAGAGGTAGATGCCCCACAAAGCCATATCGGCTCCCACGAAGAAGAGGAATGCGGCTCCGAGGATGAGGCCGATGCCCTGGATGACCATACGGACCTTGCGGTCGCGTACTGCGATCTTGTCTGAGAGCGTGCCGGCGAGGAGAACTCCCGCGAACGCTGCAAGATAAGTCCAGAACATTGAGTTGAATCCTGCTGCTGCCTGAGTCTGGCCGAACTCTTCCTGGAGGAAGGCCGGAACCCAGGTCATATATCCTGTGATCACGAAGATGAATCCGCTGAAGCCGATGGTGAGAACGAGTGCTGTAGGAGTGGTGAACACTGTCTTGAATCCGTCGAAGATTCCCGGCTTCTTCACATCATTGCCAGCTGTTTTCACGTCATTGTCGACACTTTTCACGTCATTGCGAGGAGCGTCAGCGACGTGGCAATCTGCGTCCTTCTTGTCCTTGAGGCGGAGCGCCATAACGATACCCCATACGATACCTGCTGCACCGAAGATGATGAACGAGTACTGCCAGCCGAGTTTGTCGGCGATGTAGCCGGCGAGCCAGCCCGCGAGAATCACACCCACATAGTATGAAGTCTGGTGGATCGACATCGCACGCGCTCTGGTGTCAGTGTGGTACTGTCCGAGAAGCGAGTAGTTGGCCGGACCGAAGAAGGCCTCTCCGCCGCCTGTCGCAACGCTTCGCATAAGGATGAGCATCACAACTCCGCTGGCCAGACCGGTGAACATCGTAGCCACACTCCAGAAGAGGATGGCGATGGTGGTCACCCACTTGCGGCTGAGACGGTCGCCTGCCATACCTCCGAGCGGAACCATACACGCATAGCAGAGGTTGAAGATGGTTGCGATCAGACCCACCGAGGTGTCTGTAAGGTTGAGGGCATCGCGGATTGCAGGGAGCACGGTGTTGAACACCTGACGGTCTGCCTGGTTGAGCAGATATGCCATCCAGAGAAGCGCCAGAACCTCCCATTTGTAATGCTTGTGAGTGCCTTTCATAGTGCTGAAAATGTGCTTTTTAAATTATGTGTGGTGTAGTGTGGTGCAAAAGTACGCAAATTCTTGCAATTTCCAAGACAATTTTATTATTTTTGCACCCTGACGAAACATTAAGAAGCAATAAATTATGAACAGAATTATGAATATCCTTCTTGTGATGGTTGCCTTTGCTGCAGTGTCCTGCCAGAAGCCTGCTGTCGAGCAGGCGGCTCTCGCCGATCCTTCGGATCTCAAGGTAGAGCAGGTTGACGAGGAGACAGTGGTCCTCAGATGGACAGACAATGCATCAGGCGAGGTCGGATACAGAGTGTTTCTTCGCGGAGAAGGGGATTCATACAGCGTGGATCCGCTTGAGACAATCGCTGCCGATGCTGTTGAGCACACCTTCGGCGGCCTTACTGCCGGAGTGGAGTATGACTTTGGTGTTCAGGCAGTTGCAGCGGAACTTAGATATCACTCCAAGGTAGTGTATTACAACAACTTTGTGATCCCGGTTCCAGAGGAGCCGGAGGTTCCGGTAGATCCTGTAGACCCTGAAGTGGACCCTCAGGTCGTTCCTTCTGTGACAAAGGTGAAGGCTTCCTATGCTTATATCGCGGTTTCGTACAAGGTGGCGAAGATCAACGGCTCCAACCCTGAGCACGGCGTTTGCTTCAGTGCTTCAGGTGTGCCTACAGTTGACGACATCAAGTCGTATGGTCCTGAGATCAAGGCGAATACAGAGATTCTTCAGGTGGTGCCTAACGCATACCTTGAGGATGGCGTGGAATACCAGATGTGTGTGTATATAAAGGACGGCAGTGACTACAGATACAGTGAGCCGCAGACCGTCAAGCTTGAGGCTCAGCCTGCTGCGGTCGAACTCAAATGGGAAAAGCAGACATATGCGGGACTTCCTGCCGATGTAGAGGTCTATAAGACTACATCCAAACTCAACGACCGCAACTTCAACGCCTGGTATGCGATCGCAGATCCTTCAAAGGTGGATTTCAGGGTGCTTTATCCTGAGACAGTGGGCACAAAGAAGACCGTCGCCTCGCAGGCGGAGGCTGCCGGCGACTGCCTTGCGCTCATCAACGGAGCCATCTATGGAAACTATAACATCGGTGTCATCATAACTGAGGGCAAGATGACCCAGCAGTGGCACGGAGAGATCGAGGGCTGCTATTGGGCTACAAACAGTCAGCTGTATCAGCTCACCCGCCCTATCATCGGAGTGGACAAGGACGGAAAGGCAGGCGCATATTGGGTGGGAGTGCCTCAGCAGGGTACATTCTACTATTATGACAGACCTCAGCCTAACGTAGTCGGCCAGGCTAAGTATGGCAAGGTTACATCGACTTCGCCGGTACCTGCAGTAAGTTGGGAGCCATATTATGCGATCAGCTGTGGCCCTATGGTGCTTTATGACGGTCTCGTATGTGCGGATAATTCAATGGTGGACGACACTCATTATTATACCAATTTCGAGTGCTGGGACGAGTCGGGTGTGTATTCTGCTCATCCTGACAGAACAGCTGTGGGCGTGACTGCAGACGGCAAGATCGTGCTCTTCATCTGCGACGGCCGCATCGATGCAAGCCAGGGTGCGTACATCAAGGAGCTCGGACCGATTATGAAGAGCATCGGATGTGTTCACGCAATGAACCTCGACGGCGGCGGATCCACAGGTATGTGGCTCAGCGGCGCGGGAATGATCAACTACAAAGACAGCAGCTGGAGAGCTGTGAAATCTACCCTCGGTTTCTTTACAAAATAGCATATGAAAAGAATCATCATAATGACAGTCCTGGCCCTTTCGGCTTTGTCGGCTTCGGCCCGGGACTACATCTTCAACCGTGCGCCTCTTGCGCCGACTCAGTATGCGGAACTTCCTATCGGTGCCATCAAGGCCGAGGGCTGGCTCTATGATCAGCTCGTAAGGCAGAAGGACGGAATGACCGGCCATCTGGATGAGTTGTATGCCGAGGTGGTGGGAGCCGACAACGCCTGGATAGGCGGCGAAGGCGACACCTGGGAGCGTGGACCATATTGGCTCGACGGTCTTATGCCGCTCGCATATCTCCTTGGTGACGAGGAACTTATAAAGAAGGCTACAGTGTGGTCGGAGGCTATGCTGACAATGGTTTACGAGGACGGATATTTCGGCAACAGGATCTCCCGCAAGTACATCGAGGGATTCCAGAGAGGAAAGGCCGAGGACTGGTGGCCGAAGATGGTTGCCCTCAAGATCCTCAAGCAGTACTATATGGCGACCGGTGACCAGCGCGTCATCGATGTGATGACCGGATACTTCAGGTATCAGTTGGCTAATCTTCCGGAGAAGCCGCTCGACCATTGGACCTTCTGGGGCGAATGGCGAGGTGGCGACAATCTTGATATGGTGTATTGGCTCTACAACATCACCGGAGACGAGTTCCTCCTTGAACTCGGCGACCTCATCCACAGCCAGACAACTCCTTGGACAGCAATGTTCTGGGGTGAGACCAACGAGCTCCGTACCCAGAATTCTATGCATACCGTAAACCTGGCCCACGGCTTCAAGGAACCGGTTATCTGGTGGCAGAGATCCCACGATCCTAAGGATCTCGAGGCTCCGAAGCAGGCCCTTAAGACCATACGTCATACCTTCGGTCTTCCTACCGGTCTCTGGGCCGGTGACGAGCAGGTGCATTTCGGTGACCCGACCCGTGGATCGGAACTCTGCACAGCAGTGGAGATGATGTATTCTCTCGAGGAGATGCTTCAGGCTACTGGTGATCTTCAGTGGGCTGACCACCTCGAAAGAGTGGCGTACAATGCACTTCCGACCCAGGCTACCGATGCCTATGACGGACGTCAGTATTACCAGCAGACAAATCAGATCGCCTGCTCCCGCGAGTGGAGAAACTTCGTGACTCAGCACGAGGACAACGACAATCTCTTCGGTGTGCTCAACGGTTATCCTTGCTGTTCGTGCAATATGCACCAGGGCTGGCCGAAGTTCACCCAGAACCTCTGGTACGCCAGTGCAGACGGCGGTCTGGCGGCATTTGTATATGCTCCTTCGACTGTGAATGCAAAGGTTGCAGGCGGCGTTGAGGTGTCGTTGAAGCAGGAGACATTCTATCCTTTCGACGAGACTGTGAAGGTGACTGTGAACTTCGCTTCGAAGAAGGTGAAGAAGGCTGAGTTCCCGCTTTATTTCCGCATTCCGGAGTGGTGTGACGGTGCTTATGTCAAGGTGAACGGAGTGAATGTGAATTGCGTTTCCAGGGCTGGAGATACTGTTCGCATTTCGCGCGAATGGGCTAAGGGTGATACAGTTACGCTTACCTTCCCGATGGAGGTGCGCATCAGTCATTGGTATGACGGAGCGACTGTCGTTGAGCGTGGACCGCTTGTGTATGCGCTCAGGATGGAGGAGAAGTGGGAGAAGCACGAGTTCGAGGCTTCATATGAAGGAAAATATGGTCCTTACTACTATACCTGTATGTCTGACACTCCTTGGAACTACGGTTTCCGTCTCAAGGATATGACTCCTGAGCTGATGGAGGAGAATTTCAAGGTTGAGGTACGTCCGGATGCGGGTGAATACCCTTGGAATCTTGAGAATGCACCGGTGAGCATCAAGGCGAAGGCCGTGGTGATCAAGCCTTGGAAGGAGTACAACGGCTCGACAGGCCAGATCGCGTACTATCGCGAGGATGGTGACGACACCGGTGAGGAAGTATGGATCGAACTGATCCCATACGGCTGTACAACCCTCCGCATCGCCGAATTCCCGACCCGACTTTAACCGGAATCCTTCATACTTTACGAAACCCAAGGTCGACCGTGTTTTGTAAAGTGGTGTAAAACAGACGATTACGTTATTGTAGGTGGGCGAAAATGCCCACCTATGTGCTGATAAAACCTTGATAGTTAATAATATACAAAACACGCAAAATGTTTTCGATAGCCAATGATACACTGAAAATCACCCTTCATAATCCCGATGGGGAGAAGGGTTATTATCGTGGCACCCGTTTCGATTGGGCGGGTGTGTTTGAAAGTATCGAGTACAGAGGCTGCAATTATGCGGAACCGTGGTTCGAGAACTATTCTCCGGTGATGCACGACGCGGTCTGCGGACCGGCGGAGGAGTTCGGCCCGATAGGGCTCGACGAAGCCGTGGAAGCAGGTGCACCTTTCTTGAAGATCGGTGTCGGAATACTGGAGCGTATGGAAGGGGAGTATGACAGATTCAAGCTGCACAATATCCTTGACGGAGGCCGCAGAACTGTCTGTGTGACTGAAAACTCCGTGGTGTTCGGACATTTCATCGACTCTGAAACAGGCTATGGCTATGAATACATCAAGGAGATTTCTCTCACTGGTCCGAATGCTTTCCGCATCGGTCACAGACTTAAGAACACCGGCAGAAAGCCTCTCGCCGGCAACGTATACAATCATAATTTCTTCACGCTCGGTCTGATGGCCACAGGGGAATCCCGTCAGCTGGATTTTCCGTTCACACCCGAAGGTGACTGGCGTGCTGAATATTCCGAAGTGGGATTCAAGGAAAACGGAATCCGTTTCACCCGCACCCTCCAGAAAGGGGAGTCGGTCTTCACCGGCAATCTCCACGCGGCAGGATGTGGATTGAACGGTAGTCCTTATGGTTTGGAACTCAGGGAGTTGCAGAACGGTCGTGCAGTGAGCGTCAGATGCGACGAACCTATGACAAAGGCTGTATTCTGGTCCAACTACCGCATCGCCTGCATCGAGCCGTACATCGACTTTGCCGTCGCTCCAGGCGAAACCTTCGACTTCGCCATCGACTATGCTCTGTCTTAGATATCTCGACTTCGCTCGATATGACATTCACACTGTCATCTGGACTGACAGTTGACTTTTCGCTGTCATTTGACTGATGGTAGACTTTTGGATTGTCATTTGACTGATGGTAAACTTTTGGATTGTCATTTGACTGATGGTAGACTTTTGGATTGTCATTTCGACTGAGCGTAGCGAATGGAGAAATCTTTTAGTATATTTGCACGATTGACCGAATAATCAATAACACTTCCGATATGAAGAAACTTGTAATCTTTTCTGCAGCGGCCCTCGCTCTTGCGGCCTGCTGCTCACAGCCAAAGTTTGACGGTCCGACTTATCTGAATCCTAACGCTCCTGTAGAGGAGAGAGTAGAGGATGCGCTCGCACGTATGACTCTCGAGGAGAAGGTGGGTATGACCACAGCTCAGTCCAAGTTCAGTTCACGCGGTGTTCCACGTCTCGGTATTCCTGAGGTATGGCATACTGACGGCCCTCACGGCATCCGTCCTGAGGTTCTCTGGGACGAGTGGGATCAGGCAGGCTGGACAAACGACTCTTGTACTGCATTCCCTGCACTCATCAACCTCGCTGCAACCTGGGACAAGGAGATGTCTCTCCTTTATGGCCGCAGCATCGGTGAAGAGGCTCGTTACCGCAAGAAGGACATCCTTCTCGGCCCTGGTATCAACATCTGCCGTACTCCGCTCAACGGACGTAACTTCGAGTATATGGGTGAGGACCCTTATCTCGCAGGCCAGATGGTTGTCCCTTACGTAAAGGGTGTTCAGGAGAACGGTGTGGCTGCCTGCGTAAAGCACTATGCTGTAAACAACCAGGAGTTCCAGCGTACACAGTCAAACTCTGTTCTTGACGACAGAACTCTCTATGAAATCTACCTTCCTGCATTCAAGGCTGCCGTAGTCGAGGGTGACGCCTGGTCTATTATGGGATCATACAACCTTTACAACGGCCAGTTCAACTGCCACAACAAGAAGCTCCTCGTGGACATCCTCAAGGGCGAGTGGGGCTTTGACGGTGTTGTAGTAAGTGACTGGGGCGGATGCCGCGACGATGAGGAGGCTGTTCTCAACGGTCTCGACATCGAGATGGGCACCTGGACAAACGGTCTCACCGGTGCGGCAAGCGACGGTTACAGAAACTATCATATGGCAGACCCATACCTCAAAGGTCTCCGTGAAGGCAAGTACACAACAAAGGAGCTCGACGACAAGGTTCGCCGTATCCTCCGTCTCATCTTCCGCACAAGTATGCGTCCGGAGCCTAACTACGGCCGTTTCGTATGCCCTGAGCACTATCAGGCTGCACGCGAGATCTCAGCAGCCGGTGTTGTTCTCCTCAAGAACGACAACAACGCCCTTCCTCTCAACGTTCCAGAGGGTGGCAAGATCCTCCTCGTAGGTGAGAACGTAGTGAAGAAGATGGTTGTGGGCGGTGGTAGCTCTAACCTCAAGACAGCATACGAGGTGAACCCTCTCGAAGGTCTCCAGAACGCTTACGGCGACAAGGCTGAGGTAGTTTGGGCACGCGGATATGTAGGTGACACTTCAACATCATACAACGCAGTGGACACAGGTCAGGACCTTACAGACAACCGTTCTCCAAAGGAGCTCATCGCAGAGGCTGTGGAGATGGCAAAGGATGCTGACTACGTTATCTTCGTAGGTGGTCTCAACAAGAGTGCAAATCAGGACAACGAGAGCACAGACCGTCTCCAGATCACTCTTCCATACGACCAGGAGGATGTTATCCTCGCACTCGCAGAGGTTGCCAAGAACCTTGTTGTAGTGAACATTTCAGGTTCTGCAGTCGCAATGCCTTGGGCTGACAGCGTAGACGCTATCGTTCAGGGATGGTACGGCGGTACAGAGACAGGAAACGCTCTCGCTGACGTGCTCACAGGTAAGGTGAACCCTTCAGGTAGACTTCCGTTCTCTGTTCCGTTCAAGTATGAGGACGGCCCTATCAAGACCGAGGCTCAGTACCCTGGAATCAAGGCTGACGGTGACGAGTTCTGGCAGACACACTACTCAGAGGGTGTATACGTAGGCTACAGATGGTATGACTCTAACGAGATCCCTGTTCAGTTCCCATTCGGACACGGTCTCAGCTACACTACTTTCGAGTATTCGAATGCAAAGGCAGCAAAGCCGTCTATGAAGGCTGACGGCACACTCAAGGTGTCAGTCGACGTAACAAATACAGGTGACTGCGACGGCGCTGAGATCGTTCAGCTCTACATCGCCGATCCACAGGCTTCTATCGACCGTCCGTCTAAGGAGCTCAAGGGCTTCGAGAAGGTATGGCTCAAGGCTGGCGAGAAGAAGACAGTTACATTCGAGATCGATGCTGCTGACCTCAGCTACTTCGATGCAGACAAGCACGAGTGGGTTGCAGAGCCAGGTGAGTTCCAGGCCCTCTTCGCAAGATCTGCCGGCGACGTGAAGGCAGCCGCTGCGTTCGTACTTAAATAATCTGAAATGAAGAAAGGATTCATATTTATGCTGCTGGCAGTGCTTATGGCACTGCCGCAGTTGTCTGATGCCAAGAAGAAGCAGGATCAGCCTGACGAACTCAAGGTGATGTCTTACAACATCCGCCTCGGTTCGGCAAAGGACGGCACAAACGCCTGGATGTACAGATATCCGGCTACTGCGATGATGATCGAGGACCAGATGCCTGACGTATTCGGCGTACAGGAGGCCCTCGACTATCAGGTGAAGTTCATAGATGAATACTGCAAGGACTACGATTGCGTAGGAGTAGGCAGAGAGGACGGAAAGAAGTCCGGTGAGCATATGTCTATCTTCTGGAACAAGAAGACCGTGAAGATGCTCAAATGGGGCACATTCTGGCTTTCAGAGACTCCTGAGAAGCCTTCTATGGGTTGGGATGCCGCTTGCTACAGAACAGCCACCTGGGCCCTTATGAAGGACAAGAAGACAGGAAAACACTTCTATTTCGTGAACACACATCTGGATCACGTCGGCGTTGAGGCACGCAGGAACGGCCTCAAACTCATCGTGGACAGAATCGCGAAGATCAACCCTGAAGGCTATCCTATGGTGCTTACAGGAGATTTCAATGTGAAGCCTACAGATCCAGCTCTCGCTGAACTTGACACAATGATGGATTCGGCCCGAAAGATCGCTGAGGCTACAGACAACCACAATACTTTCAACGGCTGGGGCAAGGCCAAGAAGGATGATGTCATCGACTACATTTATGTCTCTGGCTTCACAGCTTGTCCTGAATATCAGACAGTGACCAAGAAGTACAACGACCGTGCTTTCGTTTCCGATCACTTCCCGATCTTCGCCCGCCTTATCTTCTAGCTGTTTTACCTGACGCTTAATATGCTCAGTGTTAGTAACTTACACAAACCGCGTGCTCCCTTTTGGCAGCACGCGGTTTGTGTGTTGTATTGATAATCAAATAGTTGCCCGCCAGGCGAAGCTGGAGGAGGCTATTTCTTGATGACGGAGTAGCGGATTCCGAGGGCCTGGAGTTCTTCGATGAACGGTTGGGTCACCTGCACCTTGAACTTCTGCGAGAGGAACTCGATGTTCCATTTCTTCACAGGATCGTAGATGAACATTGTGAGCGGAACGTTACCCTTGTTGTTCTTCACCAGCTTCACCAGCTTTTCGCGGAAGTCCGGCGACAGCATAGGTGTGGTCACAGTAATAGAGAATCCCTTGATGTAGAGGTCAGAAACATTGCCCAGCAGCATCATACTCTTAGGTTTGAATGCGTACTCTACCTCCTTTCCTTTAGCCCTGTCTTCCGGTTTGATGTAGTACTTCTCCTCGATCATACCCTCGACGAAGATAGCTGTACTCAACTTCTCGTACTGCATAAAGGTCTCGTGGTCCTTGCCGAAGAAAGCGAACTCATAACTTCCGCCGTAGTCCTCGATAGTCATCCTGGACATAGGACGTCCGGTCTTTGTCAGACCGTCCGATACGGCTGTGATGAATCCGGCCACATTGACCTTCATCTTGGTCTTCTTGGCGCTGCATTCCGCCACGAGCGAAGGAATGTCGCTCAACTGGCAGGTCGTGAAGTTCTCCATCTCGAAAGCGAAGGTATCCAGAGGATGCGACGAGAGGTACATTCCCACGAGTTCCTTCTCATATTTGAGCTTCTCCATAATGTCCTCATCACCCACCATCTCAGGAATCTCCGGTCTTTCAGGCTTCATCTCCTCGGCATCGCCGAAGAGTGACACTGTGCTTTCCAGAGTGTCCTTCTTATAGAGTTCTCCATAGCGGAGGATTGTGTCAAGGAAGGTCTCGCCGCTCTTGCAAGGAAGCGAGAACTGCTTGCGACAGAGGCCGAAGCTGTCGAACGCTCCCGAGTGAAGAAGGGCCTCGAATCCCTTTCTGTTCACTACACCCGACATTCTCTCCACAAAGTCGTAGATGTCCGCGAACGGACCGTTTTCCTCGCGGTCTGCAAGGATTGCCTTCACGATGTTCTCGCCGAATCCCTTGATTCCGCCCAAGCCGAATCGGATCTCGCCCTGCTTGTTTACAGTGAACTTCGACTCTGACTCGTTGATATCAGGATTCAGAACCTTGATGCCGTTCTTCTTGCAGTCATCCATAATCTTCTTGATCTCATCCATATTGGAGAGATTCTTCGTAAGGTTGGCTGCCTGGAACTCGGCAGGGTAGTGGGCCTTGAGCCATCCTGTCTGGTAGCTCACCCACGCATAGCAGGTCGCGTGCGACTTGTTGAACGCATATGACGCGAACTTCTCCCAGTCTGCCCAGATCTTCTCGAGCATATCCTGAGGGTGGCCGTTCTTTGTACCTCCTTCGATGAAGAGGCCCTTGAGGCTGTCCAGCACGTCCTTGAGCTTCTTACCCATCGCCTTACGGAGGGTATCCGCCTGGCCTCGGGTGAAGTCTGCAAGCTTACGCGACAGAAGCATCACCTGCTCCTGGTATACTGTAATTCCGTATGTGTCCTGAAGTGTATCCTCCATCTCCGGAAGGTCGTAGACGATAGGCTGACGGCCCTGCTTGCGCTCTACGAAGTCAGGAATATAGTCCATTGGGCCCGGACGATAGAGGGCGTTCATCGCAATGAGGTCCTCGAATCGTGTAGGCTGGAGCTTGATGAGCCACTCCTTCATACCAGGCGACTCGAACTGGAACACGCTGGTAGTGTCTCCGCGGCTGTAAAGCTCATATGTAAGAGGATCGTTGATGTCGATCTGCTCGATGTCGAATTCGATGCCGTGGCGCTTCTTGATGTTAGCCTGGCATTCCTTGATGATGGACAGGGTTCTAAGGCCCAGGAAGTCCATCTTGAGCATACCCACCTCCTCGATGTAGTGGCCGTCGTACTGCGACACCCACACCTCCTCGCCTGTAAGCTTGTCGTTGGCGATGGAAATAGGAATATATTCGGTGAGGTTGCTTCGTCCGATGATCATCGCACAGGCGTGCACACCGGTCTGGCGGATGCAGCCCTCAAGCTTGCCCGCATATGTAAGCACGTCTCTGGTGAGCTCGTTGCCGTTCTCCAGCTCTTCGTGGAGTTCGCCGTACTTGAGGCAGTTGCCGAGCTTTGGCTTGAACTCCTTGGTCACCTTCTTGCCGTCCTCCACTACAGTGGCCTCGAAAGGCTTGTCCGGAACCATCTTGGTGAGTCTGTTGGACTCGTCGATGGACATACGGCTCACACGTGCAACGTCCTTGATGGCCGATTTCGCAGCCATTGTACCGTATGTGATCACGTGAGATATCTGCTCCTTGCCGTATTTCTCCTCGATGTACTGGAACACGCGATAACGTCCGTCGTCGTCGAAGTCGATGTCGACATCGGGCATATTGATACGGTCAGGGTTGAGGAATCGCTCGAAGAGGAGGTCGTACTTGATAGGGTCGATATTGGTGATCTTCAAGCAGTATGCAACTGCGGATCCTGCAGCCGAACCACGGCCGGGACCTACGGAAATGCCCTCTGAACGCGCTGCAGCGATGAAGTCCTGGACGATAAGGAAGTAGTCCGGGAATCCCATACTGCAGATGGTCTTGAGCTCGAACTCGATGCGCTCAGCCTGCTCGTCTGAAAGAGTGTCGCCGTATCTCCTGTGTGCACCTTTATATGTAAGGTGGCAGAGATATGCTACCGAGCGGCAGAACTCCTCGCCGCGCTCGTTTCCCTTCGGGTCGCAGCGGCCGGCGTCGATGATATGCTTATATTTCTCAAGATATTCGTCTATGTTGGCAAGGAACTCCTCCGGAAGGTCGAACTTTGGAAGGATTGGGTCCTTGTCCACCTTGAAACTGTCGATCTTCTCAGCGACCTCGAGGGTGTTGCTGAGGGTCTCCGGATGCTTGTAGAATATGTCCAGCATTTCCTCCTCGCTCTTGAGGTACTCCTGCTGGGTATAGCGCATACGGTCCGGATCGTCAAGGTTTGCGTTTGTGGTAAGGCAGATGAGTCGGTCGTGTGCCGGTCCGTCCTCCTTGCGCACGAAGTGCACGTCGTTCGTAGCCACGACCTTCGTTCCGGTCTTCTCCGCAAGCGCGAAGATGCCCTCGTTCACAACCACCTGGTGCTCGTACACCTCCTGTGACTGGCCCGGAATCTGGGTCTTGTGCTCCTGCACTTCAAGGTAGAAGTCCTCTCCGAAGACCTTCTTGTGCCACTCGATCGCCTTTTCAGCACCGGACATATCGCCGGCGATGATGTTTCTGGCAACCTCGCCCGCGATGCAGGCAGAACAGCATACCAGATCCTGCGAATACTGCTCCACGATTTCGTGGGACACACGCGGCTTGTCATAGTATTTGCCCTCGATATGTCCTGTGGAAACGATCTTCATCAGGTTCTTGTAGCCGTTGTAGTTCTTGGCCAGAAGAATGAGGTGGAAATAGCCCCTGTGGTCCTTGTCCTTGATCTTGTGGTCATAATGCTTGGTCACATAGATCTCGCAACCGATGATCGGCTTCACCTCCGGGAACTTCTTCGCCACCTTCAGGAATTCCTTCACACCGTACATATTTCCGTGGTCTGTGATCGCAAGTGCCGGCATACCAAGCTCTTTGGCTCTTTCGAAAAGGCCGGCAATCGACGCCTGACCGTCGAGAATCGAATACTGTGTGTGGACGTGAAGATGGACGAATGACATATGGGCTATATTATATATGAAAGGGGAACAAAGATACAAAAAACAGAGCGACCCGTCAAGGTCGCTCTGCATATTTAGGTATTTGAAGTATCTTACTTCTGAGCCTTCTTCTCAGCTCTCTTTGTAACGTCGTACATAATAGGAGTTGCGATGAAGATTGAAGCGTAGGTACCGATGATGATACCGAGGATCAATGCTACAGCAAGACCTCTGATCACCTCACCACCGAAGATTGCAATTGCAAGCATTGTAACGAGAGTAGTGAGTGATGTGTTCATTGTACGTGAGAGAGTGCTGTTGAGAGCCGCGTTCACGTTCTGCTTGAAGTCAGCCTTAGGGTGAAGAGTCTTGTACTCACGGATACGGTCGAAGATAACCACTGTATCGTTGATAGCGTAACCGATGATAGTCAGGATCGCAGCGATGAATGTCTGGTCGATATCAAGGCTGAATGGAAGGATGCCTGAGAAGAGTGAGAAGAATCCGATCACGATGAGTGCTGTATGTGCAAGACCTACAACACCACCAAGTCCCCAAGTCCATCCCTTGAAACGTACAGCGATGTAACCGAAGATCACGATGAGTGCGAGGATTACAGCGATGAATGCGTCTCTTGTGATGTCGTTGGCGATAGTAGGACCTACCTTGTCAGAGCTGATGATACCGTTAGGGTTCTCCTGAGTTGAAGTGAAGTCCTCGAGAGAGAGCTCGTTAGCATAGAAGCCCTTGAGTGACTCGTAAAGGATACCCTCTACCTCTGTATCAACCTCAGCAGCCTCGTTCTCTACCTTGTAAGTAGTAGTGATCTTGATCTGGCTCTCACCACCGAACTGCTTAACCTCGGCAGCAGCATTGTCAACAGTCTCGTCGTTTGCAGCAGCAGCGTCGAATGCGTTGTTTACAGCAACACGTACAGCCTCAACGTCAGCCGGCTGGTCGAATCTTACAACATATGTACGTCCACCAGTGAAGTCAACACCGTATGAGAAGCCCTTGATTCCGATTGAAAGAACCGAGATAAGGATGAGCGCACCTGAAAGGATGTAAGCGATCTTCTTCTTGCCGATGAAGTCTACGTGAGTGTTCTGGAGGAAGTTTCTAGTGAACTTGTTGTCGAAAGTGATGTTCTTGCCCTTCTCCACTCTGTCGTCGAAGATCATTCTTGTGATGAAGATTGATGTAACGATAGAAGTGATGATACCGATGATCAAAGTAGTAGCGAAGCCCTGTACAGGACCTGAACCGAATACGAAGAGAACGATACCTGTAAGGAGGGTAGTGATCTGACCGTCGATGATAGCTGAGTAAGCGTTTGAGTAACCGTCAGCGATAGCCTTTCCGAGACCCTTGCCTGCGCGGAGCTCTTCCTTCACGCGCTCATAGATGATCACGTTAGCGTCCACTGCCATACCGAGAGTCAACACGAGACCTGCGATACCAGGGAGAGTGAGGACTGCACCGAATGAAACGAGTGTACCGAAGAGGAGAACTACGTTGCAGAGGAGAGCGATGTCAGCTACGAGACCTGCGCCTGCGTAGAAGACGATCATATAGATGAGGACGAGTACGAATGCGAGGATGAATGAAATCATACCTGCGTTGATTGACTCGGCTCCGAGTGATGGTCCTACAACCTGCTCCTGGATGATGGTAGCCGGTGCAGGGAGCTTACCTGACTTGAGGACGTTTGCAAGGTCCTCAGCCTCCTCGATTGTGAAGTTACCTGTGATTGATGAGTTACCACCCTCGATCTTGCCGTTTACTACTGGATAAGAGTAAACCATACCGTCGAGAACGATAGCGATCTGCTTGCCGATGTTGTCGCCTGTGAGTCTTGCCCAGATACCTGCGCCCTCACCGTTCATTGCCATAGACACCTCAGGTGATCCGCCGGTGTTGCCGAACTGTACGCGTGCGTCAGCTACGTAACCTCCGTCGAGCGGTGCTCTTCCGTCAGCAGATACTGACTTGATTGCTACGAGCTCGAAGTAGTTCTCGTTAAGCTGTGATGGCTTTACAGACCACATCGGCTTGAACTCTGCAGGGAAGATCATCTTTACCTGCGGCATTGCGAAGTACTTGTTGATCTTTGATGTGTCAGCATAGTGAGCGTAGCCGAGGCAAGCGCCCTTGTACTGTGCTGGCTGGAGTACAGCGAAGAGTGGGTTGTTCTTCATCCACTGTGCCTCTGCGAGAGCCTCTTCCTTGTTCTGCTGGAGCTCAGCTGCGAGGAGGTCGTCCTCTGCAGTCTCAGCCTCTGCAACAACCTCTACAGCCTCCTCAGCCTCAAGGCTTGCGAGGAATGCGTTAGCCTCCTGGAGGAATCCCTGGAGCTCAGTGTTGTCGTAAGTAGGCCAGAACTCGAGTGATGCAGTACCCTGGAGGAGCTTTCTTACACGCTCTGGCTCCTTTACACCTGGAAGCTCTACGAGGATACGTCCGCTGTTTCCGAGCTTCTGGATGTTTGGCTGTGTCACACCGAAACGGTCGATACGGTTTCTGAGGACGTTGAATGAGTTTGCGATTGCGCTCTCAGCCTCTGCTCTGATAACCTCGATAACCTCAGCGTCAGTTGACTCTGGGCCGATCTTGCCGACCATATCGAATGTGCCGAACACCTGTGCGAGAGGCATACCGTTTGAAGTCTCCTTCCAAGCCTCTGCGAAGAGAGTGATGAAGTCCTGGCGTGAATCCACGCTGTTCTTCTTTGCGAGTGCGATCGCGTTCTGGAACTCTGCTGTCTGGTTGTTGTCAGCAAGAGCCTTCACGAGGTCCTCGAGCTGTACCTGAAGCATAACGTTCATACCACCCTTAAGGTCGAGACCAAGGTTGATTGCCTTTGCCTTGATGTCCTTGTAAGTGTATCCGAAGTAGATCTTCTCGGATGAAATGGAATCAATGTACATTCTGTTCTCAACCTTTCTGATAGAGTCGAGGTAGAATGCCTTGTCCATATCTGCCACTTTCTCGAAAGCGGCTGACTGCTCTGCAGCGATGACCTTAGCCTCAGCATACTTCTCAGCCTTCTTCTCCTGCATATTTGTCACAAGAGTGAATGAAAGCTGCCAGAGTGATGCGAGAGCGAGAAGCACCGCTACAAATCTGATAGCACCTTTACTTTGCATAATTTTTATTGATTTTAATGTTATTTGATTTCTTCGAACGCAAATAAGGGCACAAATTTACGATTTTTTTCGGATATACGAAGAAACTGGCACGTTTTCTCCTCTGTTTATTTAAAAATTTATAAATTTGTAAATTGAATAAATGTCGAAAATAGAGATGTCAAGAGGCAAAACCTTGCTATATATTTTGATTTCAGCGCTTTTCGCTGTTTCAACAGGACATCCGGCAGCCGCACAGACTGACAGTCTTGTGCTCTCCGGTGATGCCCTGCGCAAGGCATATCGTTTCGAGGAATCCCTCGATGCCTATGACCAGGCTCTGGACTATGCTTTAGAAGCCGGCGACGAGGCCCTGGCGGATCTCGTCCGTGATAGGTCTGTGCTTTCGGAAAACGGACGCAATATGTCCCGTTTCGTACAGAAGCCGACAGTAATCGCGAAGCGCCTTTTCTCCCTCGATGAATTCTTCCTTTACTACCCGCTTGAAGACAGGAGCTGGAGGGCTCTTCCGAATCCTCTCGACTCGTCTTCGACAGAGAGTCTTGTGCGTGCGCTTTTTGCTCCTGACTGGAATGATGTGATCTATTTTTCTACCCAGGGCGATGAGGGAGTGAGAAATCTCTATGTCACTGAGCAGCAAGATACTGTGTGGTCTGTTCCGCTTCTTATGGAAAAGCAGTCGACAGCGTCTTCTGATGAGATTTATCCTATGCTTTCACCTGACGGAAAGACACTGTATTTCGCGTCGAAGGGTTTCTATGGTGTAGGTGGTTATGACCTTTACAAATCGGTGTTTGACGAGGCTGCCCAGACCTGGTCTACGCCTCAGAATATGGGCTTCCCGTACTCGTCTCCTGCGGACGATTTCCTCTATGTGGAGTCGGAGGACGGAGAGTATGCGGTGTTTGCTTCGAACAGAGAGTGTTCACCTGACAGCGTGTGGGTGTATGTGCTTCAGTATGAGGATTATCCTGTACACTCTGCCGTGACAGACCCTGGCGAATTGCTCGCGCTTTCGCGCCTCGACCCTCCGGTGTCAGAAGTCAAGAAGGACAAGGCTGATATGCCTCATAGTACGCTGACTCTCAGTTATATGGAGAAGATGGGCGAAGTTCGCTCGTTAAGGGATTCGATAGATGCACACAATGCTGCTCTGGAGGCGCTCCGTATGGATTTTGCGTTCAGCAATGATGCGGAAGAGAGAATGCGCCTGACTCAGCAGATCCTCGGTCTTGAGACCGGAATACCTTCGCTGCTCAAGGCTCTTGAGGGTGCTAATTCCGAGTTGAGGGACATCGAGATGGAGTTCAGAAGAGAGGGTGTCTTCATCACTTCCGACTTTGGTGAGGAGGATGAAGAGACAGACCTTCCGGAGTACACATTCCGCAAGATGTCGATGGGCGATCCGCTTGACATAAAGGTGCTCGAGCCTGAAGTGAAGTTCGACTACACATTCCAGATCCTTCCGGAGGCGCAGTTTGCTGAGGATCAGTCTATTCCGTCTGGAGTCATCTATCAGATACAGTTGTTCAGCGGCGGTCGCAAGGCACTTCCTGCTGAACTCAAGGGCCTCAGCCCTATATATGAACACCGCACACCTTCGGGTATGTACACATACAGAGTGGGGCGCTTCGAGGCGTATGAGGATGCTCTTGCAAATGTAGACAAGGTCAGAGCCCGCGGTTTCAGAAGTGCATACATCACTGCGTTCATTGATGGCGAGGTCGTTTCAGTAAGCGCGGCGAGAACAGCCGAGGCGAAGGCCAAGAATGTGATGCTGATGTATGAGGTGAGGATTATGCCGGAGACGGGCGAACTCGATAGAGAGGTCGTCGAAGGCATCGTGACTTTGGCGCTTGGAAAGGATATCGCACGAGTTGAGGCCGAGGACGGTACACAGGTGTTCATCGTGGGTCCGTTCGACGACAAGACCCAGGCTGAAAATCTGGTGGACTTTGTGAAGTCAAAAGGATCAGCCAAGGTGACCTGCGAACTTCTCGGAAATGAAATCATTGTAGAGTAATATATAGCGTATGGGATTGATAATCACATTGATATTGGTCGGACTTGTGCTGATCTTCGCTGAGATCCTTCTTATACCGGGAGTCGGTGTGGCAGGTATTCTCGGACTGCTTTCTATGGGTGGTTCGTGCTATTATGCATTCACTGAGATGGGCGCTACGGCAGGTGCTGTCGTCACTGCTGTGAACGCCGTCCTCATTGTCGCACTTACAGTCTGGGTGCTCAGGGCAAAGACCTGGAAGAGACTCACTCTCAACACCAATATCGAGTCAAAGGCGGTGGTGCTTTCCGCACCTGTCGCTGCCGGCGACACCGGCCGTGCGCTCACAAGGCTCGCGCCGATGGGAACAGCCCGTTTCGGCAATGATACATTCGAAGTGACAGCGATGGAAGGCCTGATCGATCCGGGCGCAGATGTCGAAGTCGTTTCTGTGGAAGGAATAAAGATTTATGTAAAACAAATAAACTGATACTATGGACACAATGATTATCGTTTGGATTGCAGTCGCTATTGTAGGACTTGTGGTCTTCCTCTGGTTCTTCCCTGTGACCCTTTGGTTCCAGGCTCTGATCTCCGGAGTACGTGTTTCACTTATTCAGCTTGTCCTGATGCGTTGGAGAGGTGTTTCTCCAAGCACTATCGTTATGGCGATGGTGACAGGAACAAAGGCTGGCCTTACTCTTTATGCCAATGAGCTCGAGGCTCACTACCTTGCAAAGGGAAATGTTCCTAAGGTCGTGAATGCCCTTATTTCAGCAGACAAGGCAAATATCTCCCTTGATTTCAAGATGGCTGCTGCTATCGACCTCGCTGGTCGTGACGTATTCGAGGCTGTCCAGATGTCAGTAAATCCTAAGGTGATCAACACTCCTCCTGTGACTGCGGTTGCAAAGGACGGTATCCAGCTCATCGCAAAGGCTCGTGTTACTGTACGTGCGAACATCAAGCAGCTCGTCGGTGGTGCCGGTGAAGAGACTGTTCTCGCCCGCGTAGGTGAGGGTATCGTATCGTCTATCGGTTCTGCAGAGAGCCACAAGCTCGTTCTCGAGAATCCTGACAGCATATCGAAGGTGGTGCTCAACAAGGGCCTTGACGCAGGTACTGCATTTGAGATCCTCTCTATCGACATCGCTGACATCGACATCGGAAAGAACATCGGTGCTGTCCTCCAGATGGACCAGGCAGAGGCTGACAAGAACATTGCACAGGCTCGCGCTGAGGAGCGCCGCGCAATGGCTGTCGCTCTCGAGCAGGAGATGAAAGCGAAGGCTCAGGAAGCACGCGCACGCGTTATCGAGGCCGAAGCAGAGGTTCCTCTCGCAATGGCGGAGGCATTCCGCAACGGCAACCTCGGCATTATGGACTACTACAAAATGAAAAACATCCAGGCCGACACCGAAATGCGCGAAAACATCGCTAAGCAGTAATCTGTATAGTCCTGGAATAGGTTTACAGATTATTGAACAATAGTCTTTTAAGTGTGGCGGCTAAATAATTGAACTATAGCACTTTGCATATTTGAGGGTCGGTATTTTTACCGACCTTCGTTTGTTTAATATGCTGATTGTCAGTAATTTGGCTGCCACACCCAAAAGCTATCTTCTGTTTAATGTGTCTGCAGTCAGTGGTTTGTCTGTCACACCAAAGCCTCTCTTTTTAAGGTGTCTGCTGCCAATAAGGAGGTTGCTACACCAAACAGCAGTTAGCTTAATATGTGGATAGTTTAGTATGGTGTTTTCAATTAGCGTTTGCTGTGGGAGGTGGCTTGTGGAATGTGGAGAAACTTCCGGATCTGTGTCCCCGATGCTGATGTCCTGGATTTCAAGACAGAATAAAGTTTCCTTTTCTCGGCCTCAGATGCGACTATGACATTTTGAATTTTTTCCACCCCGGATTTCTTCAGTATTGAGATTATTTCCCTGTATGGGACATCTGTCTTGCAGTAGTGTCTTTCTGCAATGTCGTACTCGCTTCCTGTGTTTGAGTTTATGGCTTTGATCATATCGTCATATGATCTGTAATAGCTGTTAGTGGTCTCGACATCAAATGGCAGGTACTTCCAGATGATATATTCAGTGAGCGCCTCCTTTTCATCCCCGTCAAGTGTCTTGAACAGTTTGTCCAGAAGTGCATATTTCAGGTATAATCCCTTCTGGAACTGCGATTCCACAACCTTTATCGCTCTCCTCATAGCGTGGGAATATTCCCTCATCTTCTTATGAGGTAATTTGTACTGAGGGTTATAGTAACGGAGAAAACTCCATCGATACCCTTCCGCTTTCGTGCAGAGCATCTTTTCTACCGGATTGTTGAACAGATATGCGATTGCTGAACGGATCTTCTTGGTCTCCGTTTTCAAAGCGCTTCCAAATGTGGACTCGAAGAGTGGGCCTTTCCTGCCTGTCCACGAGTTGAACTCTCTTACGAACAAAGAAGTGTACTCCGATATGAACCGGCTGATCTGACTTATGTCTCCTCCGGTCAGCAGAAGATGAATGTGATCAATCATCAGACACAATCCTAAAAGATTGATCTTGAACTTCCTTGCCTTGATTGCGATGATCGTATAGAAGACCAGAAAGTCTTCCAAAGAATAGAAAATGTTGAACCCATAAAGGGTTCTCTGATATACGTGCAGTACTCCGCCAGCACAAAACCTCCTCTTCATATCTACTGCATTTAATGTGTACCCTTGCAAATATATGTAAAATAGTCAGCCGTCATATACCTTGCCTGAAAAATTTGCACTATTTTTAATTTGGTGTGGCAGTTAAAATGCTGATAGTCAGCGTTTTGATTGGTTGAGGGTCGGTAAAAATACCGACCCTCATTTGCTCAAACTGCTGATTTTCAACCCTTTAGCTGGAGCCCACTAAAACCACCCACGACAAGCATCAGATGAGCATTTTGCAGTTTTATTTGGAGAATCTCTAAATTTATTTATATCTTTGCAGTCCCATTGGAAAATGGGTCAGTTTTGGTGAGATGGGTGAGTGGCTGAAACCACCAGTTTGCTAAACTGACGTACGGGCAACCGTACCGGGGGTTCGAATCCCCCTCTCACCGCAGAAA
>JAFYWC010000112.1 GCA_017546585.1 Bacteroidales bacterium
GACATTGATATCTTCCGTCATTGAATCAGATGATGACAGGATCCTGAAGAATTATGTGCCTCTTAATCACGGCAGTGAATACAAAAGCAAGGCGGTGTATATGAATGACAGAGGTCAGATCATCATTCATAATGATTTTACAGACGGCGATGACTCTCCTCTGACCATGATCGGAACTCCAGCAAAGGATGACGTTAGCATATTCGAGTCAATGTTTTCCGGTAATGAAAGGCAGCAATTGACTTTGTCGTTGCAATAAAATATCACATATCAATATAGCCTGACACTTCAAATGTCAGGCTTTTCCGTATCTTCGCGGAAGTATTTACAAAAGACTATCGTTATCTAGTCAGAAAACCAATTGGCAGAGATAATCAACATAGAGGACATCGAACTGGCGAAGCTATGCGCCCGAGGGGACGAAAAGGCCAGACATGAGCTGTATACAAGGTATGCTGCTTACCTCTTTGCGCTCTGTATCAGATACGTCGGAGACAGGGAACTGGCTCGAGACCTGATGCACGATGCGATGATCAAGATCTTTGACACTGTTGGGAAGTACAAGCCGACTGGTTCGTTGAAATCATGGTGTGGAAGAGTCACGGTGAACATGGTGATCGATTACCTTCGAAAATCCAAACGGATGGATCTGCAGCCATTGGAACCGACACAGGAAAAGATTCCCGAACCGGCCAATGAAGAGGTCGCAAAGGTTCCGAAGCAGGAACTGATGCGCATGGTCGGAGAACTTCCGGAAACCAAGAGAGTCATTTTCAATCTCTTCTGTGTGGAAGGATATTCGCATAAGGACATTGCAGGAATGCTGAACATAAAGGAGAAGACATCATCCTCGCTGCTGTTCAAGGCACGAGCCCAGCTGGCGGAAAATGTCAGGGATTATATAAGGAGAAACGGATTATGATGGAAGACTGGACAGATATCATAGGTGAGGAACTCGAGAACATCGAGGCGCCCCTTCCTGCTGATGACTGGAGCGTCCTTCAGCAGAAATATGCAGCCGCTCAGAGGAGAAAGAAGGTTGCTGCGTTTGCGTGGGCCGGTGGCATCACGTCGGTTGCTGCTGCCGTCGCTCTTGTGCTTCTGCTTGTTCGTCCTGACTCATCTTCAGTCATTCCTGGCTCGACAGGGAATCTCAATGATCTTGTTGCTGAAATCCTACCGCCAATTGAGGAAGTTATTCCTGTTGACTCAAGTCATGTGGAATCTCCAATCGATACAGTTCTTTATGTGGCTTCTTCAGTGCAGAAGAAGGTGTCTGTACCTGTAGATGTTGTAAAGAAGCCAGTTGATGATGTACTGATCGCTGAAAATAATACTGAAGAAATTACCACTGAAAACACAGAGGAAGTATTTGATGTCATCCGGGATACCACTTCCTTGAAGGATAAGCTTCTCGCTGATGCTTCAACTACCAACAAGAAGGATCCATCTGAAGACGCATACATTCACCCAACTGGTACATTCGGCTTTGATGACTTCCCGGAGGATGAACCAAGGCGCAAGAGACGTCCTGTGTCGATAGGTATATCCGGATCAGCATCAGACAGCCCTATAATGAAAGTTTTTGATGTAGAGGCTGAGCCACCGATGGACCATGAGCCACCAAAAGAACCTGAAGATTCTCTTGCAACAGAGACCCCGCAACCGGCAATGGCGATGATGAGAGCAAAGAGCGGCTATTCGGATTCTTATCAGCATGAAATTCCAGTATCCGTTGGCTTGTCTGCAAGGTTCTTCCTCACAGACAGACTCTCAATCAATACTGGCCTTAATTACACAAGATACAAATCACTCAGAACAAGAACGTTCCTTGCTACCTATGATCATAAAAAAGACTGGCAGTATGCTCATTATATCGGAGTGCCGGTCAGACTTGACTATAATGCAGTAAACAGGAAGCATTTCAATCTGTATTTCGGAGCCGGCCTCCAGATGGATAAATGTGTATATGCCACTGTCGGAGACGAGAGACAGCATGAGAAGCAGATCCTGTTTGGCCTGAATGGAGCAATGGGTCTGCAGGTCAATATCGTGCCTATGGTAGGACTTTACTTCGAGCCGGAAGTGTCCTATGCATTAAACAAGGGGGCGATTGAGACATTCCGTTCTGACGAACCATTTGTCGTAACCGTTCGAGGAGGTCTGAGATTCAATTTCTAAAATATTCTGATTTCAGCCGGAAGTATTCGTCAGTCTGTTGCGTTATACAATAAAAGAGCAATGGATTATGAAACGAATTTTTACACTTCTGGCAGTAATTGCCTGCCTTTGTTCCTGCGAGAAGGAAAAACCACAGGAGCATTGGTTGTTTCACACATGGGGCGGCACATATGAAACAACAGTCATTAACAGCGATACAGGGGAAATCAGATCTATCGGGGCCTTCATCGATCTTAGATTTTCAGACGACAGGACTCAATGCATGCTTACAAGAGGCTATAGTGACGAGACTCTTGGTGTGACACAGAATACATATTATGTAGATCTGAATAAGGATCATCTTCATATTGCTTTGAAAGTTGCGCCCGGTGATTCTGAAATTGAATATGTTGGCGATATCGAACAAGGATACTTGATATTATCCTGGCATGAAGGCAAAGAAGAAAAATCGGCTCAGTTGATTGCACATAAAGTTGTATAGGAGATCATGAAACGTTTAGTTATACTGTTTATTACTGCTATATTCTGCAGTTCAGTTGTTGCTTCAGCGCAGGAAAAAGGATATTACGGCTCACTTGAGGCTTCGGGAGGATACATCTATAAGTTTATGCCCGGTGCAGAAACAGCACCTCAGGATTTTATGCTTGGAGTGTCATATGTGGGCGGATACCGCTTCTCCCCACATTTTGCAATGGGTCTTGGTGTCGGCGTAAACTACTATTTTGACTTCGAGCAGTTCAGCGCACCTGTATATCTGCATCTCACCGCTGATATTCTGAAACGAGACATCACTCCTTATGTCAGCCTGAATCTCGGAAATAACTTCCAGCTGAATGGCGGCAAGTACAATTATGGCATCTATGATGGAATGAGTGCAGAGGAAATAGCTGATATTCACGAAAATCACACAGTTAATAAAGAACATTATAGAGGATTATTTGCAGAGCCATCAGTCGGAGTTAAGTTCAATTGTGCCGGCAAGAGGGCAAATGTCGGCATTGCTTATGCGCTTGACGGTGTATTGGATAGAACAACAGATGCCTACATAAGAAGGAACTATCCGCAGTTCCGTTTGAAGTTTGGTGTTGAATTCTAATGATATTGACTATGAAACGTTTTGTATATGCTATAGCACTTGTTGCAACAATGTTCTTTGCATCGTCATGTGAAGAAACAATATTTCAGAAAGATGGAGATTGGGATCCGATCGAGTTGGATAAGACCCATGTGAATTTTCCTCCTGAGGGTGGACAGAATACTGTATCTGCCCTGAACTATAGCAGATGGTGGATTAACGGAGGATATGAATCCTCATATCAAGATTATATACACGCGACCTCATCTGGTGGAGACGAAACATGTACCTATGATGTCCTTGACGGCGGCTGGTATCATGTAAGAGTTCCTGACAAAGGTAAGAGCAATACAATCATCATAACAGTAGATCCGCTCAGCGGAGATAGAAATCCACGTGAGGCTATCATTGAAATGCAAGCCGGAGATGCATTTACCAAGATCAGCATAGCACAGAAGTAAATCGACAATTTCCAAGAATAGAATCATGATTGACAGGTGGTCCCCGATGTGAATCGAAGGCCGCCTGTCAATTCTAACCTAAAACTTAACCGATGAAAAAACTATTCATAGTTGTTAATTACAAAACCTGTACAGAACTTCCTCACATAATACTTGGTACATGATTTGCAGGTCAAATCTTGATGTTTAACCCTAAAATGAACTGACATGAAGAAGATTCTTTTATCTGTGGCATTCATGCTGCTGGTTATTCCTGCTGTATTCAATTCAAATGACATATCTGCGCAGACCGTCTCAGTAAAGGTGGGCACCGGGCAGGAAGAGAAGAAGAAAGAAGAGCCGAAGGAAAAGTCTGAAGTCAAGCCTGTCCAGTCATCTGGTCCGACACTTGAGCAAGAGCTGAAGAAGGTCTTCGGAATGAAGTCAGAGACTACTATCGGAGAATCCCGCATCGAGAACTTAGGAAAGTACTTCCTTGATAAGTATACCGGTCAGGTGACTCTGGTAACATACCAGAAAGGTGAACCAGTGAGATGGAATATCCTTAGAGACAGAACTCCTGACGACATCATCTACGATGAGCAGACATACAACTACCAGCTTGTACGCTATGGCGACGGAAACGATAATATCCTTCTGATCAACATAAACACCGGAGCGATGTGGGCTATAGATACAAAGGGACTTACATTCTCCTACAAGAACACAAGACTGAAGTATATCCCTGCAGTGGATACCTCATGGTAAGCAATGAATGATAACCTATAAAACTAAAGATATGATACTCACAACAACCCCAACCGTAGAACGCAGAACCATCATCGAATACAAAGGGATCGTCTTCGGAGAAGTGATTACCGGTGTGAATTTCATTAAGGACTTCGGCGCCAGTCTCAGGAATTTCTTTGGTGGCCGTTCCGGATCATATGAGAGAGAGCTGCTTGATGCCCGAACATCTGCACTCAGAGAGCTTGAAAGCCGAGCACGCGAAAAAGGAGCAGACGCAGTCGTGGGAATCGACATCGACTATGAGGTACTTGGCCCTAACGGCGGCATGCTGATGGTGACTGCATCCGGAACAGCAGTGAAGCTGGGCTAATTCAATGACTGTATGCCTGATAGATGCAGCGATTTACACTGTATCTGCATCATTTAATGGAAGTATTCAGCACTTCCTATCGTTAGGTATATAAAATTGAATCTTATGAAAGCTACGAATTTCCTTAAGGCACTGCTTGTGACTGCTGCGTGTCTATTCCTCTATTCATGCGATATGGCTTATGATATGGGCGGCGTTTTTATGCCCGAAGCTTCTTATGATGAGGCAATGCCTGGAGAGCCAGAAGAACCTACCGGTGGAGACAAGTTCGATGAGATCGTTGAGAACGACTTCATCAAGACGGCCGATCAGAATGTCTCCACTTTCTCTATTGATGCTGATGGTGCAACATACGCCTACATGCGTAAATGCCTCCGTAACGGATTTCTTCCTTCTCCGAATGCAGTGCGAATAGAAGAGTATCTTAACTACTTCACATTCGATTACGCAGATCCGACAGGAGATCATACGGTGGCAATCAACGGTGAAGTGGGCGAGTGCCCTTGGAATCCTGAGCATAAGCTCATCAGACTTGGAATCAAGGGTAAGTCAATGCAGGCAAGCCAGATGCCAACAGCCAATTACGTATTCCTTATTGACGTATCAGGCTCAATGAATCAGGATGACAAGCTCCCGCTTCTCAAGGAAGGACTCATCACACTGACCGACAGACTCAATCCTACCGACAGAGTCTCGATCGTGACATATTCAGGTAATGTCAAGCTCCTCCTTGAATCAACTCTTGCAAGTGATGCCAATGCTATCAAGAAGGCGATATCAAAGCTTGGTGCAAGTGGATCGACAGCCGGTGGTGAAGCGCTCAAGATGGCATATGAAGAGGCTCTGGCAAATTATATAGAAGGTGGCAACAACAGAGTGATCATGGGAACAGACGGTGACTTCAATGTTGGAGTCACTTCGACAGACGCTCTCGTTAAGATGGTTCAGGACTACGCATCAAAAGGTGTTTACCTCACAGTGTGCGGTTTCGGTTCAGGTAATCTCAACGACAGCATGATGGAGCAGATCTCCAATAAGGGTAACGGAACATACGAATATATCGACTCTGAGGATGAACTCTCGAAGGTATTCGTGAACGAGAGATCAAAGTTCCAGGCAGTGGCAAATGACTCGAAGGTACAGGTTACATTCGATAAGGAGAAGGTGGACAGCTATAGGCTTATAGGATACGAGAATCGTGTGATGGCAAACGAGGACTTCGAGGATGACACGAAAGATGCCGGAGAAATCGGCGCAGGACAGACCATCACAGCACTCTATGAGATTATTCCTGTCGAGGGATTCAATGGTGAAGGCCCTCTTGCGGTATTCGACTTCAGATACAAGAAGATGCTTGGTGCGGAAAGCATCCCTCTCTCGCTCGAGATAACAGGCAGCGATGCTCTTGATGCTATGCCTACAGAACTCAGATTTGCGGCTGGAGTAGCTGCTTACGGAATGGTGCTCCGCGACTCGAAGTACAAGGGTACAGCCACATTCGACATGGCATACCAGCTCGTCGGAGAAAGACTCTCATTCGATAAGTACGGATATAGAGCACAGCTTCAGGAACTGATCATGATGGCAAAGGATAGTCAGGAATAGAAAAATTGTCTATATTTGCATATCCGATAGTACACCTAATGTGTACATTCTCTATCTCGACACACACATTTGGGCATCCTTCGGGATGCCTTTCTTATTATTACCTCTTTACTCCTGTCGGAATCCTATTACTCTTGGTGTTCACCTGTTCAAGCAGCCTTCTGTCCTTCGAGCGTGCCACATCTTCGTTGGCTGTTTGAATGTTCGAGGTCCTGCTCTTGTCGAAGATGCCGATGCCCTCGTCAAGGCAGAAACGTCCCATAGCTTCCTTTATACTGTCTGTGGAGACGCTACTGAAGACGGATTCCGTGCGTTCCTGAAACCACTCCATAGGGCCGAAATCTCCTCCTGCATTGATCTTCAGAAGGCCTGAAATAGGGTCAATACCGACGCTTCCTGCAAAAGTGTCGCCCTTCCATATCTCCACACGGTCATGGAAGATGACAGGGTAGTAGGCGTTTGCAAAATGGATGCTTCCGTCATATCCGTATCCTACAGCATCCTGAAGAGTACGCTTGACAAATTCAGCATGTGCCTTTATCTCGCAGAAGTCTTGACGAGAACTCATGCGGGCCTCCTTGCTTGCCAGACCTTTGCCTTCCACTGTAGCAGACGTTCGGAACTCTCCGTTCTGGAAATAGATTGTCCGGACATCCGGACGAGGGCGTTCCAGATACGTGCCGTCCATTGGCTGCAGGGACAGCTCCTCCAGTCTTGCAGATGCAGCTCTAGGAGGAATAATCTCAGCATCTGCACCGAACTTATCCCTGATTGCTGATATCAGATCCTTGCGGTAGGAGTCAACGACAAAGATTCTCTGGTCGCCGCATTTGATGATGCGAAGCGAGTCATCCGAGCGTTTCTCAATCTTGCCGTCAGATCTGCCTTTGCGAAGATCTATCGTCTCGAACATATCCATGACGGTCTTGAGGTTCTTGTCAAGATAACGTTCGCACAGCCCGGATATCTTCTCCGGAACCCCGCCGTAATAAGGCTCGGCCACAGCGCCGGCAATCGCCGCAATCGTGCAGGAATCGCCGCCTAAGGCAGTCGCACGTCTTACTGCATCCTCGAACCCATCGGAGTCAAGAAAAGCTCTCATTGAGGCTGAAATGGCCGCTTCAGGGGAAAAGTCCTGCCTTGGTCTGTCGGGAAGTCTGTAGTAGAAGTCACCTGTCTCCACTCCATTCACTATGATCGGTTCCTTTACCGCTCCGGACAACATTGCCTTAAGATCCTCTTCGCTAATGGAGAGGTCATATCCGAAATCCTTCTCTATTGTGAATCGTATGTCGTCCTTCTCACGCGAGTGTCTTGCCATCCATACCACCTGTGCGACAGCTTCGGATGCTTTGGATGTCGCTTCGCCAGCAGAGACTACAGATGCCACCTGTCTTGCAAGGGTGATCGCTTCCGGCAATGAGCCCGCCCTGAGTCCGACAGGGACGGCCATCATTGCGACGGCGCTCTCGTCTGAGGTGAATGGCCTGAGATAGTCACTTTCTATGAATCTCTGCATCCTGGGTGAGAATCCACAGGTAGGGTAGTCGCGTCCCAGATCGCGTATTATCCTTGCAAGGCCGGAAGAGCTGTGGTTCTCGTCCTGCATGAGCCATCTGGCGACCGCAAGGGACAGGACCGTTCCATCGGTGAAGCGCGGGTGTGCATTTACCTCACGCCCGCCTCGATAGAAGCGGGTGGATTCTCCGAGAGTGAAATACCTGTCAGGAGCATCAGTCCACTGGTATGGAGACGCGATGATGTCCCCTGCGACTACGCCTAGCATGGTTTAAGGATTAGTGGATTATCGTTTGATCCGACTCAAGGAGAGCCGTTCTATCTTTTTACTTGAGCTGCCTTCTTTTTCTCCTGCTTCACCTCCTTCAGAGGCTTCTTTTCCTGTTTGTTCTGCTGCCCTAAGCCCAGGTCCGTTCCGGTCTTCTGGGCCTCCTTGAGCCAGGCTGGATGGCATGCCACGACCTGACGCTGGGCTGCATCGAACTGCACATAACAGCTGAAGGTCTGACCTTCCTTGTTGCGGCATCCGTCAAGGCGTACTGCATGTCCCTCGGCAAGACCCCTGGCCTGCTCAGGTGTGAACTGAACACCATACATGCCTCTGCCCCTTACGTTGCCATCCTTGTCGAACAGATGGGCCTTCACCTGATCGACGGACATTCCCATGACCGTATTTGTCGGCTGATGAATAGAGACCAGGAACTGCTGCTCCCTGCCGTCGATAGTGAGGTTCACAGGCTCGCCGGCATTGGCGTTCGCCATGCCGTACTTCTTCTTGCCGTCGTTGCCGATCCAGTCGGTCTTTGCAACAAGCGCATCCCTGACCCTGTCCGGGAGAGGCTGATTATACAGGGTGAGCGTATCGTGCCTGGTCTTCTCCTGCTCCATGGTAATGACCTTCACCTTCCATTCAGGCGAGTCCTGCACGGGGTAGGCACGCAGCGATACCATGCCGGAGAACTCGTTGTTCCTGGCCGGGATGAGGTCGGTAGGCTGACCATAAGCCAGCTGCGATGCGATTGAAGGATTCGAGTAGACGTAGTCCTTGTTGATTCCGTACTTCTCGTTAAGAGATTCCCAGTTGATGTTGTCCAGCTTCTTCTGAAGCTCTTCTGAAATTTTGTAGTCCATGATATTAAGTATTAAAGTGAGTCCTAGTCTTGACCAGCATTTCGTTCAGGTCCTTGTAACCATCATAAAGACCTGACATTTCACTTATACTTACATCTGTTGTCTCCAGGGCCTGAGCCAGCTGAGAGAAGGCCCTTAATCCTGCATCGTCATTGTCAAGGAATGTCTTGACGGTATCATATTCCGCCGCCTTGGCGATTATCTTTCCAAGATTGGTCACGCTGTTAAGCACACAGCAGTCATATCTGTCGAAGGTAAACTCATCCATCATCTTCCATGAAAGGAAGTCCATGAATCCTTCGAACACATATAACGTATCAGCACTCTTTACATCTGAAACGTTCTCGTTGGAGTCAATCCATGTCGGTGCGTTCCCGGTGCATCTCTTCTGCTTGGTGGAACGGAGCACATATCCGCCTTCACAATTGGGGAAACCAATCGCATGGAACCTGTGGTTCCTTTTGCCCTTGATCTCATATACCACTTCCTGGCAGTATCTGTTCAGTATGTCACTGCAGATGCCACGATTGAGAGCATATGCCTTCAGAGTCTCATTCTCGACAGGGGAGTAGGTCTTTATGATGTTGATCATAGGCTCTCTCTCGACCTGCCTAGACTCTCTTGGGATATTTAAGCTATCCGGTATGATACCCTTGATGCTTGCCAGATAATCCAGTGCTTCACGTACTGAGCAATTCGTCAGCAGTCTCACCAGATCCAGGACTCCACCTCCCACACCGGTACCATGATCATACCATACGTTTGCCATACGGTTGATATGAAACGACGGACTGACCTCGTTCCTGAAAGGGGAGTAGAACATGTCCCCCTGATGCCTGTCGCTGTATCCAAGGTGTGACAGTATGTCCGCTACCGGCACTGTGAACAGTTCGATGATGTCCGGATTTCTATATCTCATGCCTCAATATGTTTACGGTTAAAAATTATTATTACTTGCGTTAAATAAAATTATTTTCATATCTTTGCTTCATCGCAAGGATAATTAAGTAGTAAAGTAAGAACCGTCACGGGCAAAGTTAAAAGAAATTATGATTTATGACAAATAATTATATGATTATTTGTTTATCATGAACTTCTGCCGGTGACACAAACAAATTGGCTATGCCTAAGGATGGTATCAGGAATCCTGAGACACAGGTGGTCCAGGACGGCAAATGGGAGCTTCAGAACATGAAGTTCGTGGGCGAATTCATGGAAGTCAACGGACTTTCCATAGCAATGATCGCCGAAAAGTTAGGAATCTCGCGTCAGAGCGTATACTATTGGCTCAAGAAGGATGATGCAATGATGTCAAACATCTATGCGATCTTCGAGACCTACGGCCTCAAGATCCGCTTTGAGCTTGTGGAGAAAGGAGTGCGTGAGAACCCGATGAAGATTCCGGGAGTCGGGCTGGCCACAAAGAAGCCAAGAATAGGATTCTTTGAGTCGTACATCAAGAAGATGGGCATCAAGCGAGAGCAGGTCGCAGATATATTGGGTGTGAAGAAGTGTACTGTGGATCACTGGTTCCAGTTCGACGACTGCTTCTTCTCATACATCTGCAAGTTCGCACAGCTCAAGGGACTGGAAGTGAAATATACAGTATCTAGAATAAACGATTAATTAACATTAAAGCTATGCAGACAATCATTGAGCAGATGATAGCAGCAATGGATGCTATCAAGGCAGACATCAACAAGACAGAAAACAA
>JAFYWC010000113.1 GCA_017546585.1 Bacteroidales bacterium
CAGTCTCCACCATTCTCTTGAAACGTACCTGCTTGAGGTTGAGGATGATGTCCTGCATACCCTCGATCACGCCAGGGATCGGAGCGAACTCCTGATCTACACCTGAGATCTTGATCGATGTGATAGCAAAACCTTCCAGAGAAGACAATAAGATACGACGGAGTGCATTACCGATTGTCTGACCGTATCCAGGCTCCAAAGGTCTGAACTCAAAACGGCCTACGGTGTCTGTTCCTTCGAGCATTATCACCTTGTCCGGTTTCTGAAATGCTAAGATTGCCATATAAATTCTTATTAAGGTGTTAATTATTACTTAGAGTACAACTCGACGATAAGCTGCTCGTTGATAGTCTCAGGGATCTCTGTTCTAACTGGAGTATTGAGGTACTTACCAGTGAGTGCCTTAGCGTCGAACTCGATCCAAGAGTACTTAGCTGCTGAAGCTACGCTGTTTGTAATCACCTCGAGGCTCTTTGAACGCTCGCGAACTGCTACAACGTCACCTGGCTTAACCTGAGCTGAAGGGATGTTGCATACAACACCGTTGAGGGTGATGTGAGCGTGTGAAACGAGCTGACGTGCAGCTGCTCTTGTAGGAGCGATACCCATACGGTATACGAGGTTGTCGAGACGAGACTCGAGGAGGATGATAAGGTTCTCACCCTTCTGTCCCTTCATTCTAGAAGCCTTCTCGTAAAGGTTACGGAACTGCTTCTCGAGAAGACCGTAAGTGTACTTCACTTTCTGCTTCTCCTTAAGCTGAGTACCATACTCAGACTTCTTCTTACGCTTGCTAGCGAGACCGTGCTGTCCTGGAGGATAATTTCTCTTCTCGAAATCCTTGTCAGTGCCGAAGATAGGCTCGCCGAACTTACGTGCGATCTTTGTACTTGGTCCAGTATATCTTGCCATAGTAATTTCTCCTTTTAAATGTTACAAAAATTAAACTTTACGACGACCCTTTGGACGGCAGCCATTGTGTGGCATTGGAGTAACGTCGATGATCTCTGTAACCTCGATACCTGCACCGTGGATAGTTCTGATTGCTGACTCACGTCCAGCACCAGGACCCTTTACATATGCCTTAACCTTGCGGAGACCAAGATCGTAAGCAGTCTTTGCAGCGTCCTCAGCTGCTACCTGAGCTGCGTATGGAGTGTTCTTCTTAGAACCTCTGAAACCGCTCTTACCAGCTGATGACCAGCTAATTACCTGACCGATATTGTTGGTAAGGGTAACGATAACGTTGTTGAAGGTTGATGAAATATGAGCCTCGCCATAAGCTTCAACCTTGACAACTCTCTTCTTAGTTGATGTAGTTTTCTTTGCCATAATTCATCTCAATTATTTAGTTGCCTTCTTCTTGTTTGCAACAGTCTTCTTCTTACCCTTTCTTGTACGGGCATTGTTCTTGGTGCTCTGACCGCGTACAGGGAGGCCGATACGATGACGGATTCCTCTGTAGCAACCGATATCCATAAGACGTTTGATGTTCATCTGGATTGCAGAACGGAGCTCACCCTCGATCTTGTACTCCTCAGCGATAACGCCACGGATACCAGCGATCTGCTCGTCGTTCCAATCTCCAACCTTTGTATCGAAATCAATACCGAGCTGAGAAAGGATCTTTCTCGAAGTGCTGCGGCCGATACCGAAGATATAGGTAAGACCTATCTCTCCTCTCTTGTTGTTAGGTAAATCAACACCGGCTATTCTTGCCATAATTATCTTAACTTAATTTGTTATACAACTAAAAAATTATCCCTGGCGCATTTTGAACTTAGGATTCTTCTTGCAGATTACATAAAGACGACCTTTACGCTTTACGATCTTGCAATCTTCGCTGCGCTTCTTGATGGATGCTTTTACTTTCATTTCCTTAAAGTTTTATTTGTATCTGAAAGAAATTCTTCCTTTTGTTAAATCATAAGGTGACATTTCCACCTTAACTCTGTCTCCTGGAAGAATCTTGATGTAATTCATTCTCATCTTACCGGAGATGTGGGCAATGATAACGTGCCCGTTCTCAAGTTCAACTTTGAACATTGCATTAGGCAGGGTTTCTACGATAACACCTTCCTGTTCGATTGCTGATTGTTTTGGCATCAATAATCACTTTAAAATTTAACATTTTCCCTCAATAAAGTCGAAGGTGGACAACAACTCAGCCTGGCCTTTTCTGACAACAACCGTAAGTTCGAAATGCGCTGACTTCCTGTGGTCCGCTGTATGTACTGCCCAACCATTTTTAGCTAAATACACACTTCTTGAACCAGCATTGATCATCGGTTCGATACAGATTGTCATTCCATCGGTCAATCTTGCTCCAAATCCTCTGCGACCGTAGTTCGGTACGCCTGGGGCCTCGTGCAAGTGCTTTCCGATTCCGTGTCCTTCCAATTCGCGGACAACAGAGAACCCGAATGACTCCGCATACGTTTGCACCGCGTGTCCTATATCACCAGTCCTATTCCCTGCAACAGCCGCTGCGATACCTCTGTAAAGCGACTCTTTTGTAACGTCGAGGAGCTTCTGGGTTTCAGCGTCCACCTCCCCGACCGGGAAGGTGTAGGCTGAATCACCGTTATATCCTTTATAGAACGTTCCACAGTCTACTGAGACGATGTCTCCTTCCTGAAGGATGTAGTCTGACGGAAATCCGTGAACCACGACATCATTTACAGAAATGCAGAGCGCTGCGGGAAAGCCATCATAACCGAGGAAGCTTGGTACAGCTCCGTGATCGCGGATAAAGGTCTCTGCTACCCTATTCAACTCGAGAGTTGTCACACCAGGGGCAACAATCTTACCGACCTCAGCCAATGTCTTCGAGACGAGAATTCCGTTCTCGCGCATCAGCGCTATTTCTTCTTCAGTTTTTGGCCTGACCATCTTCAAAGAACTTTAATTTGAGAATTACATTCCGGAACGTCCTTTCAGGCGACCGGTCTTCATCAATCCGTCATAGTGACGCATAAGGAGGTGGCTTTCGATCTGCTGGAGAGTATCGAGAACAACACCTACAAGGATCAGGAGGGAAGTACCTCCGAAGAAGCTTGCGAACTGGTTGTTCACGCCGAGCATCATAGCGAATGCTGGGAGAATTGCGATGAAAGCGAGGAAGATCGAACCTGGGAGAGTCACTCTGTCCATTACTGAACCGAGATACTCAGCAGTCTTCTTGCCTGGCTTCACTCCAGGGATGAAACCTCCGTTCTTTCTCATATCGTCTGCCATCATTGTAGGATTTACAGTGACTGCAGTGTAGAAGTATGTGAAAGCGACTACGAGGATGAAGAATGTGAAGTTATACCAGAAACCGGTATAGTTGCTCATTACAGCTGCAAAGCCCTGAGTAGCCTCGAATCTTGCGAAGATCATAGGGATCATCATAAGAGCCTGAGCGAAGATGATTGGCATAACGCCGGCAGCGTTGATCTTGAGCGGAATGTACTGGCGTACACCACCGTACTGCTTGTTGCCGATCACCCTCTTAGCGTACTGTACAGGTACCTTTCTGACAGCCTGTACGATAGCGATAGCTGCGATGAAGACAAAGAACATTATTACAAGCTCCACGATGAGGATAAGTGGTCCACCAACACCAGGAGTGTTGAACTTAGTCGCGAATTCAGCGATAAGCGCGTGTGGAAGTCTTGCGATAATACCTATCATAATGATGAGCGAAATACCGTTTCCAATGCCACGGTCGGTGATGCGCTCACCAAGCCACATAACGAACATAGTACCTCCGAGAAGGATCATAGTCGATACGAGGTTGAACCAGAAGCTGCTCCAGCCAAGCTGATGAACTGCAACGAATGCAGCCTCAGGAATCTGGCTATGAAGAGTAGCAATGTAAGCCGGACCCTGGATGCAGATGATAGCAATGGTAAGGAACCTTGTATACTGATTCATCTTGCGGCGTCCGCTTTCGCCCTCCATCTGAAGTTTTCTGAAGTAAGGGACGAAAACACCAAGAAGCTGGATTACGATTGATGCCGAAATGTATGGCATCACTCCCAGCGCAAAGATAGAGGCACTTCCGAATGCTCCGCCTGAGAACATATTCAGGAGACCCATAAGGCCCTCTGAAGATCTCTGAGCGAGCTCTGAGTTTGCGATCAGAGCTGAATCTATGCCCGGAAGCACGATAAAGCTTCCAAGGCGATAGATCACGAGCAGTCCGAGGGTATAGAGAATCCTCGTACGGAGCTCCTCAATCTTAAAGATGTTCTTGATTGTCTGAATAAGTTTCTTCATCTTTATTTGATTGTTGTAGCAGTGCCTCCTACAGCCTCGATCTTAGCGATCGCTGACTTTGAGAAAGCGTTAGCTGATACTTCCAATTTTGCTGTAAGCTCACCGTTTCCAAGAATCTTTACAAGCTGGTTCTTGTTGATGAATCCTGCCTCACGGAGTGTGTCAACAGTGATAACTGCAACATTGTGAGTCTCTGCGAGAGTCTGGAGAGTAGCAACGTTGATACCCTTGTACTCTACGCGTGTAGGATTAGTGAAACCGAACTTAGGAAGTCTTCTCTGGATAGGCATCTGACCTCCCTCGAAGCCGATCTTGCGAGAGTAACCAGAGCGAGCCTGAGCACCCTTGTGACCACGTGTAGATGTTCCACCGTGACCTGAACCCTCACCACGTCCGATTCTCTTCTCGCGGCCCTTTGAGCCTGCAGCAGGTGTAAGATTATTTAATTTCATCTTTCTGTCCTCCAAATTAAATTTCCTCAACGATTACAAGGTGACGAACCTTCTCAACCATACCCTTGGTAACTGGAGTGAGTTCCACCTCTACAGTCTGATGCAATCTGCGGATACCGAGAGACTCGAGATTAGCGATCTGTCTCTTAGTCGCACCGTTCTTGCTCTTTACCTGAGTTATCTTAAGTTTTGCCATTTGTTCTGTCCTCCTTAACCTTTAAATACTCTGCTCATTGGAATACCACGGAGTCCAGCTACAGTGTAAGCATCTCTCATCTCAACGAGTGCGGCAACAGTTGCCTTCACGAGGTTGTGAGGATTTGATGAACCCTTTGACTTAGCAAGCACGTTGTGCACACCTACTGACTCGAATACAGCACGCATCGCACCACCGGCCTTTACTCCTGTACCAGGCGCAGCTGGCTTCATAAATACTCTTGCGCCACCGAACTTAGCCTCCTGCTCGTGAGGGATAGTAGCGTTGAGGATTGGAACCTTAACGAGGTTCTTCTTTGCATCCTCGATACCCATTGAAATAGCTGTTGTAACCTCGTTAGCTTTTCCAAGACCATAGCC
>JAFYWC010000114.1 GCA_017546585.1 Bacteroidales bacterium
AATAATTACTATATTTGCCGAGATTTGAAAAATATCTAATACAACTTTATACAATTATGGAATTTTTGACTAACGACAAGCTCGTGATCGTAGGTGCCGGTGGCGCTATCGGATCAAACATGGCACAGACAGCTCTTATGCTCGGCCTCACTCCAAACATCTGCCTTTATGACATCTATGGTCCAGGCGTAAACGGTGTTGCAGAGGAACTTTACCACTGTGCATTCGAGGGTGCAAACATCACTTGGACAACTGATCCTGAGGTTGCTTTCACAGGCGCTAAGTACATTATCTCTTCAGGCGGTGCACCTCGTAAGGAGGGTATGACTCGTGAGGACCTCCTCAAGGGTAACTGCCAGATCGCTGCAGAGTTCGGTGACAACATCAAGAAGTATTGCCCAGATGTAAACCACGTGGTTGTGATCTTCAACCCAGCTGACGTTACAGCTCTTACAGCTCTCATCCGTTCAGGTCTTAAGCCAAGCCAGCTTACTTCACTTGCTGCTCTCGACTCGACTCGTCTCCAGTCAGCAATCGCTAAGGAGCTCGGAGTTCCACAGTACAAGGTAGAGAACGCACGTACTTACGGTGGTCACGGTGAGGCTATGGCAGTGTTCGCATCCAAGATCACTGTTGACGGCAAGCCGCTCGCAGAGTACAACATCGCTGAGGACAAGTGGGCTGAGATCAAGCACGCTACTATCCAGGGCGGTTCAAACATCATCAAGCTCCGTGGACGTTCTTCATTCCAGAGCCCTTCTTACCAGTCTGTTCTTATGATCCAGGCTGCTATGGGTGGCGCTGAGTTCAACTGGCCAGCTGGTTGCTACGTGAACAACGAGAAGTACCAGAACGTTCTTATGGCTATGCCTACAGTTATCGACGCTACAGGTGTTCACTTCGGTGAGGTAGAGGGAACAGCAGAGGAGCTCGCAGCTCTCGATGCTTCTTACGCACACCTCCAGAAGATGCGTGACGAGATCATCGAGCTCGGCATCATCCCTGCAGTATCAGAGTGGAAGACAATCAACCCTAACCTCTAATCGTTAAGGTTTCAATAAATGAAAGCCCATAGCCGACAAGCTATGGGCTTTCGTAAATATAGACATAAGATGAAGAAAATCGCAACTATCCTTCTCGCTGCTGCAGCCATCGTATTTGCGGCAGCGTGCCAGAAGACTCCAGAGGCTGTAAAGCTTGAGATTTCAAACTACACTCTTGCGGAGTCTGCTTCTTTCGGTGAGTCAGTGGGTTTCACAGTGACAGTTCCGTCTGCGTCGAACGTTACAGCAGCCCTCATCAAGGACGGCAAGCAGCTCTCAAGCGTGACAGTACGTGAGGCTGTGGCTGATGTATATTCGGGAACACTTTCTATACCATATACAAAGAACATTGCTGACGGTGACTACGATGTGATGTTTATGGCTATGGGCAACGGCTCTGACCGTGCGGAGAAGACCGTAAAGATCGCTCTTGCACATCCGGAGTTCGCTTCAGTGGCTTTCGTCAGCGGATCAGAGAAGATCGAGCTTACTGCTTCTGAGACAGTGTGGTCATACACGGGTGCTCTTCCTGCAGAACTTTCAGGCGTGTTCGAGGCTAAGACAGCTTCAGGCAAGGTCTGCACATTCGGCGGAAGCAATGTGGACAACATCGAGTTCGGAAACGCTTCGTCAGTAGCGCTTTACAGTTACGCTGAGGCTATTCCGGAGGGAACACTTTCATTCGACGTGGTATCTTTCAACGTGAAGTATCCTCTCGAGGCTCTTTATGTGATCGTTCCTGAGACTGCTGATCCTGCATTCCCTGGAATTATCGATGTAGAGTTCAAGAAGGGTCAGATTGTGGCGTTCGCAGGTCTCGGCGACCTTTGGGTCGACATCGACTTCTTCGAAAACAACGGTGACGGCACATATACATTCCGTGCTGAAGGTGGTAAGTACAGACTTACAAACCAGGCAGACTGGGGCTCGCTCCGCACAGAGAGGCTCTCTGACAACGGAGATCTCGGCCAGTTCAGATGGGATGAGATGGGCAACATCACTGTAAACGAGGCGATCTGGGTTCTCGGTAACTACAATTTCGGAAAGCCTGATATGCGCGCAACACGTGACGGCCGCAATTTCTCTGATTGGGAGACTTACGACGGATACTGTATGGCGAAGATCGACGACTACAAGTATCAGGTCACACTCCGCGTATACAACTATGCTTCGTGGAAGTTCTTCCAGACAAAGCTTGACTGGGGTGACATCTACAGTTCAAACTACGACGTGGTGAACAGCTCTATCGACAAGTGCTTCCTCATCAGCGTTGCAGGCTCTGACGGAAACTTCCAGCAGGGTCAGAGCATCCTCGATCCTAACAAGTTTGAATATCCTGAGACAGGTGTCGTTCTCCGCTTCACATTCGACGTGTCGAATCCTCTCGGAATCAAGGCTGTGGTGGAAGACGTTACCGATCAGAACATTATGTAGTTTCCTATGAGGAAAATCATATCAATGTTGGCTTTCCTGAGTCTCGCCGTATCGGCGGTGGCTCAGGAAGGTTGGGTTATAGAGACATCTTCGCGCAAGGATTACAATGGCGCGACGATGGCTAACGGACGTCTGGGAGTCGTGACTGACGACCGTCCTTTCACTGCCCGTGAGATCGTTCTGGCGGGAGTGTTCGACAAGGAGCACGAGAACGGCGTCAGCAGAGTGGCGCGCGGTCCGGTGTTTCTGAATATGGAACTTACTGTCGACGGCAGGAAGATCCAGGACAAGGACTTTTCGGACTGGAGCCAGACCTTCGATATGAAGAAGGCTCAACTGAGTACCGGTGTGGAACTCAAGGGCTATGCATCTTTCAAGTACACTGTCCTGGCGGTCAGACATCTTCCTTACAACGCAATGTCTGTCGTTGAGGTCGTGCCTCACAAGGACTTCACCCTCAAGGTGGAAAATGTGTACGGCATTCCTGAGGAGATGAGCGACATCCAGGCGAGTTTCGGTGAGGGCGCGCAGCTGGTGTACCAGCTCAATGCGGCGACCCGCACGAAGATGCATCGAGTGAGTTCGTCATCGATGTTTATGTTCGACGGTGAAGAGCCGACAGTAAGGAGGATCAAGGACGCGGACCGCGACGGAATGTGGTTCTCGGTGAAGCTGAAGAAGGGTCAGACCTACAGATTCGCCCTTGTGGGTGCGGTCTGCTCGACCCAGGACTTCAAGGATCCGGTCAACGAATCGAAGCGCTTCGCCACTTTCGCATACAAGTCCAGCATAGACTATATCCTTGAGAAGCATCGTGCTGCCTGGGATGAACTCTGGCAGGGTGACGTCATCATCGAAGGCGATCCCGAGTCGCAGCTTGACATCCGCCACGCCCTCTATCAGCTGTACTCTATAACTCGCGACAACTGTCCTGTAGGTATCGCTCCTATGGGCCTTTCGTCAAGCGACGGATATAACGGACACTATTTCTGGGATACTGAACTCTGGATGTATCCGCCTGTCCTTGTGATGAATCCGGAAGCGGGACGTTCGCTTATGGACTATCGCGCGAACTGCCTGCCGCAGGCCGTGCAGAATGCGCTGAACCACGGCTACAAGGGTGCACAGTATCCTTGGGAAGCGGACACTTCGGGAGAGGAATGCACTCCTGTGTGGGCCTTGACAGGTACATATGAACACCATATCACAGCAGATGTGGGTATCGCTATGTGGCAGTACTACTGTGTCACCCAGGACAAGGACTGGCTTGAAGAGACAGCTTGGCCTGTGCTCAAGGCCGTGGCCGACTTCTGGCTCAGCCGCGTGCAGAAGAATGCGGACGGAAGCTACTCCATCATCAATGTGGTGGGCGCTGACGAGTATGCTGAGAATGTGGATGACAACGCATTCACCAACGGTGCTGCAAAGCGTGTGCTCCGCGACGTGACGGCTGCTGCAAAGACCCTCGGAAAGAAGGTGGATCCACGTTGGATGGAAGTGTCTGACAATCTTGTGTTCACATACAACGCCGAAGGCGTGACTATGGAATATACCGGCTACGACGGACAGCTCATCAAGCAGACCGACGTGAATATGCTTGCGTATCCGCTCGGCGTCATCACCGACAAGGATCAGATCGTCCGCGACATCGAATACTATTTCGACAGGATCGATCCTAACGGCCCGGCTATGAGCAACGCCATCATCGCAGTGCTTCACGCCCGTCTCGGCGATCCGGAAACCGCTTTCAAGGTGTTCAAGAAGAGTTATACCGACAAGCTCAGGCCGCCGTTCGGCGTCCTCTCGGAAAATGCCGACAATTCCCGAGTGTCCTTCGCGACAGGTCTGGGCGGCATTCTCCAGAGTGTGATCTTCGGCTTTGCCGGAGTGGAGATCACTGAGGAGGGTATCCAGCAGCTTCCTGCAAAGATCCCTTCACACTGGAAGTCTTTGACGGTGACCGGTGTAGGTCCTGAAAGACAGACATTCAGAGTGGATAATCCAGAATATAAAACCAAATAACTGACCTTATGAATATCAGACATTATCTCACTGCGCTGGCAGTTGTGATACTCACTTTCGCCGGTGGCCTTGACGCTCACGCGTCTGACGGGCCCGGTGATGTGAAGGTGTCAGGAAAAGTCGTCGACGAGGCCGGCATACCGATTATCGGTATTGCCGTCATCTCATCCGACGGCTCAAGCGGAACGATCACGAATGATGCGGGATTGTTCTACATCACTGTACCGGAAGGAGATGTCCTTACCGTGACAGGTATAGGTTACCAGGATGAGAAGGTCGCCCTTGACGGCAGAACCGAACTGCTTATCAGGATGAAGACCGATACAGTCCTTGAGGAAGCTGTCCTGGTCGGATTCGGTACCCAGAAGAAGGAGAGCGTCATCGGTGCGATCGCATCCATCGCTCCCGAGACTCTGGCTACCAACCAGACTGCAAACCTCTCCAATGCCCTGGCCGGCCAAATCGCCGGCGTCATCGGCGTCCAGCGCTCCGGAGAGCCTGGATACGATGCCTCTGACTTCTGGATCCGTGGTATAAACACTTTCGGAGCAAGTTCGAATCCTCTTGTCATCGTGGACGGTGTCGAGCGCTCTCTCGACCAGCTTTCGCCGGAGGAAATCGAGTCGTTCTCGGTGTTGAAGGATGCTTCCGCAACTGCCATCTACGGCGTGCGCGGAGCGAACGGTGCGATTGTCGTGAAGACAAAGCGTGGTTCCGTAGGTAAAGCCAAGGTGAACATCAAGGCCGACTACGGTGTCACAACTCCGCTCAAGATCGCGGAGTTCGTGGACGGTGCCAAGCATATGGAAGTGGTGAATGCGGCGGCTGCATTGTCGGGAATGTCTGCGCCTTTCTCGCAGCTTCAGATCGACAACACCCGCAACGGAGTGGATCCTGACCTCTATCCTTCGACTGACTGGCTTGATCTCGTGACAAACGACTTCGCTACAAACTCGCATATAAGCGCCGACGTGAGCGGAGGTACGGAACTTCTCCGCTACCGCTTCATCCTCGGAGTGTACAACGAGTCTGGCATCATCGCTACAGACCCAAATGCAGCCTTTGATTCGGAACTCAAGCTCACAAAGTACAATGTGCGAAGCAACATTGACTTGAACTTGACGAAATCCACACTGTTCACATTCAGTATCGGAGGCTATATGCAGGACAGACACGCTCCGGGCTCCAACGTCAGCAGTATCCTCCAGTATGCACTGGAGATCCCGCCTATCGTCCACCCTGCGGTGTACTCGAACGGCAAGTTCCCGATCCAGTCCAACCGTGCCAATCCATACGTAATGGCGACACAGACCGGATACAAGGACAACTATAAGTCACAGCTTCAGAGTGTCGCGACTCTTGACCAGGATTTCGGAATGCTCTGGGATCCTCTCGAGGGCCTCCACGCAAAGGTGACTTTCTCTTTTGACGTATATCAGGACTACTGGTCTGAGCGTACGAGAAAGCCTACCTATTATTATGCTACAGGACGAGACGACAATAATGATCTCATTATGGAGATCGTCTCTACAGGTGACGAATTCCTCGGCTTCTCGAAGTCTTTCGGCGGCAGCAGGAGCACATATTTCGAGTTGCCTGTCTCGTACAGCAGAAGCTTCGATAAGCATTCGGTGGATGCGCTCCTCCTGTGGAATATGCGCAGCTATGTGGACCAGAACGCTTCGTCGGCTATCTATTCGTTCCCATATCGCCACGCCGGCCTTGCCGGACGTATGGCCTATGACTACGACAACCGCTATTTTGCGGAGTTCAACTTCGGATACAACGGCTCCGAGAACTTCGCCAAGAAGTACCGCTACGGTTTCTTCCCTTCGGGTGCTGTCGGATGGATGGTGTCCAACGAGCCTTGGATGGAGGATGCAAAGCACATCGTGAACCAGCTCCGTATCCGCGGCTCTATGGGTATCGCCGGTAATGACCAGATCTCCGGAGGCCGTCGTTTCGGCTATCTTACCACAATCAATGGCAATGCGGGCGGACACAGTTTCGGCGACAACAACAGCGTGTCGTATCCTGGTGTAGCGGAGGATCAGTTCGGAGTGGCTGACCTCACTTGGGAGACCGCAACAAAGACCAACATCGGTTTCGACCTCGGTCTCTTCGATGCCCTCAGCCTGACTGTGGACTACTTTACCGAACTCCGAAAGGACATCTTTATGCAGAGGAAGATCTTCCCTGAGACATCAGGATTCCAGAATGCTCCTTATGCAAACTACGGAAAGGTGTTCAACAGGGGAGTGGATGCGTCCCTGACCTACAACAAAGCCTTCTCGCGCGACACGTATCTTTCTGTGATGGCCAACTTCACCTATGCCCACAATACCATCCTTGAATATGACGAGGCGGCAGGTATTGTAGGTACGACACGTGCACGTACGGGCCACAGCATCAACCAGAACTATGGTCTGGAGTCTCTCGGCCTTTACACAGACGAAGACTTCCTCGATCCTCAGGCCGGCACATTGAAGCCGGGCCTTCCTGTTCCGTCTTGGGGCAAGGTAAGGCCGGGAGACATCAAGTATGCCGACCTCACGAACGACGGAAAGATCAATGATGAGGACGTGACTGCCATCGGCGGCTCGTCTGTTCCTGAGATCGTGTACGGATTCGGATTCTCGTTCCGTCACAAGGGCTTCGATATCAGCGCCCTCTTCCAGGGAGTCGCATTGACCGACTTCGTGGTGGGAGGAGACTATGATGACGCAAGAAACCAGTATTATATCCCTGGTGCCGGTTCTGGTGCCGTGGCGAACATCCTCGCCAATGTGGATGACCGCTGGACTCCTGAGAATCCTTCACAGGACGTGTTCTGGCCAAGACTTTCTCTCGGTGTGAACGAGAACAACAGCCAGTCTTCCAGCTGGTGGCTCAAGGACGGCTCGTTTATGCGTCTGAAGAATTTCGAGATGGGATACACCTTCCTCAGAAAGGGAACCGGCAAGACAAGGGTAGTGAACAACTGCCGCGTGTTTGTCAGGGGAACCAACCTCTTCACCCTTTCAAACTTCAAGCTTTGGGATCCCGAACTTTCAGGATACGGCTTCGCGGCATATCCTATTTCACGTGTGGTATCGCTCGGTCTTGACATTTCATTCAACTAAAACACAGGCTTATTATGAAGAATACATTATATATGATATTGATGGCATTCGCCCTCGTTTCGGCGGCAGGATGCAATTATCTTGACCAGGAGCCTGATGACCTCATCACAGAGGAGATGGTGTTCAATGATGTAGTCAAGACTAACGGATGGCTCGCTAACATCTACAGTTACCTTCCCGATCCTTATATGGACTGGAATATGAAGTACGGCCTCAACACTTTGGCGGATGACGTGCAGATTCCGCTTGAGTGGTCCGGTTTCGGCTGGTGGTCGGCATCGGCTATGAAAGGTAACTGGAGTGCTACTTCCGAGTATTTCAACCTCTGGGGAGATGTTTACAAGGCTGTGCGTGCCGCATATATCTTCCTTGACAAGGTGAAGCCGCTCGGCTCGGAGCAGACTGCTGAAGATGTGGCCTATATGAAGCTTCAGGCCCGTTTCCTGATCGCATACTACTATGCGCAGATGCTGGAGTTCTACGGCTCTTTCCCTCTGGTTCACCAATACTATGGAATGGACTCGACATATGAGGAACTTATGCTTGAGCGTACTCCTTTCGAGGAGATCGTGGAGTGGTTGGACGCTGAGCTTGTGGATCTCGCTGCGCAGCTTCCGCTTCAAGTCAAGAGTATGAGCGAGGACTATGGAAGAGCGACAAGGGGTATGGCTCTCGCTGTGCGTGCGCATATCCATATGCTTGCAGCCAGCCCGCTTTTCAACGGCAACAGGATGTATGCCGACATCAGAAATGCTGATGGCACTCCTCTTTTCCCTCAGAGTTATGATAAGGAGAAGTGGAAGAGGGCGGCGGATGCCATAAAGGACATTTTCGACCTGGGTGTATATTCATTGTATAAGCAGTACAATGAGGACGGCTCCATCGATCCGTTCCTTTCATATATGAACATCCATTTCGCTACAGGTACGGCAAATCCTGAGCTCATCTTCATCAACAACAACTGCAACTACGCTGAAGCGGATCAGAATATGGCTCCGCACGGCTATGGAGACGGCAACGGAGCCTATGGACCTACTCAGAACCTCGTGGATGCGTTCTTCACACGCAACGGTCTTCCTATAGACAAGGATCCTTCGTATGTGGCAGACGGTTACAGCACTGAAGATGTCCACTATCCTGGAACGGCTTGGGTGCGTTCGAATTCAAAGGATGTGAAGGGCCTGATCACAGAGGCTGGCACACCTAATATGTACTGCAACAGAGAACCGCGTTTCTATGTGTCCGTAATGTGGCACGGAGAGTGGTCCTCACAGCTGAACAACTATGTGGACTTCCTCTACGGAGGTGCAAACGGCGGCCCTACATACGACTCGCCTCAGTGCGGCTACCTGCTTCGCAAGCGCCAGCATCCGCAGGCTACGGAGATCGGAAAACAGAACCATCCTTACCGTCACGGCATCATCTTCCGTCTCGGTGAGTTCTATCTGAGTTATGCGGAGGCTATGAACGAGTATTACGGCACTGCAGGTCACGCAGAGGCACTCCAGTATGTGAATGCCATCCGTGAAAGAGCAGGAATCCCTGCCTACGATGGAGTGTATACAGTAGAGCAGATGCGAGAGATGATCAGAAGGGAGCGTCGTATCGAACTTCTTGACGAGGGAAAGAGATACACTGACCTTCGCCGCTGGCTGATTGCAAAGGATGTGTTCAGGGAGCCGATCAGGGGATTGAACGTGAAGGCTACAACAAATGACGCCTTCTTCTTTACCCAGAGAAACTTTATGACACGTTCTTTCGAGGACAGAAATTATCTCTGGCCGGTGCGTCAGACCTACATTGACAACAACCCGAAACTCGTTCAGAATCTTGGATATTAGTGCTTTCAAGCCTAAAAAGGCGTAAAAAAGCATCAATTTTGATAAAAAGTGCAAAATTTTCTCAAAAAAGTTTTGCACTTTAATTTTTTCACCCTATATTTGCAGTCCCAAATGAGGGAAACCAATAATCGGGGTGTGGCGCAGTTGGCTAGCGCATCTGGTTTGGGACCAGAGGGTCCTGTGTTCGAGTCACAGTACCCCGACAGCAGAGGATGACTGAAAAGTCATCCTCTTTTTTTATGCATATTTTTGTGGCGTCAGTTTCAGAGAAATGCTAACTTTGTGACTGACAGTAAACGGTTGATATGATACAGGCAAAGGGAATAGAGAAGTCCTACGGGGCATTGAAGGTTCTGAAAGGTATAGATTTCAGTGCGGACAAGTCGGAGGTGGTGTCCATTATGGGTACCTCCGGTGCGGGTAAATCCACACTTCTTCAGATCCTCGGCACTCTTTCCACTCCGGATGCCGGTTCTCTTGTCATCGACGGCATCGATGTGCTCAAGCTCAAGGGCAAGGCGATGGCCGAGTTCAGAAACCGCAAGATCGGCTTCGTCTTCCAGTTCCACCATCTCCTTCCTGAGTTCACCGCTTTGGAGAACGTTATGATTCCGGCATTCATTGCGGGACGTTCGAGAAAGGATGCGGAGGAGGCGGCGAAGGCCTTGCTGACAGACCTTGGTCTGGCGGAAAGGTTTACGCATAAGCCGACGGAGCTTTCCGGTGGAGAGCAGCAGCGTGTGGCGATTGCCCGTGCGCTCATCAACAAGCCTTCTGTGCTTTTTGCCGACGAGCCTTCAGGAAATCTCGACTCGAAGACAAAAGAGGAACTCCACAACCTCTTCTTCACTCTCAGAGACAAGTATCAGCAGACCATCATCATCGTGACTCACGATCCCGCCCTCGCAAAGATGTGCGACCGTTCTCTCTATATGGTCGATGGCCAGTTTGTGTAATTATGGGCGTATTCAGATTCAAGAAGTTCGAAGTCGTAAACGAGCGGAGTGCTATGAAGGTAAACACCGACGGCGTTCTGCTTGGGGCCGCTATGACCGTCAAGCCGGAGGATAGAAATCTTCTTGACATCGGCACAGGTACCGGCACCATTGCTTTGATGGCTGCCCAGAGGGTGAACGGAGAAGATTACCACGTCGCTGACGCTCCTCGTAATGACGTTGAGGAAGTCGTGAATATACATATCGATGCGATTGACATTGATGAACCTTCTGCAAGCGAGGCTGCAATGAATTTCAGAAATTCGCCTTGGAGCGGATGTCTGCATTCCCACAACCTGTCCCTGGACCAGTTCGCCCAGTCGCTTCCGGAGGGACTGTCATATGATCTGATATTCTCGAATCCTCCGTATTTCGAAGATTCCCTTACGGCTTCGGATGAAAGGAAAAGCACGGCCAGACATACTTCTGACGGCCTATCTTATAGAGACATCTTCGAGTTCGCGAAAGACAGACTTGCCCAGGATGGCCGTGTGGCTTTCGTCCTCCCGGCAGAGCAGGAAGCTGCTCTCTGCCGCTACGGACGTATGTGCGGACTTCATCTTTTCCGCATCCTCCGCATCAGGACCGTTCCGCGCAAGGCTCCGACACGGATGATCGCAGAGTTTTCGCGCCAGCGTGTAGACGCTCCGGAGGATACAGTCCTTACAATACAAAATGAAGGACAGTATACTCAAGAGTATCTGTCCCTCACTAAAGAATTCTATCTGTTCGCCTGATTATTTCCTGGGAGCAGGTCTTCCGTCGTGCAGTTTGCGGATGCTGTTTCTTCTGAACTTCTCCTCTGCAAGATAGAGTTTCACTACCTTTTCCACAGGCAGGACTGACTTGTACTGCTCTGCAATGCCGTTTTCCACTGTGTTCAGATTCTTCTGAGCTGCAATGTACTTGTCAAGAAGATCAGAAAGAGCCTTTCCGCTCTTGCCTTCCTCTGTCGCCTTGCTGAGCTCCTTGTATGCTCTGAATACATTTGCGAGAGCCTCGTCCTTTTCCTTCTCCACCTTGTTGTATACAGGCCAGAATACCTGTGCTTCTTCCGGAGTGAGTCCGACTTCAAGTGTCAGGAAAGCGATCTTCTCGCTCATCATCTTCTCCTTCCAGTCTTCTTCACAGCTTCTGTTTGCGCTTGCTGTGTTGCTTGTGAATATGAGAGCCAATACGGCTGCAATGATTGATAATGTCCTGTTCATATCTACTGCTGTTTTGAAAGTTCAATAATGTGTTCGTCTACACCTGTGTATATAAGGTATTCGATAATGTCTTCGTCGTCCATTCCCAGGTCTGCATACTGCTCGTTGCCGCTTTCATAGATAGCGAACTCAGAGTACTGGTCTGAGAATACGTACCAGTCTTCTTCTGTAAGTCCTGGATTTGCAGCCGAGTTTCTGAGGTAGAATGTTCCTGCGGCGATCAGCAGCGCGAAAGTCGCTGCCATTGCGAGCATCGGAGCTAGTCGGGCCCATATGCTTACGGGAACAACCTTCTGAGGCTCCGAGCATTTGATGAGATCCTTTTTCAAGGTGTCGAAATAGCCGTCAGGAAGACCGTATGGGTTCTTCTTGAGTTCGGAATTATGTAGAATGTCCTTTTCCATATTATCCATATCCGGTGAGTTAGACACAGTTTGTGTCGTTTGGTTTAAAACTCGTGCGCTTCAAGTGCTTCCTTTATTTTATTATATGCGTGATGGTATGATGCCTTGAGCGCTCCTGTCGATGTGCCGGTGATTTCGGCGATGTCCTCGTATTTCATTTCATCGAAATACCTGAGGTTGAATACGAGCCTCTGCTTTTCCGGCAGCTTCTGTATAGCCTTGTGGAGTTCCCTCTGGAGAGCCGTTCCGTTGAAGTACGGGTCTTCGTCGACTCTGGTTGCGAGTATTTCTCCGACGGCATCCAGGCTTATGGCGTTTTCCCTTCTGAGTTTCCTGAGCCTGTTCAGCGTTTCGTTTGTGGCGATGCGGTAGAGCCAGGTGTAAAGCTGCGAGTCTCCGCGGAACGACGGCATCGCCGTCCATATCTTGATGAAGATGTCCTGCAGCAGGTCGTTGGTGTCTTCGTGAGAACACAGCAGGCGACGGACGTGCCAGTAGAGCCGTTCAGAATATGACTCCACTATGGCCTTGAAGGCCAGCTCATAGTCGCCGTTCTGGCATAGTTTTTTGATTTCTGTGTCCCGCATCGGTGTTTTAGATGTCCTCAGGGAGATAAGGTTTAAACAAAAATACTGAAAAAATTCCGTAAATTGCTATCTTTGCACCGATTATACGTATACGATGAAGAAAACAAGAAACTTTTGTATTATAGCCCATATCGACCACGGCAAGAGTACTCTCGCAGACCGAATGCTCGAGATTACAAACACGTTGACAGCCCGTGATATGGAGAATCAGGTCCTCGATTCTATGGATCTGGAGAAGGAGAAGGGTATCACCATCAAGAGCCACGCTATCCAGATGGATTACAACTACAATGGAGAGCAGTACACTCTTAACCTTATCGACACTCCGGGCCACGTGGACTTCTCTTACGAGGTGTCGCGCGCCATCGCATCCTGCGAGGGAGCGCTGCTCGTAGTCGATGCGACTCAGGGTATCCAGGCTCAGACAATCTCCAACCTTTATCTTGCAATCGAGCACGACCTCGAGATCATTCCGGTCCTCAACAAGATCGATGTGGACTCGGCGATGGTTGACGTGGTTACAGACCAGGTGGTCGACCTTCTCGGATGCAAGCCGGAGGAGGTCCTCCTCGCTTCGGGTAAGACAGGCCAGGGTGTGAAGGAGGTTCTCGATGCCATCGTGGAGAGGATCCCGGCTCCTGTGGGAGATCCTGACGCTCCGCTCCAGGCCCTTATCTTCGACTCTGTATTCAACTCGTTCCGCGGTATCATCGCTTACTTCAAGGTGATGAACGGTTCGATCAAGCCTGGCGACAAGGTGAAGTTCGTCAGCACAGGCAAGGAATATACTGCAGATGAGATCGGAGTACTCAAGATGAAGATGCATCCACGCAAGGAAATCCCTTGCGGAAGTGTAGGATATATCATTTCCGGCATCAAGAGTGCCGTAGAGGTGAAGGTGGGTGACACCATCACAAGCGTTACGAATCCGTGCAAGGAGGCGATCGCCGGTTTCGAGGAGGTGAAGCCTATGGTCTTCGCGGGTCTCTATCCGGTCGAGACAGACCAGTACGAGGAACTCCGTACATCGCTCGAGAAGTTCCAGCTCAACGACGCTTCGCTTGTCTTCGAGCCTGAGTCTTCTCTCGCGCTCGGTTTCGGTTTCCGATGCGGCTTCCTCGGACTTCTCCACCTTGAGATTGTTCAGGAGCGTCTTTTCAGAGAGTTTAATATGGACGTTATCACAACCGTGCCTAACGTATCATATAAGGTATATACCACTCAGGGCGAGTGCCTCGATGTCCACAACCCTTCAGGACTTCCGGCTGCGACCCTCATCGACAAGATCGAGGAGCCTTACATCAGAGCTCAGGTCATCTCGAGATCAGACTACTACGGTCCGATTATGAAGCTTTGTCTTGACAAGAGAGGTGTGCTCATCAACCAGCACTATCTTACTGCAGACCGTCTCGAACTTACATACGAGATGCCTCTTTCCGAGATCGTGTTCGACTTCTATGACAAGCTCAAGTCGATCTCGAAGGGTTATGCGTCATTCGACTACCACGTAATCGGATTCAAGGAGGCCAAGCTCGTGAAGCTTGACATTCTCTTGAACGGTGATCCTGCCGATGCGCTTTCTACCCTTATCCACGCTGACCACGCGTACGACTTCGGCCGCAAGATGTGCGAGAAGCTTAAGGAACTCATCCCAAGGCAGCAGTTCGATATCGCGATCCAGGCTGCGGTCGGTGCGAAGATCATCGCACGTGAGACTGTGAAGGCTGTGAGAAAGGACGTGACCGCGAAGTGTTACGGTGGTGACATCTCGCGTAAGAGAAAGCTCCTCGAGAAGCAGAAGCAGGGTAAGAAGAGAATGCGTCAGATCGGTACTGTCGAAGTTCCTCAGAGCGCCTTTATGGCCGTACTTAAACTTGACTAATCACAAGTCGACTATAAATACAAAAAGCGCAAACCTCACGGCTTGCGCTTTTTTGTTTCTCCCGGTTGGGAGTCTTTCTGCTGTCCGATCCTGAGAAGGAATTGCACACATTTCAAATAAAAAGTAGGATCGGCAGAAAGAGACGAATAAGATTCTTAACCGGGTGCAAAGGTCGCACTCGATTGCTATATTTTTGTTGTTGATTTTGTTGTTTTACGCGTTGTTTTAGCTGTTGTAGGGCCTTAGGGCACGGGATCGTAGCCGTGACCGCCCCAAGGATGACAGCGGAGAAGCCTGCGGACAGTGAGGTGGAAACCTTTGAACGGTCCGTGCTTTTTGAATGCTTCGAGGGCGTACTGGGAACAGGTCGGAGTGAATCTGCAGGTCGGCTGCTTGAGCGGAGATATGCAGACCTGGTAGAAACGTATCAGAAAGATGAACGGCGCGATCGCGACCTTCTTAAGAAACTCTTTCATTGATCTTGGCGATGATCTGTCCGACTGCTGCGTAGATGGCCTCATAACTGAGGACTTCCTTGGTTGAATACATAAAGAGCACATCCACGCCTGTTGCGGCAAGGATGTGCTTCTGTTTTCTATAGCTTTCTCTGATTCTTCTCTTGAGGAGATTTCTCTTTACGGCTCTCTTGAAGAGCTTCTTGGGCACAGACACCATAATCCTGTTTCCCTCGTTTCCGGTATCGCTCACGAAAAGGTAGCGCATACCTTCGACAGAGCCGTGCTTACCCTTGGCAAGAAGATTCGAAATGGAGATCTTGCCACAAAGTCTTTCTGTCTTAGGAAGGGTATTAGGAGCCTGGGCTTCCACCTTTTACTGGTTGTTTGTAAGATAAATCTCGAGTGCCTTTGCTACAGACGGAATCTCGGCTGTAGGTGCAGAGATCTCGATCTTGAGACCTGCCTCCTCCATTGCCTTCACGACGCTGCGTCCATATGAAATGAACTTGATGTCGCCCTGGTTGAACTCCGGATGGTTCTCATAGAGTGACTTTACGTCAGCAGGGTTGAAGAATACCATTACATCATACGAGTGAAGATCCACGTCCTTGATGTCCTGTGCTACAGGCTTTACAAAGACAGCGGTCTCGAACGCGTACTTCTGCTCCTCGAAGAGCTTGGTTACTGCATCCTTGCTGTTGGATTCTGCTGTTGCTATAAGGAAATTCTCGCCTTTGTGCTTGCTTCCGATGAGGCCTACGATCGATTCAGGAGTACCGTCGCCGAAGAAGATCTTTCTCTTGCGGTATACGATGTGCTTCTGAAGGTAGTTCGCTACGGCTTCAGTTGTACAGAAGTATTTCATAGTCTCGGGTACCTTTACGCGGAGCTCTTCGCAGAGCTGGAAGAATGCGTCGATAGTGGTACGTGCTGAAAAAATGATTGCAGTGTGGTCAAGAATGTTTATTCTCTGTGAACGGAACTCTCTGGAAGTCAATGGCTCAATCTTGAAGAGAGGCTTGAAGTCGAACTCTGCTCCGAATTTTTCTGCAATGCTGGTGTAAGGCGAAGCCGTCTTCGGCTGCTGCTGTGAAATCAGTATCTTTTTAACGCTCATTCTAACTAAAAAATAATGGCTGAAGCGACCAGCGCTCCAGTGGGAATTATTTCGAGGGCGCAAAGGTACAAAAAACTTGCGAAAAACGAATAAGAAGAAATTAAAATTTGAGTTTTTCTAAGCAGCAAGACTGCGTAAATAGTGGCTGATATCCAAAGCATTGCGGTTTTGATGGTCTCCGGAGCGGCGTCGACGAATGCCATAATTCCTCCGGTGAGCATAAGCAGCAATGTGAGGAGACTGAAGAATGTATATGCCGCTTTTCGGGCTGTGCCGTATGCTCTCGGGTTGGCTTTCTTCGGGCGGAAAACGTGCTCGAGGAATGTCCTGAGAAGCATCCATCCTATGAGGATGGCGATGGTGGTGGCGAGTCTGCCGTTATCGGTGAAACCGACCATAAAGTGTGGGTAGTACAGGCGGAACCTGCTGACTGTCAAGCAGAAAGGTATGATTAGCGCGAGGGCGGTGATGTCCCTGTTGCGGCTCAGCTGCACGCTTGCGTCAAGGTTCACGCTTTCCTTCCACCTGGTAAGGCAGGCGATCAATGACGGGAACACTCCCACCATCGTCTTGAGAAGCAGGAGCGCAATCAGCAGCGATAAAAGTGCAAGTGTCTTGAAAAGCATATCAGTTTCCTCTCTTTGCCTTGTAGCCCATATCCTTGAGCAGAGCGACCACGCGGTCGCGGAAATCGCCCTGGATGGTGATCTCGCCGTCTTTTGCGCTGCCGCCGACTCCGCACTTCACCTTGAGGGTGCGGCCAAGTTCTGCAAGGTCGTCAGACGTGCCGACAAAGCCTGTAACCAGCGTTACCTGCTTGCCTCCGCGTCCTTTTCTGTCTATGCCTACTATGAGATTCTGCTTTGATGGCTCGATAGTTGCCTGCTCCTCCACGCTTTCTTCTTCGTATGTGAAGTCGGGATTTGTCGAGAATACTACTCCGAGTCTTTTCTTCCAGTCGTTGTCAGCCATTTGCGTACGAATTTATTTTTGCAAATATAGCGATTATATGCGTATATTTGTAGGTTATATGAATAATATTGGAACAATGGATAATAAGAAATTTACGTTGTGGAACAGACTGACGGCAGCCCTTGTGTTCGTCGTTTCAGCTGTGACATATCTCCTTACCATAGAGCCGACTGCGTCTTTCTGGGATTGCGGAGAGTTCATCGCATCGTCGTACAAGCTTGAGGTGGGACACCCTCCTGGAAACCCTGTATTCCAGCTTATCGCGAGATTCTTCACTATGTTCACGGACAATATGCACGCTGCTGTGGCTGTGAACTCGATGAATGCGATATGCTCGGCGTTGACCATCCTCTTCCTTTATCTGACTATCGTCTTCTTTGCGAAGAGGGTAGTGAAGGCGTCTGAGGACGGTACTTATTCCATCGCCAAGGCGATTGCGATATTCGGTTCGGGTGCCGTAGGTGCGCTTGCCTACACATTCAGTGACACATTCTGGTTCTCGGCCGTTGAGGGCGAGGTGTATGCGATGTCGTCACTTGTCACTGCGCTGGTGTTCTGGGCTATGATCAAGTGGTATGAGCAGGCTGACGAGCCTTATGCGGACAGATGGATCGTCCTCATTTCATTCCTTATGGGTCTTTCCATCGGAATCCACCTGCTGAACCTCCTGGCCATCCCTGCGCTGGTGTTTATGTTCTACTACAAGAAGCGCGAAGACGGTCACTACACATTCCGTGAGTACCTTAAGATCTTCCTTGTTTCTGTGGTGATCCTCGGCGTGATCCTCTTCGGCATCATTCCTTATCTGCCTAAGATCGCTGCCGGAGTGGACAGATTCTTTGTCAATTCACTCGGTCTTCCTTTCAATACAGGTGCGGCTCTGTTTATGTTTGCGCTTCTCGGCGCCTGCTTCTTCGGTCTTTTCTGCACAATGAAGCAGCAGAAGGTGTTTGCGAACACAGTGCTCCTCTGCTTCACGATGATCGTGATCGGATTCTCACTCTTCTCTATCGTGGTGATCCGTTCAAGCGCGAAGACTCCTACAAACGAGTACCAGCCTGACAACCCTTACACTCTCGTGCGTTATCTCGGACGTGAGCAGTACGGAAGCAATCCGCTTGTGTACGGCCAGTATTTCGATGCTCCATACGATATTGAGGAGGTGACATATTGGGCTCCGATGATCGAGAAGGACAAGGCCGGCAATGTCGTGCGCAAGTACATCAAGGCTGACGGTCCGGGCGATGTGAAGTATTCTTCGGAGGGCAAGATGCTCTTCCCTCGTATGTGGAGCTCCGATGCAAGACACATTTCGTTCTACAAGTCATATATGCACGGCGGAGGACACAGGGTCCGCGGAGCGGAGCATCCGAAGCCGACATTCTTCCAGAATCTGGCGTTCTTCTTCGACTACCAGATGAACTGGATGTACTGGCGCTACTTTATGTGGAACTTCGCAGGACGCCAGAACGATGTCCACAGCCCGTCACCTGGCGATCCGTTCATCGGAAACTGGGAGTCCGGCATCACTGTGATCGACAATTTCCGCCTCGGAGATCAGTCTGACGCTCCGGGCTACCTCAAGGACAACAAGGGAAAGAACCATTATTATATGCTTCCGCTCCTTCTCGGCATCCTCGGTCTGTTCTTCCAGTTCGACCGTGACAAGAGAGGCTGCTGGCTGACTTTCCTTATGTTCTTTATGACAGGTATCGCCATCGTGGTGTATCTGAACCAGCCTCCGTTCCAGGTACGTGAGCGTGACTATGCATATGCAGGTTCATTCTATTCTTTCTCTATCTGGATCGGCCTCGCAGTAGTGGCGGTATACACCTGGATCGCTGACAGACGAGCATCTTCGCGTCAGGACGAGTCTTCTTCAGTACGTCATTGCGAGGAGCGCAGCGACGTGGCAATCTCCTCCCTCATCACCCTCCTCCTCCTCGGAGTGCCTGCTCTTATGGCTGCCGAGAACTGGGACGACCACGACCGCAGCAACCGCTACACAGCAGTGGAGATGGCAAGGAACTACCTGAACTCTGTAGGTGAGAACGGTATCCTCATAACACACGGAGACAATGACACATTCCCTCTTTGGTATGCACAGGAGGTGGAGAATGTGCGTCCTGACGTACGTATCGTCAACACTTCTCTCCTTGGTACAGACTGGCATATCGACCAGATGAAGTATGCCGTGAACGAGTCTGCTCCGCTTGCCCTCACCGTAGGTCCGCGCCAGTATCTTTATGGAACAAACGAGTATGTCTTCATTCAGGACAGACTTGATACCATCATCCCGCTTGCTGATGTGATGAGGATCTTCCGCCATCCGGATGCGAAGCTTATGCTCACCAACAACAAGGAGGTGGACTATATCATCTCGAGACGTTTCTCTATTCCTGTGAACAAGGAGAACGTTTTGAAGTACGGCATCCTTGACGAGAAGTACGCTGACCAGATTCCTGATGAGATCGTTCTTTCATTGCCAAAGGACAAGAACTATCTCACCAAGCCGGAACTCTTTATGCTTGACTTCCTCTCTACTTACGAGTGGGACCGACCTCTCAACGTCTTGAGTATGGGCGGCGACCTCAATGTCGGCATCAAGGAGTATCTGATGTATGAGGGATTCTCATACAAGTTCGTACCGATCAAGAATAAGATGAAGAGTACCGACATCGGCTTCGCGGATCCTGAAGACCTTTATTATAAGATGAAGAATGTCTTCACCTGGGATGCGCTCAAGAGGACCGACTATTTCGTGGACTATCAGAACTACTACACATTCTGCGGAGTCCTCTCGCAGCGTCAGCTCTTCGTGAATGTCGCTCGTGAGATGATGAAGATCGGTGATGAGGAGCGTGCGATCGAGATGCTCGATATGTGCCAGGAGTGTGTTCCAGAGGAGAACTTCCCGCTCGATATGATCTATCTCGGCTTCTCGAACGAGTATATGGTGGTGGATATGATTGAGCTGTACTATGAGGCTGGTGCTCCGGAGAAGGCTCGCGACCTTGCTGCCCGCTTCGCCTGCGACCTCCTTGTGTCTGCAAACTTCTTCCTCAACAACTACGATCTCGCAAAGCGTGAATTCGATACTTGCTATTCAAGCCTGTCGTATGTTGCTGAAGTTGCTGACTATTATGGTGATACTGAGTTCGCTGAAGAGGTACGCAACAGTTTCAACACTCTTCTTGACTTCAAGAAATAGGATAGACTACTCGATTTATCTTGCCAGTCTGACGAAGACGCTGAGCGGCAGGTTCTTGCCGTAGCTGTCTTTCAATACGAGTTCTCCGAAGTCGAGTGACTTGTATGCTGTCTTCATACAGAATGCCTGCTTCACGATTGTCTCTCCGAGCACGGCTGAATATCCGTTGGAGTACAGGTTGAGGACCATAAAGCTGTCTTGTGGGGCGAGGATGGCTGCTACGCACTGAAGCATCTCGTTGAGGCACTCGTCGAGTTTCCACTTCTCGCCGTCCGGACCGTGTCCGTATGCAGGAGGGTCGAGGATGATGCCCTGGTAGGTGTTGCCTCTCTTTGCCTCTCGGCGTGCGAACTTGAGGGCGTCCTCAACGATCCATCTGATGTTGTCGAGACGGCTGGCCTCCATATTGCCGCGTGCCCAGGTGACAACCTGACGTACAGAGTCGAGGTGAGTCACGTCTGCGCCTGCAGCCTTCGCTGCGAGAGATGCGGCTCCGGTGTATGCGAAAAGGTTCAGGACCTTCGGCTTCGGTTTGCCCTCAGCCTCGGCCTTCTCCACCAATGCTCTTGTCTGCCTGTAGATGTACTCCCAGTTCGATGACTGCTCAGGGAAGACTCCCACGTGCTTGAATGAGGTGAGGCCGAGTCTCAACGAGAAGTTGAGGCCCTCCTGTGCGCCTGTGTAGCGGATATACCACTGGTCATCCATCTTCTTCTTGCGCTCCCAGGTACCGCTGTCTTCCTTGCCTGCCTTGCCGAAGCCTGCTCCGGTCTTGAAGCGTGTGTGAATCAGCTTGTTCCACTCTCCTTCAGAAAGGGACTTGTCCCACAAAGCCTTAGGCTCAGGCCTTGCCATAATGAAAGGTCCGAATCTTTCGAGTTTCTCGAAATTGCCGGAATCAATGAGTTCGTAATCCTTCCAGAATGAGCCTGGACTTTCAATTGTCATCATATCGTTGTTGTTTATTGGCGATGTCGCCGTCTTTTCTGTGCGCAAAGATAGGTAAATTATTGTATTTCCCCGAAAATTGCTAAATTTGCTCGGTTTTAGATGTCTCGACAAGCTCGACATGACACAAGGGGTCCTTTATTTGTCATTTCGAGCGAGTAAAGCGAGTCGAGAAATCCGTAAAGAAGAATATAATTTACAAAAACATTAATATAATTATGCAACAGTTTATTGACTCTTATGATTTCGCCGGTAAGAAGGCGATCGTTCGCGTTGACTTCAACGTTCCGCTCAACGCTGAAATGCAGATCACTGACGACACACGTATCCGTGCTGCTATCCCTACACTTAAGAAGGTTCTTGAGAAGGGTGGTGCCGTTATCGTAATGTCGCACCTCGGACGTCCAAAGGGCGTAACTGAGAAGTTCTCTCTCAAGCACATCCTCGGTCGTGTTGAGGAGCTCCTCGGTGCACCTGTAAAGTTCGCTGACGACTGCCAGGCTGCTGACGAGCAGGTTGCTGCCCTCAAGATGGGTGAGTGCCTCGTACTCGAGAACCTCCGTTTCTACGCTGAGGAGGAGGGCAAGCCAAGAGGTGAGTTCGCTACTGACGAGGAGAAGAAGGCAGCTAAGGCTGTTGTAAAGGAGAACCAGAAGGCTTTCGTGAAGAAGCTCGCTTCTTACGCTGACTGCTACATCAACGACGCATTCGGTACTGCACACCGTGCACACGGTTCTACAGCTCTCATCGCCGAGTACTTCCCTAACGACAAGATGTTCGGTTATGTTATGGAAGGTGAGATCAAGGCTATCGACCACGTTCTCAAGACTCCAGAGCACCCTGTAACAGCTATCGTAGGTGGTGCAAAGGTATCTTCAAAGATCACTATCATCGAGAAGCTTTTCGACGCAGTAGACAATATGATCATCGGCGGTGGTATGGTTTACACATTCAGAAAGGCTCAGGGTGGTCAGATCGGCCGCTCACTTTGCGAGGACGATCAGATGCAGCTCGCTCTTGATACACTCAAGAAGGCAGAGGAGAAGGGCGTTAAGATTTACCTCTCTAAGGAGGTTGTAGTTGCTGACGACTTCTCTAACGACGCAAACACCAAGATCGTTTCAAATATGGAGATTCCTGAGGGATGGGAAGGTATGGACGCAGCTCCAAGCACTCTCGCTATGTGGGAGGAGGTTCTTATGAACTCTAAGACTATCCTCTGGAACGGTCCTGTAGGCGTATTCGAGATTCCAGCATTCGCTAAGGGTACAAACCGTATCGCTGAGATCCTCGCTAAGGCTACTGAGAACGGCGCATTCACACTCGTAGGTGGTGGTGACTCAGTTGCAGCTGTAACTCAGATGGGCTTCGCTAACAAGGTAAGCTACGTTTCAACTGGTGGTGGCGCTATGCTCGAGTACCTCGAGGGCAAGGAGCTCCCAGGTATCGCTGCTATCAGAGCGTAAACGCTCCGATTGCTACGAAGAGGACGACCATCGGTCGTCCTCTTCTCGTTTACCCCCAGTCGCCTCGGGCGACAGCCCCGAGGGGCATACCGACCGCTCACTTCGTTCGGGTCGGGCGGCGTGTGCGCCGCGGCGTCAAGCGCCTTTTTAATTATTTTGTCACCGGGAGGGTTGCAGTGTTAGAGGTGACACCTTTGGCCTAAAACGGCAGAAACTCTCCAAAGGTGTTCGGAAAAAGCTTGATTTGTGCAGGAATTCGATACACCTTTGGCGACTTTAAGCCAAAACAATCCAAAGGTGTAAACAGTTAAAATCAAGATTAATCTTTGTGGGGTCGGAGGTAATTGCTATCTTTGTTAATTCAGACTAAAATTAAAGGAATATGTTTGAAGTTTTGGCTATAAACTGGAATGTGGATCCTGAGATCATCGGTATCGGTGCCGTGTCGCTCAGATGGTATTCACTGCTTTTCATTTCGGGATTCATTCTCGGATGGTTCATCTTCAGAGGCTTCTTCCGTCGCGAAGGTGTTCCGGAGTCGCTTCTGGATCCGCTCCTCTACACACTTCTGATAGGAACTATCGTCGGTGCCCGTCTCGGACACTGTCTCTTCTACCAGCCTGACTATTATCTTGGCAGCTGGCAGGGATTCTGTGAGATCTTTATGCCTTGGAAGGGAGGTCTTGCGAGTCACGGAGGAACGATAGCTCTTCTTTTTGCAATGTGGTGGTTCTCAAGGCATTATGGTCGCAAGTATGACTTTGATTTCGTGTGGATTCTTGACCATCTCGCAATCGCTGTCTGCTTTGCTGCGACTTTCATCCGTCTCGGCAACCTCTTCAATTCGGAGATATACGGTGACGTGACAAATCTTCCTTGGGGCTTCATCTTCGAGCTCAGGGGAGAGACAGAACCTAAGCATCCGACCCAGCTTTACGAGGCGCTCAGCTACTTCCTTCTCGGTGTGTTCCAGATCCTGATGTACAAGTACAGACTTCCTAAACTCCACAGGGGATTCTTCATCGGAACATTCTTCATCGGCTGTTTCGGTATGCGTTTCCTCATCGAGTTCATCAAGGAGCCTCAGGTGGGATTCGAGAACGAGATGGTTCTCAATATGGGTCAGTGGCTCAGTATTCCGTTCGTACTCATCGGCATCGGCTTCCTCGTGTACAGCCATATCAGGAAACAGCCTGCGATGATCGTTCATCCGGAGAAAAAGAAGGCTGCTCAGACAAACTATGCTAAACCTATCAAGAAATAAGATTAACCTATGAAAAGACTATTTGCAATAGCGATTCTGCTGTCTGCCTTTATCTGCGGCTGTGAGACGATCAAGCCGGAAAAGGTTGAAGGCGCCATCAAACTGTATATCGACACAGACGTTATTATGGCGGACGGCGAGCATATGGCCAGACTTATGGTTACCGTTATGGATTCACTCGGCGTAGAGCAGGATGTGACTTCCAGTGTGGAAATCTATCTAGACGGTGTTGATGAGCCTTTGGCTTCTTCCGGATTCACGACTACGGAGGCAGGCATATATTCATTCTATGCCATAAGCGGCTTTGAGATCTCCAACACAGTGTCTGTGAGAGCGGTGAAGGGCGATCTTACCCTTCCAGCTGAGGAGGATAGGGTGGATTTCAACCACAGAATGCTCCTTCTTCAGCATACCGGAACCGAGTGTCCTAACTGTCCGAGACTGATGACTCAGCTCAGATATCTCTCTGATGATCAGAATTATAACACAAAATATCATCACGTTGCATCTCATTCTTACAATGCCAGTGATCCGGCATATACATCAGACGCAACTTCGCTTTCGAAGAATTTCAACGTGAGCGTGTATCCTTGGTTGACATATGACCTGACGACTTCCTATGAATTGGATTTCGACAACATCAGAAAGTCTATCGACAAGATGCACAAGGGCTCTTCGTCTGCAGGCATTGCCGCTGTTGTGGATTGTGATGAGAACGGAGTCTATGCCAACGTGAGATTGAAGGCCGGAAAGGATGGAAAATACCGCCTCGCGGCTTGGCTTCTTGAAGACAATATCCGAGGTGCCCAGTCTGGTGCGGATGCATCTTGGCAGAATGTGCACGAGAACTGTCTCCGCTCTATGTATGGAGAAAACAAGACAGAGCGCATCTACGGCAAGAACCTCGGCGAACTCAAGGCTGGCGAGTCGCAGAGTTTCCTCGTCGCCTTTGATCTTGAGTCCGGCTGGAAAGGCGAGAACTGCAAGGTCATCTTCCTTGCTGTGAATGCCGAAAATTATGAAATGCTGAACTGTGCGGTTTGCCCTATGGGTGAGTCGGTCGGTTATGAATATGTTAAATAGTTGAATTATGAAGACTTCACGTTTTTTCATTGCGATAGTTTCATTGCTTTTCGCTTTCGCTTCCTGTGAGAAGCCTCAGGTAGAGCTTGTTCCTGCCATCAGACTCGCAGAGACAGAGTTTGCGATCGCTTCCGACGGAGGCTCTGTAAAGGTGGCATATGTGATAGAGAACCCTGTTGAGGGTGAGAAGATTTCTGCGGTTGCAGATGTGGATTGGCTTGACGTGGATGCATCCAAGGCAAGAATCCTGACTGTCTCGGCAGAGACAAACGAGACTGGCGTGGTACGTCAGGCTTCGGTGACTCTCAGCTACAAGGGTGCGGAAGACGTTACCTTGACCGTAAGTCAGGACTTCTTCGAGAATCCGCTTTCGATCGAGATCTCTAATGTCACTGCGACAAACGTCATCTTCTCGGTAGACACTACAGATCCGGATCTGACCTGGATTCCGATGGTTACATACAAGGAGGGATTCGAATATTATGAGACTCCTGATGAACTTTTCAGGAGCGATATAGAGTATTTCGAATACCTTGCCGACATCAACGACCTCACTCTTGCTCAGTTCATTGAGATGATGTCTGCCAAGGGCCCGATGAACGACGTGAACCTCGGTGGTCTTCAGCCGTCGACAGACTATGTGCTCTATGCATATGGAGTGACAAAAGATGCGAAAAGAACAACAGATATCGTGTCTTGTCCGTTCAGGACAGAGGATCCTTACGAGGGTGACATTACCTTCACCTTTGAGGCTGAAGAGGAAGATTATATATTGAATTTCAGCATCATACCTTCTTATACAGGTGTTCCTTATTATTATGGAATCGTGACAAAGAAGCAGTGGGACCTCTGGAGTTCAAACTATGGCGGCGACGTAAGTGCAGCCATCCAGGCTGAGGATATCGATGCCACAATCGCTGACCTTATGGACCTCGGAATGATGAGCGGTCCGGAGGACTATTTCCTTCTTTTCAGCGAGGCGGACGTGATGGACTTTGGCTATTTCGAGCTTACTGCCGACACCGAGTACATCATCTTCGCGTCAAGATGGGACGAGCAGTGCCGACTTACAGGACCGATCTCCACATACAGTCACAAGAGTCAGCCGATCGACAAGTCGGACAATCAGCTTACGCTCGCTGTCGACAATGTGACCCAGTCGTCTGCCGATGCTACAGTCACCGCTACAAACGAGGATCCGTATGCGCTCATCAACATCAGAGCGGATGAGCTTGCAGGTATGACCGACGAGGAGATATTCGAGTTCGTCACAACCAAGTATGACTATATCCTCAGCGAGTACACATTCCAGGGCAGTATGACAAGAAACTACAGCCGAATGCGTCCGAACAACGATTATACTTTCCTTGCTTTCGGATACAAGGCCGGAACAATGACAACGGCTGCAATGCAGAAGGCGGACATCAAGACTCTTCCTGCCGGTGATCCTAAGGAGTGTACATTCGACTTTGAGATCGTTCCAGATGTGGACAATGCATTCGTGTCCATCACACCTTCCGACAAGGGACAGTTCTATCATTGGCTGGTATATCCTTCGAATTATACGGCAGAGGATGCCAAGTCATATATCAGACAGTATGTCGAGTATTGGTACGAGGATGATTTTGCGGCATTCGCATCCTGGGAGCTTTCATTGGGAGACGATGCTGCCACAGCGTGGGATCTTTATGCAAACACCGAGTACAAGGTAGGTGCCGTGATTATGGATTACGATACTGGAGAGTTCCTGTCGGACGTACATTTCAGCGAGTCGTTCGTTACTCCGATCAAGCAGTATGCGAACATCACATTCGATTGGAACTACGGTCCATACTATGACCTCGGCGAACTCGTACGTGCGGGTCAGAGCCAGTTTGAGGCACTTCTTTCGAGCGGCGATGCACTGATGCCTCTCAAGGTAACTGTAAACGGCGACTACAGCGCATTCTACTACATCCTCTATCCATATGAACTTACCGATGCCGAGAAGTATCCGGATGAGCAGTTCTATGATCAGCTTGAGTGTGACGGTCTTTCGAGATTGTCGACAAATCTCATTGTCAAGTATGACACTCCGATGACTTTGGTGGCTCTCGCATACGACAATCAGAACAATCCGACCCAACTTGACCGTATCCCTCTCAGATTCACTCAGGACGGTGCTTCTCCGGCCAAGGACTTCATCGCATCTTCAGGCAAGAAGTCTATCGCTCAGTTCTCGTCGATGGGACTTTCTTTCAACACACCGGTGGGTGTGAAGAGACTGCCACAGGAGCGCATCACTTCAGAGCAGCTGGAGGCTAAGCATCAAGAGGCGATGGCCAAGGTGGAGCAGCTCCGCAAGGATAAGGCTGTAGCCAAGTTCGAGGCTGCCAAGATGCGCAAGATCAAGCAGATAGCAAAATAATGGAACAGATTGAAAATAAAAAGATAGCCGAGGTGCTGTGCTTCCTTGAGAAGCACTGCCTCGGCTATAAACTTCATACGCATCCTCCTCTTCCGACCATCGAAATCGCGTTGGAATACTGGAAGGAAATCGATTCGGTTCATTGCAAGAACCTCTTCTTCAGAAACCATAAGGGAAACCGCCACTATCTCGTGGTGTTCGAGTGTCATAAGGAACTCGCGATCCACTCTCTCGAGCATATGCTCAAGCAGGGCAAACTGTCGTTTGCTTCAGCCGAGCGTATGGAACGTTGCCTGGGCCTTCTGCCCGGCTCCGTCTCTCCGCTCGGCCTCATCCACGACCCTTATACTGAGGAACTTACAAAAGAACATTTCCCTAACGGCCATAGAGTGAAACTCTTCCTGGACAAGGATCTTCAGACAGCGGAATACATAAGCTTCCACCCTTGCGACAACACCGGAAGCGTGGTGCTTTCCAATGCGGATTTTATGAAATTCCTTGAGGTCTGGGGAGGCGAGTACGAGTGGCTTGAAGTACCTCTTTAGGACGGAGCGTCAGCAACGTCTTTTTGAGGTTCTGTCTGTATTTAAGAGGTGACAGTCCCGTGTGCTTCTTGAAGAACTTTCCGAATGAGGACTGGTCAGAGAAGGACATCGCCTCGGCCACTTCCTGGATGCTCAGTTCCGGGTCTCGCAGCATACTCGCTGCAATCTCCACTCTCATCGCTGCCATTACGGTGCCGATGGTCACACGTAGTTTCTCCTTCACGATCAACGAAAGGTATTGCTTTGATATGCAGAGTTTTTCGGCGTAGAATCCTACACTGGTTTCCGTCCTGATGTTCTGTACGAGCAGTTCGGAAAATTCCTTCAGGATGCCGTCTGCGCGTCTCATCTCCGTATGGTGCATAGGCTCATATCTTCCGTATCTTCTCCACACCATATCCGCCATATCCGTAAGAAGTATGTAGAAGTATGCATAGTTGACCTCCTCTGCGAAATAATGGTTCTTGTTGGAGAGGGAGTCGATCATATTCCTGATGTCCTTGCAGAGGATGTCAAGGTCTCGTTTTTCCATAATCTGTCCTCCCAGGCCGTGGTCGATTCTGAACTTGAAGTCCGGCGGGAAGGGGTTGCGGTTGCGGAAGATGTCTTCCACGACGCTCTTGTCTGTCGCGGTGGTCATAGCGCGGAATCCTCCGCCGTATTCGATCTCGTAGATGTCCACCCAGGTCGGCAGGTTGATGTATGTCCTTTTGCCGAACCTGAACTTTTCTCCGTTGATGACCATATTGATGTAGCCTTCCACCACGATGATCACAAGGTGGTATTTCGGCTTCCTCGGTTTGGAGTATATTATGTGGTCCTCACCCTCGACTTCGCAGGCGAAGATATAGTCGTCGATATAGCCTACTTTCTTGACACTTTTCTCACCGAACAAAACCGCTGGGAGTGTGCTCTTTTGCCTTTTTTCACTCATTTTTGTACTTTTGTGCCCCAAATATAAGGCTTTTGGAATTATAGACCAAATCTATATAATTCTGGACCAATGAATATCGCGCAGATGGCGTGAAATTTGTGCTCCCAAATCCCCTTTGTTGAACAATTATAGTTTAGTGTAATATAAAATGAAGAAATTAGCGGTAACAGCAGTGATTGCCATCGGTATGATCTTCTCGCAGGTATGTGCTTTTGCACAGTACAAGGAGATCCTTGACCAGGCGGAGACTTCCGAGACTCCGGTAGTGATCACATTGGAACAGGCACTCGAAATCGCTTTGAGTGAAAATGTCTCAGTAAAGGTCGCAGACCTTGAAATCCAAAGGACTGAATATGCCAGGAAAGGCAGCTATGCCTCTCTCTTCCCTCAGATCGACGCATCTGGAGCATATCAGCGTACAATCAAGAAGCAGGTGATGTATATGGACTTCGATATGAGCTCTATGTTGGGTGGAGCTGCAGGCGGAAGTACAGAAATTCCGGAAGGAACAGAGATTCCTGACGGAGTAGAGATCCCTGAAACAGATGCGTCAGGTTCGGAGTCTTCATCTTCAGACTCGTCAGGCGGAATCGAGATGGGCCGTTGGAACACCTGGAGTGCAGGTGTGACTGCATCTATGCCATTGGTGAATATGCAGCTCTGGAAGAGCCTCAAGATCTCAGGAATGGATGTGGAACTTGCAGTTGAGAAGGCTCGTTCATCACGTCTCGATATGGTGACCCAGGTTAAGAACGCATACTTCTCTACACTTCTCGCAAAGGAGGCTTTCGAGGTGTACAAGCAGGTATACGAGAATGCCGTTCAGAACCTCGAGGAGACAGAGAAGAAGTACAAGGCTCAGAAGGTTTCAGATATGGAACTCCTCAGAGCGAAGACAACAGTTGCCAACGCTGTCCCTAACGTATACAACGCAGAGGGTTCTGTCATCCTCGCATTGTGGCAGCTCAAGGCTGTGCTCGGCGTAGACCTCGATATGAACATCGACGTGGCCGGCAAGCTCGAGGACTGGTCTCAGCATATGTTCTATGACATTCACCAGCACGACAGCATCTCACTTGACAGAAACACTACAATGAAGCAGCTTGCTATCCAGGCGGAAATGCTTGCAGAGACAATCAAGCTTCAGAAGTATGCAAACATCCCATCGCTCGCTGTTGCGTTCAGCTTCACTTACAACGCGATGACCAACGACTTCAACTTCAAGGAGTACCGTTGGACCCCATATTCTTATGTAGGCCTCAGCCTCAACATTCCTATCTTCGCCGGTGGAAAGCGTTACCACCAGATCCGTCAGGCAAAGAACCAGTATGAGCAGGTGCAGCTCCAGACAGTGAACACCGAGCGTCAGCTGAAGATCGCGATCCGTCAGAGCCTGAATACAATGGAGACAAATATGAAGAGCTACTATGCTGCAAAGGATGCGGTAGCGTCTGCCCAGAAGGGATATGACATCGTTGATAAGTCATACCAGGTGGGCCGCAGCACCCTCATCGAGGTGAACGACGCACAGCTCGCCCTCACACAGGCTCAGCTCGCAACTTCACAGGCTGTGTATAACTTCCTGACTGCCAAGGCACAGCTTGAGCAGACTCTCGGTCAGGATTTCGTTAATGAATAATTAAAGTGATATATATGAAGACTATTTTCAAGACTATGTTTGTCGTTGCGGCAGCAGTTGTTGCTGCAAGCTGCAGCAATATGACTGGCAAGAAGGCGGAGACTGCTGCTGTTGCAGTGGCTGACCCTACAGTATCTGTAGCACAGGTTTTCGTGCGTGAGGTTCCTCAGGATGCTGTCTACACATCTACTGTACAGGCTTTTGTAAAGAACAATATCGCTCCGCAGAGCGGAAACCGTATCGCAAAGATCAACGCTGAGATCGGAGACTTCGTGAAGAAGGGCCAGGTTCTCGCTGAGATGGATATGATCCAGCTCCACCAGGCCGAACTCCAGATGAAGAACAACGAGATCGAGCTCGCTCGTCTCAGAGGCCTCTTCGATGCAGGCGGACTTTCACAGTCTGACCTCGACGCCATCGAACTCGCATACAAGGTGAGCAAGGCTCAGTACGACAACCTCCTCGAGAACTCTGTTCTCCGCAGCCCGGTTGACGGTGTGATCACAGCACGCAACTACGACCAGGGTGATATGTACACAATGAGCGCTCCTCTCTTCACAGTTGAGCAGATCGTTCCTGTAAAGCTCCTCATCGGCGTTTCGGAGTCTGACTATTCAAAGGTAAAGAAGGGTGATTCAGTAGAGGTTACAGCTGACGCTATCCCTGGCAAGACTTTCTACGGAAAGATCAACAGAATTTATCCTACAGTAGATCCTGCAACACGTACATTCACTGTTGAGGTGAAGATCGACAACGCATACAAGACTCTCCGTCCAGGTATGTTCGTAAGAGCGACAGTGAACTTCGGTACAAACAACAACGTTGTGATTCCTGACGTTGCAGTTGTTAAGCAGCAGGGTTCAGGCGAGAGATTCGTATATGTTCTCAATGCAGACAACACAGTTACTTACAAGAAGGTTGTTCTCGGTCGCCGTATGGGTTCTGAGTACGAGGTTCTTGAGGGACTCGAGGACGGCGACAAGATCGTAATCGGCGGTCAGATCCGTCTCAAGGATGGTATCAAGGTTATTGTAAACGAGTAGTCTAGGGTATATTATGAGTATTTACAGAAAAGCGGTCAATAATCCGGTAACCACAGCGCTGGTCTTCATCGCTATGGCCATCTTCGGTATTTTCTCGCTGATTAACATATCATTGGACAGGTTCCCTAAGTTCGATGCGAACGTCGTTATGGTGATGTCTTCGTATCCGGGAGCCAGTGCTAAGGATATCGAGACCAACCTTACCAAGGTTCTCGAGAACTCCTTGAACGGTGTGAGCGACCTCAAGAATATGACTTCGACATCGAAGGAGAATATGGCGCTCATCACTTTGGAATTTATGGAGGGTGTCGACATCGACGTCGCTACCAACGACGTGCGTGACAAGCTTGATATGGTGAACTCAGTCCTTCCGGACGGAGTGACACTCCCTGTCATCTTCAAGTTCAGCGCAGACGATATGCCTATTATGATTATGGCGGCGACTGCAAACCAGAGCTACCAGGCTCTCGAGAAGATCCTCGACGAGAAGCTTGCTACTCCGCTTGCCCGCGTGTCCGGTGTAGGTACTGTGTCTATCGCAGGTGCCCCTCAGCGTGAAATCCAGGTATATTGCGACCCTAACAAGCTTGAGGCTTACGGCCTTACTGTTGCCGGCATCTCGCAGACAATCGCAGCAGAGAACAAGAACGTGCCTTCTGGTACAATCGACATCGGATCGAATGCATATTCGCTCCGCGTGGAGAAGGAGTTCACTTCTGCAGACCAGATGCTCAACATCGTAGTGGGTCATTCAAACGGCAAGACAATCTATCTCCGTGATGTTGCACGTGTTGTCGACGGAGTGGAGGAGAGATACCAGGAGTCTTACATCAACGGTAAGCAGGGTGCGCAGATCGTCATCCAGAAGCAGGCCGACGCCAACACCGTGAACGTGATCAAGGGTGTGAAGAAGGCGATGAAGGACATCCAGAAGGGCCTTCCTTCAGATATCGAGATCAGAACTGTAGTGGATAGTTCAAGCAACATCCTCAACACTCTCAACTCATTGAAGGAGACCATTATCCTTACCTTCCTCATCGTGATGCTCGTCGTTTACCTCTTCCTCGGAAGATGGCGTGCGACATTCATCATCGTGCTCTCTATCCCTGTTTCCCTCCTTGCATCATTGATGTATCTCTGGGCTACAGGAAACACATTGAACATCGTGTCGATGTCGTCTCTGTCCATTGCGATCGGTATGGTCGTGGACGACGCCATCGTGGTACTCGAGAACATTTCGACACATCTCGAGAGGGGTGCCAAGCCTAAGGAGGCTGCAGTACACGCAACCCAGGAGGTGGGTATCTCGGTTATCGCGTCTACACTTACAATGCTCGCCGTGTTCCTTCCTTTGACAATGATCAAGGGTATGGCAGGTCTTATGTTCAAGCAGCTCGGATGGATCACATCCATCATTATGATCGTGTCTACAATCGGTGCGCTCACTCTGATTCCGATGCTCTGTTCACAGTTCCTCCGCTACAAGCCTAAGCACGGTAAGCTTCACGACCTCATCTTCGGTAACTTCAACAAGTTCATCGAGGTGATCTCAAGAGGATACTCAAAGCTCATCGGATGGTGCATCGGCCATAGGACTGTGACTACGCTCATCGCACTCGTTGTGTTCGGTCTTACAATCGGCCTCATCGCTCCTAATGTGAAGACAGAGTTCTTCCCTAAGTCGGATGACGGACGTCTTACAGTGCAGCTCGAGCTTCCTGCAGGTACAGGCCAGGCGATCACACGTGAGCTCGGACACGAGATCCACGCCAAGTTCGCTGCGGCTATCCCTGAGATCGTGAACTGTTCATATGCTTTGGGACAGGCAGACTCTGACAACGCTTTCGCGGCTATGCAGAACAACGGTAGCCACATCGTGTCATACAACATCAACATCGGAAGTATGGAGGACCGTGAGCGTTCTCTCTCCGAGATCGCAGACATCGTCCGCGGCATCCTCAAGGAATATCCTGAATTCAAGAAGGTAAGAGTTACCGAAGGTGCACAGAGCGGTATGGGTGGTGCTTCGACTGTGGACGTGGAGATCTACGGCTACGACTTCGAGACTACCGACATCGTGGCAAGAGAGGTTCAGCAGAAGATGATGGCTTCAGGCGCATTCGCGCAGGCTCTTCTCAGCCGTGACGAGTACACTCCTGAATACCAGGTGGACTTCGACCGTGAGAAGCTTGCTGTGAACGGTCTCAACAGTACAACTGCAGCATCATACCTCAGCGCGGCTATGAACGGTTCTACAATGTCTTACTACCGTGAGGACGGTGACGAGTACAGCATTCGTGTAAGATATGCTCCTGAGTTCCGTACAAGCATCGAGGACATCGAGAACATCCTCATCTACAACAATATGGGCAAGGGTGTGAGAATCAAGGAACTCGGAGAGGTTGTGGAGTCTCTTACTCCTCCTTCGATCCAGAGAAAGAACCGTGAGCGTCTCATCACAGTTTCAGGTGTGCTCGCTACTGACGTGGTCCTTTCTGACGCCGTTGAGGTTACTGACGCCATTCTTGTGGAGACAGATATTCCGTCTGAGCTTGCAGTGAAGGTTGCCGGTTCTTACGAGAAGCAGAAGGAGATGTTCTCTGACCTGATTATGCTCCTCGCGATGATCATCATCCTCGTATACATCGTGATGGCATCACAGTTCGAGTCGTTTATGAGTCCGTTCGTGATTATGTTCTCGATTCCGTTCGCATTCGTGGGAGTGCTCCTCGGTCTCCTTGTGACCGGCACACCTCTCGGATCTATGGGTATGATCGGTATCCTCATCCTTATGGGTATCGTGGTTAAGAACGGTATCGTGCTCATCGACTACACCATCCTTATGCGTGAGAGAGGATACAGCGTTGCAGAGGCATCTGTGATCGCGGCGAAGTCCCGTCTCCGTCCTATCCTTATGACAACCCTCACTACCGTCCTCGGTATGGTGCCTATGGCAGTCGGCCAGGGCGAGGGTGCAGAGATGTGGCGTTCGCTCGGTATGGTTGTGGCTTGGGGTCTTTCGATCTCGACTCTCGTGACTCTCGTCATCATCCCTACAGTGTATGCGTCGATGGCTTCTTGGCAGGAGCGCCGCGCAGCGCGTAAAGCCGCTAAGGCATAATTAAAACAGGATAAAAATATGAAAGGAATATTTATCGCTTACGACCAGGCATACAATATGGAGATCGCTGACGCGATCGAGGCTCTCGGAGTGCGTGGATTCACTATGTGGCAGGACATCGCCGGCCGCGGCGGCTTCAGCGGTGAGCCGCATCTCGGCAACCACGCGTGGCCGACAATGAACAACGCTATGCTGACATTCGTTCCGGATGAAAAGGTGGACGATATCCTCGCTCAACTCAAGGCTATGGATGAGGAGACACCAGGCCTCGGAATCAGGGCTTTTGTCTGGAATATCGAGAAGAATTATTAATATATTAATAAGTTAGGATTTTGTATTCGACCGGCATTTTTTATATATTTGTCGGTCGAATTTATTTTTTTCTGCTATGAAAAGACTTATTGCATTGTGTGTGGCTGCAGTAATCGCAGCGTTCTTTGCTGCCGACGCTGACGCGGGACGCTTCGGAATCAAGGGTAGCGCAGGTTTTCCAGATCAGAACATCAAGGGTGCGGCTCCTATGGGCTATGAACTCGGTATCACCTGGCAGTGGAATCTTCCATTGTGGTTTGCAATCCAGCCTGACCTCGTCTACAGCGTAGGCTCTCAGGTCGCAGAAGGAGATATGGAGGCCTTGAAGGTAGGCTCGGTGAAACTCCCTGTGAACGTTCAGTGGGGACCAAGATTTGCAAACAAGAACGTCAGAGTGTTTGCGCAGGCTTCTCCGTTTGTCGGTTATAGCGTGACAGCTATGAAGGGTGCTGAAAAGCTGAATATGAAGGAGATCGGAAACGAACTTTCCTATGGTGCAGGACTTGGTGTCGGAGTACAGCTCTGGATTCTCCAGATTACTGGCCAGTATAATTGGAACCTCGCTTCTTTCGCAAAGGATTCTCTTCAGGGCATCAACCTTCAGCAGCCTGACGGTGTGACCGTTTCTGCTGCTTTGATGTTCGGAAAGAACAAGAACAAAAAGGAAAAGAAAAACAAGAAAGTGTCAGTGGATGAGTTCGCTGGCGAATATTAATAAATAACACAAAACATTATGGCAAAAGTAGTTACAGATGCGAATTTCGCAGAGATCATCAATAGCGGTATGCCTGTAGTCGTTGACTTCTGGGCAACTTGGTGCGGCCCTTGCAAGGCTATCGCTCCTATCATCGACGAGCTTGCAACTGAGTACGAGGGCAAGGCTGTCGTTTGCAAGTGCAACGTAGACGAGTGCGATGACGTTCCTATGGAGTACGGCATCAGAAGCATCCCTACAGTGCTTTTCTTCAAGAACGGAGAGCTTGTTGACAGACACGTCGGCGCAGCGACCAAGGAGGTTTTCGCAGCTAAGATCCAGGCAATTCTCTAATTTTCAGATATGAAAAGATTGATTACAGTCATCGCGCTCTGCGTGATGACTTTTTGGGGTTCATATACCCTCAAGGCCGGAGACTTTGGTGTAGTCGCCGGTGCAAGCTTTACAAACATCAGGGAGGTGAGCAAGGATATGGCGACAGGCTTCCACGCCGGCCTTGCCTATAAGTTCAACCTTCCGCTCGGTTTCGCTTTGCAGCCTTCAGTGCTCTATCATATGAAGAGTTCTCTCGTGGAGGGTGCCATTGCCGATATCACTACTTTCGACTACAAGATGGGATATGTAGAGGTGCCTGTGTCTCTCCAGTGGGGACCGGATCTTCTTTTGTTCCGTCCGTTCCTTGACGTTACTCCGTTCGTGGGCTATGCACTCAACAATGAGGCTTCCGGTGTGAAGATTCAGGGTGAATTTATGGAAAAGGTGCAGAACAAGTGGGAAGGCGTGAACCGTCTTGAGTACGGACTCGGTCTCGGAGGAGGAATCGAAGTCTGGAAACTTCAGCTTGTATGCAGGTATAACTGGAACTTCGGCGATCTTTTCAACGCAGAAGGCCAGACAGCAGGATGGAATGAGATCTGGAACACCGCTACAGATTCTGTCAAGACAGGCAAGAATTTCGGAGGTGTGACTCTTTCACTTGCATTCCTTTTCTAAAACAGAATTGATATGAAGAAGATAGCGGTTTTCTGCTCGGCAAGTTTCGCAATCGACCCTGTATATAACAAGATTGCCCGTGACTTCGTCAGAGGGGCTTCAGAGAAAGGATTCGGTATTGTCACAGGTGGTACCATCAAGGGTACTATGGGTGAGATTTCCGACGAACTCTACAGATGCGGCGGATATCACCTCGGTGTGATTCCACGCTTTATGGAGCAGTATGTATATCCTGATCTGAGCGAGGTGATCTGGACAGATACGATGGCAGAACGCAAGACTTTCCTCAGAAAGGATACGTTTGCCGTAGTGGCGCTTCCTGGCGGCATCGGTACGTTGGACGAGGTCATCGAGACTTTTGCCCTTCTGCACCTCAAGCAGTATGACGGAAGGATCTATGTACTTGACTATGAGGGATTCTATGAACCGCTAAGACAGTTGCTCCAGCACTATGTGCGCACTGGTATGATGACGCAGGAGACAATGGATGCCGTGAAGTTTGCGGCTACGCCGGAGGAACTGCTGGAAATGCTTCAGAACTGATATGGACATCAAGGAAATCAAAGAATATCTGGGTTCGGACTGGACTGCTGTGCAGGAGTGCATCAACGATGTGCTTCATAGCGACATCAGTCTGCTGAACTCCACAAACAACTCTATACTTGCGCATTCGGGCAAGCAGCTCAGACCGCTGCTTGCGCTGGTCTTTGCGCGTGCCTGCGCGGCTGACGGCAAGGTCACAGAGGCGACCGTGCGCTATGCCGCCGCTTCGGAACTTCTTCACAATGCTACGCTTCTGCACGACGATGTGGCCGACGACAGCGACCAGCGTAGGGGAGCACCTACGATTATGTCACTTATGGGTCCGGCTGTGTCTGTGCTTGTCGGAGACTATTGGCTTGTGAAGGCTATGCGCCTGATCCTCGGAGGAGACTCCGATATGGATTCGAAGGTGACAAGGATATTCTCGAAGACCTTGAGTGATCTTGCTGAGGGTGAACTCCTTCAGCTTCAGAAGGCTCAGCACGGCGATACAGTCGAGGAGGACTATCTCAGGATCATCTACAGCAAGACAGCGTCGCTTTTCGAGGCCACCTGTTTTTCTGCCGCTCTGTCTGTAAAGGCTTCCGAGGAGGTGGTGAAGGCTGCAGTAGAGTATGCGGTCGCTTTGGGTATTGCTTTCCAGATCAAGGACGACATCCTTGACTATGCGGGAACAGAGTCTGTCGGCAAGCCGCTTGGCGTCGACATCCTGGAGCAGAAGATCACCATTCCTCTTCTGGGGGCGTTGTCTAACGTGTCGGAGGAGAAGGCTGCTGAGGTGCGCAAGATGGTGAGGGATATCGTAGGACATCCTGAGTACAGGGATGATATCGTACGTTTCGTGAAGGAGAATTCAGGTCTTGAATATGCCGTATCAAGGCTTGAGGATTATGTTGCCAAGGCTGTGGACGCTTTGGCTGTGCTGCCGGAATCACAGGAGAAGTCTTTCCTTGTGGAGCTGGCTCATTATACGGCAGTGAGAGATAAGTAGAGATGAGATTTTCTGAGATAATAGGAAACGGATCTGTGGCGAAGGCGCTGGCCTCGATGGCAGACAGCGGCAGGGTGGCTCACGCAATGCTCCTTTATGAAAACGAGGGTTGCGGTGCGCTCGCTTTGGCACTTGCCTATGTGCAGTATCTGAATTGCACCAACCATATCGATGGCGACTCCTGCGGAGAGTGCCCGTCGTGCAGACAGATGTCCAAACTGATCCATCCGGATGTTCATTTCGTCTTCCCTGTCAACAAGGGACCGAAGACATCGGACGACAAGCCGACTTCGGAGTCTTATCTCAAATACTGGAGGGAACTTGCCATTGCCGATCCGTATTTTACGGAGGCCGACCTGCAGAAGGCCATCGGTATCGAGAGCAAGAACGGACTCATAGCGGTTGCCGAGGCCAAGTCTATCATCACGAAGCTCTCTCTTGCTTCGGTTGCTGACGGATATAAGGCTGTGATCTTCTATCTTCCTGAGAAGATGAACCAGGAGACGGCGAACAGGCTGCTGAAGATGGTCGAGGAACCGCCTGTGAATACGCTGTTCCTGTTTATCACACATAGTCCGGAGAAGGTGCTGCAGACCATATTTTCACGTTGCCAGAGCATCAGGGTGCTGCCTCTGACGAAGGAAGAGCAGCAGCGCGTGGATGCGATGAAGCCGCAGAGCGACAATGAGGATGCTGTCGTGTTCTTTGATCTCTTTGCGGATCTGCTTCGTGCCGTTACTTCGCGCGACCTTACAGGAGCGCTGGAGTGCGGCGAGGCTATGGCCGCGCTGGAGTCACGTGAAAAACAGAAAGCTTTTTGTAACTTTGCAGGAGACTGCATCAGAAAGATATTTATGCTTCAGCAGAAGCTGCCGCAGATTTCGGGAGTGGCCCCTGAGGAGGAAGAGTTCTTCTCAGATATGGCTGCCAGAATACCTAAAGGCTTCTGTGTGAAGGCTATTGCAAACATTGAGAAGGTCGTTTCGATGATTGACAGAAACGTGAGTTCGAAGATTCTTTTCTGCGACCTTGTCAACAGAATGTTTATGAATATATAGTTATGGAGAATTCTAAGGAATCAAAGAAATACGACTGTTCGAGGGGATGCGTCGTGGAGCGTGGGGAAAACGGAGAGGTTGAGTGCACCTATCGTCAGGGATGCTGCAAGCTTGAGGTGTATGACTGGCTTAACGGTATCAGCCAGGAGCAGATGAAGAACTATTTTGAGGTTCGATTCAAGAACACCCGCAAGGGAATATATCTCAACGCTTCCGGCCAGAGTCTTAAGACAGGTGATCTCGTGATTGTGGAGGCTGCCAACGGTCACGATCTCGGCATCATCACTCTTGAGGGTCCTATTGTAGCACGTCAGATGAAGTGCAAGAGGATCAATCCTGAGACTTTCGAGTTCAAGAAGATCTACAGAAAGGCCAAGCTTTTCGATATCGAGAAGTGGCAGGAGGCCATTGCACGTGAGCACGAGACAATGATCCGTTCCCGTCAGATCGCCGCGGAGCTCGGTCTTGAGATGAAGATCGGTGATGTGGAGTTCCAGGGTGACGGCACAAAGGCTATCTTCTACTATATCGCAGACGGCCGCGTGGACTTCCGTCAGCTCATCAAGGTGTTCGCTGAGGTGTTCCGTATCAGAATCGAGATGAAGCAGATCGGTGCACGTCAGGAGGCCGGACTTATCGGAGGCCTCGGAGTGTGCGGACGCGAGCTCTGCTGTTCAAACTATATTTCTACTTTCCAGTCGATCACGACTTCCGCTGCCCGCTGTCAGGATCTTTCGCTGAACCCGCAGAAGCTTGCGGGCCAGTGCGGCAAGCTGAAGTGCTGTCTGAACTATGAGACAGCTGTCTATATGGACGCACAGAGCCGTATTCCTAAGGTTCACAACCCTCTCGAGTTCGAGGATGGACTTGCATATCTTATGAAGACTGATATCCTTCGCGAGATTATGTACTTCTCTTACGATCCGTCATCTCTCGCAAACCTCTATCCTCTTTATGCTGAGGATGTTTGGGATATCATCAGGATGAACCGCAACGGCGAGAAGCCTGTTTCGCTCAAGAGCGACGACGTGCCGGCGGCACCGGAGTTCGTTACAGCGGTAGGTGACGATGCCATCAACCGTTTCGATGAAGCGCGCAAGAAAAAGAAGAAGAAAAAGAGCGGTAAGGGCGGCGGCCAGCAGGGTGGCAACAAGCCACGCAATGGAAATGGTGGCCATAGCTCTGGACGCGGAAAGAAGCAGGGCGCTCCTAAAGAAAAATCAGCAGAGTAATTATGGGAAAAGATAAACTTCGCAAATTCAAGGAAAACGAGACATTCAAGTGTCTGATTCAGCCTGCGACTTCTGAGGTCCTTAACTGTGACCATCCGCTCAAGGGCAACTGGGGCAGGGATTTCTTCGGAAACGACAATCCTATCGTTCTGGAGCTCGGATGCGGCAAGGGTGACTATACAATCGATCTCGCCGAGAGGAATCCTTCGTGCAACTACCTCGGTGTGGATATCAAGGGTGCACGTCTTTGGAAGGGTGCCAAGTATGCTGAGGAGCACGGACTTAAGAATGTCGGCTTCCTCCGTACACGTATCGAGTTCATCGAGTCTCTCTTCGCTGAGGGTGAGGTGTCGGAGATCTGGATCACTTTCGCGGATCCGCAGATCGGCCGTGAGAAGAAGCGTCTCACAGCACCTCTGTTTATGAACCGCTACCGCAACTTCCTCAAGGAGGGCGGTATCGTGCATCTCAAGACAGATAGCCGTTACCTTCACGAGTACTCCATCGCTATGGCTCGTCAGAACGATCTCAAGATCCTGGCATACGGTACCGACATCTATGGCGAGGACCGCGAGTCTCTCTACTCGAGTGAGCTTTCGTCTGTAAGCGGACGTGACGCTGTCGATGCGCTTTTCGAGGTGCAGACTTTCTACGAGTCCCAGTATCTTGCCCAGGGCTTCCCGATCACTTATCTTGCCTTCCTGGCAGACCATTCGGGAGACTACATCTCACCGGAGTGGGACGAGGACCGTTGGAAGGATGAGAATCACCATTTCGTGATCCCTTCCGGCCTCCCTGTCGCTTCGAAATTCTATCCCGAAGGCTAATTTGATATCCACGGTCGGTTCCTGAAAACCGGTGGTAGCAAAAATAACGGAAAACGCTCCTGGTCCCCAGTTTTTGAGGGTAATCAGGAGCGTTTTCAGCCTTTTTTGCTACCGTGCTTGTTATCTTACATCCTGTCCATCTCGCGGCGGAGGTCCTTCTCCTTGATGGATGCACGTTTGTCGTATTCTTTCTTACCGCGCGCCAATGCTATCAGCAGCTTCGCGTAGCCGTTGTCTGCAATGTACAGCTTCACCGCAACGATGGTCAGTCCCTTCTCCTTCACAGCTCGCTGCAGCTTGGTCAGTTCCTTGTGGGTCAGAAGCAGCTTGCGCTCTCTGCGAGGGTCGTGCTTTCCCCAGCTTCCCCACCAGTACTCGGCAACGTGCATATTCTTGACATACAGCTCGTTGTTGTTGAAATAGCAATACGCATCCACCAACGAGGCCTTGCCTGCTCTGATGGACTTTATCTCTGTGCCTGTCAGCACCATTCCCGCCTGAAAGGTCTCGATGAACTCATAGTCAAACGATGCCCTTCTGTTCTTTATCTCTACACTGCTCTTTGCTTTCGGCATAATCTTTCATTTTTACAAGACTGCAAATGTAGCGCTTTTTCTCAAATACTACATAAAATACTATCTTTGCACCACTATGGCAAAGAAACCTTTCACACCGATTCCTCCTATGGCGGAGCTGCCTCCTGCTGAAGAAATCAATGTCAGGGAAATCCTTGACAAATACCTTGCTGGAGAAATAGATCTGATATGCGTACTGGGTCCGACAGCCTCAGGAAAGACACGCTATGCTGTCAACCTCGCCCGCCAGATCAATCAGATTCTGAATGATAGTGCCGGAGCGGAAATCATATCCGCCGACTCCCGTCAGGTGTACAGAGGAATGGACATCGGAACCGGAAAGGACCTCAACGAGTATGAGGAGATTCCATACCATCTGATGGACATCGTCGATGCCGGTACAAAATACAACATCTTCGAATACCAGAGAGACTTCGAAAAAGCCTACAAGGACATCGTGGACAGGGGCGGTATCCCTATCCTTTGCGGCGGATCCGGTCTGTACATTGAAGCTGCCACCTGCGGATATTCGCTCCCGGAAGTGCCTGCCAACCCGGAACTCCGCGCGGAACTTGAGCAGAAATCCGACGAAGAACTCATCGCCAGACTTGCATCCCTGAAGCCTCTCCACAACAACACCGACTACGACACCCGCAAGCGTCTCATCCGTGCCCTTGAGATCGCCATCTACGAAGCCGAACATCCTGTTCAGCGCACGGCATTCCTGCCGAAGAACACATACTACATCGGCACCCTCGTCACACGCGACGTCCGCAACGCAAAGATAGACAAGCGCCTGGATGCCAGACTTGAAGAAGGAATGATAGAGGAAATCAAAGGGCTGATCGACGGCACTCATCCGGCACTCAGTACCAAGGATGAAGCCGGTAATATTCTGCCGGGCAATCCGATTCCTGCGGAAGACCTCATCTACTACGGGCTTGAATACAAGTTCGTCACACTCCACATCATCGGAGAACTCACCCGTGACGAGATGCGTACCCAGCTTGCCACAGCCATCCACCAGTTCGCAAAACGCCAGATGACCTGGTTCCGCGGAATGGAACGCAAAGGCATCACCATCCACTGGACCAACGTCTAAGCCGAAAAATTTAAAAAAAGAGAAATCATTTTAAAAAAGAGAAAAATGTGACGAGAATCATTGACAGTATGATTGCTGTTGTTGATTCTTGGTGGATATTTGTGCCGGCGTTGTTTGCTGGTCAGATATGTTGTCGACAGGTAGAGGGCGCGCCGGCCAATAATGAAACAGTATTATCACATTTGTTCGCAAGGATTGGAGAAGGGTCTTATCTTTTCTTGCGAGGAAGACTTTATTTCAGGTGTCAACGACATTGCTGTATGTATCCTGAAGTTCGATGTCATCATCGTTTGCTATTGCTTGATGAGCAATCATTTCCATTTTATTCTTTATGGTGAGCGGCAGGCCTGTTGCGAATTTGCCGCTGAATATAAGAGGCGTTGTGGCATAAGGTTGAGACTCTCTAGGCTTGAAGTGAATGCCCTGGGCAATCTCCAGTTGAGTATTAATGAAATCAAGGATGGTGAGTATCTGGAGAATGCCATAGCATATGTGTTGAGAAATCCTCTGGCTGCAAGAATCAATGTGATGCCGCACCATTATGCCTGGTCGACAGCGAATATATACTTCAGAGGAGATTCGGTCTTGGACGGGACTCCTGTCAACGACTTGTCGGAGCGAAAAAGACATAGAATCTTAAAGACGAAAGTCATCCTTCCCGATCACTATATGGTCAATGACAAGGGGATGATTCTTCCGGAATCCTTTGTTGATCCCAAGCCTCTTGAGACTATTTTCCGTCATCCGTCACGTTTGATGTTCGCATTAGCTAGGAAAGTGGAGCCGGAGGTTGAGCTTGAGTTTGGAATCGCTGACCGTGTTTCATACACGGATGCTGAACTTAAGAGCCTGATAAATGAATTTATTGCTACGGAATTCGGTGTGAGTGGAATGTCGGCACTGTCAATTGAGCAGAAGTTGAGGTTATGTACTGTTATGAGGCGTAACTTCAATGCCTCTGTCAAACAGATCAGCCGCATTACGAGACTTGATCCGGATGTAGTAAGTAGATTAGTCTGAAATCAGTGGTGTCAAAAACAACGAAAAACGCTCCTGATCCCCGGTTTTTAGGGGTAATCAGGAGCGTTTTCAGCGTTTTTTGCTACCGCACTCTTACAGGTTGAATGCAGCCTTGATCATATCGACTGAGTCGAGGAGTTCCCATCCGAAGAACTGAACGTACTCTGTGGTCTTGACACCGTTGCGGATCATAGTGACAGTCTCCTTGTAAGGAGTACGTCCTACGTGACCGTATGATGCTGTCGGCTCGTAGATAGGCTTCTTGAGGCCGAACTTCTCGATGATCTTTGCCGGACGGAGGTCGAAGAGCTCGTTGATCTTCTCAGCGATGATCGCATCGTTAAGTCCCTCTGCAGCAGTGCCGTAAGTGTTTACGAAGATGCTGAGCGGACGTGCAACTCCGATAGCGTATGACACCTGTACGAGCATCTCGCGTGCAACGCCTGCGGCCACCATATTCTTGGCGATGTAGCGTGATGCGTATGCTGCTGAACGGTCAACCTTTGAAGGGTCCTTTCCGGAGAATGCTCCACCACCGTGTGCTCCCTTTCCACCGTATGTGTCAACGATGATCTTGCGTCCTGTAAGACCTGTGTCTCCGTGAGGGCCGCCGATCACGAACTTTCCTGTAGGGTTCACGTGGAGGATGTAGTCACCCTTGAAGAGTGCTGCAGTCTCAGGTGCGAGAGTCTCCACGAGCATAGGGATGAGGATGTTCTGAACGTCCTCGCGGATCTTCTTCTGCATCTCCTCGTCAACACGCTTCTGGCCGTACTGAGCGCAGCCGTCAGCGTAGCTCATATTGCCGAGTGAAGCAGGAGTGAACTCGTCGTGCTGAGTAGAGATCACGATAGTGTGGATACGAACCGGCTCGTTTGTGTCGCCGTCGTACTCGATGGTGAACTGTGACTTCGAGTCAGGACGGAGGTAAGGCATAAGCTCAGGCTGCTGCTTGCGGATCTTTGCAAGCATAAGGAGAGCCTGGTGAGAGAGAGCGAGCGGAAGAGGCATATACTCCTCTGTGTCGCGGCAGGCATAACCGAACATCATACCCTGGTCGCCGGCACCCTGTGCGTCTGCGTCCTCTCCTACGACACCGCGGTTGATGTCCACGCTCTGCTCGTGAAGAGCCGAGAGGATACCGCAAGAGTTGCCGTCGAACATATACTCTGCCTTGTCATAGCCGATCTTGTTGATTACACGGCGTACTGTCTTAGGGATGTCTACGTAAGCGTCCTCCGAGCGTACCTCGCCGCCTACTACTACGAGACCGGTGCTGCAGAATGTTTCGCAGGCCACCTTCGCCTCAGGGTCCTGACGAAGGAACTCGTCGAGGATCGCGTCTGAAATCTGGTCAGATACCTTGTCTGGGTGTCCCTCGGACACTGACTCCGATGTGAAGAGATAATTCATCATATTGTATTTCTGTTTTTCGTTTCTTGTTTGCAGATCCCTCGACTTCGCTCGGGATGACAGGGGTATAAAACAAAAGCCCCACAAAAATGCGGAGCCAACACAAAAACACAAAACATTGGTGACAAACTGTCAACATTTTAGCATTTTTTCAAGTGGTTGCAAGCGGTCAAATCTCTCCACATTTTTCGGGGCGCAAAGATAGATAAATTTTCTGATATGCAATACTTTGGATGTAAAATTTTGATTTTTTTTCAGGGGTCCGGAAGAGAGTGTTGAAAAATACTGCCAAACGCCTGTGACAGAATCGTTAAAAGTGTGTGACAGAACGATTAAAAGTGTAAGGAATACTTCGTAATACGATTTAAAAATACTATCTTCGCAAGATAAAATCCTATTATTTTTAACTAAAACGTTATGAAACAAACAATTAAGTGTCTTATTGCTGCTTTTGCGGCAATGCTTATGAGCGTAGCAGCCTTTGCACAGGTTACTACTTCAGCTCTGGGTGGACGTGTTGTTGATGCTAACGGTGACCCTATCGTAGGTGCAGCAGTTGTTGCTACCCACGAGCCTTCAGGTACCGTTTATGGCGTTGTTACAAACAATGACGGTCGCTATGCCATCAACGGTATGCGTGCCGGCGGTCCTTACAAGGTGGAGATTACTTGCCTTGGTTACCAGACTCTCGCTTACACAAATGTAGATCTTCAGCTCGCTGAGACTTTCGCTCTCAACGGACAGCTTGCAGAGGATTCAGAGTTGCTCGGTGAGGCGATGGTAGTCGCTGCTCCAGCTTCAAAGTTCTCTGCTCAGAAGATGGGTTCTGCAACCAACATTTCAAGCAAGGAGATTTCTTCAATCCCTACAGTAAGCCGTAGCCTTACTGACGTTACACGTCTTTCACCTTACGGTGGTAACGGTATGAGCTTCGCAGGTGCTGACGGTCGTACAGCAAACTTCACTGTGGACGGTGCGAACTTCAACAACAACTTCGGTCTTTCATCAAGCCTCCCAGGCGGTGGAAACCCTATCTCTATCGACGCTATCGAGGAGATGCAGGTTGTCATCTCTCCTTACGATGTTCGTCAGACAAACTTCATCGGTGGTGGTGTGAACGCTATCACAAAGTCAGGTACCAATACATTCAAGGGTTCTGCATACGTATATCACCGCAACGAGAATATGCGCGGTAATATGGCTGCAGGTCAGGAGGTTTCAGGTGCTCGTGACAAGGATCGCAGCACTACTTACGGTTTCACTCTCGGTGGACCTATCATCAAGAACAAGCTCTTCTTCTTCGTGAACGCAGAGTACTCTACAATCCCTACAGTGGTAAACAGATGGAGAGGTTCTGAGAATGGCGAGGCTAATCCGGATGCATATATTTCACGTGTTCCTAACAGTGTCCTCAAAGATCTTTCTGAGTGGGTAAAGAAGGAATATAACTATGATACCGGTTCTTGGACAGATTATCCGGCAACTGAGAGCAATATGAAGCTCCTTGCCCGTCTCGACTGGAACATCAACGACAACCACAAGCTCGCTGTTCGCTACAACTACACATTGAACCAGGGTTGGAACTCTACCAACGGTTCTTCAATGGACGGTGGTTCACGTTCAGGCTTCAGCCGTTTCTCACAGTACGGTATGGCTTATGCGAACTCACTCTACTCGATGGATAACCTCGTGAGTACAGTGTCTCTCGACCTCAACAGCCGTTTGAGCGAGAACCTTTCTAACCAGTTCCTCGCAACATTCTCTAAGCTCGATGATATGCGCGGTACCAACTCAGAGGACTTCCCATTCATCGATATCCGTAACGATGACGGAAGCTCAGTACTTCCTTACATCTCTCTCGGATATGAGCTCTTCACTTGGAACAACGGTGTTCACAATACACACATCTCTATCAAGGATGACCTTACTTACTACGCTGGTAACCACAAGTTCACTGCCGGTCTCAACTACGAGTATCAGATGGCTGACAACTCTTATATGAGAAACGGTACAGGTTACTATCGTTACAGAAGCCTCGAGGACTTCAAGGCAGGCGCGGCTCCTGAGGTAGTATGTCTTACTTACGGTTATGACGGTGAGGCTAACCCTGCAGCCCGCGTAAGATTCCACAAGGCTGGTATCTACGGTCAGGACGAGTGGAACGTGAACGAGCAGTTCAAGCTTACTGCAGGTCTCCGTCTCGACGGTCTCTTCTTCGACAATCAGGATCTTATGAGAAATCAGGCGATCTATGACCTTACATATGTTGTAGATGGTCAGGAGCGTCACATCGACACTGGCAAGTGGCCTTCAGCAGCCATTACAGTTTCTCCACGTGTAGGTTTCTCTTGGGATGTACTCGGCGACAACTCACTCAAGCTCCGCGGAGGTACAGGTCTCTTCTCAGGCCGTCTCCCTCTCGTGTTCTTCACAAATATGCCTACTAACTCAGGTATGGTTCAGTACCAGGCTAAGCTTAACAGCGATGGCAAGAACGGTGGTGTGAAGACAGATATGAGCGTGTTTGAAGGTGGCGTCCTCAGACGTGAGGAGCTCCTCGAAAAGCTCCTTGAGATGGGTTATCCTAACTCTATCTCTCCAGAGGACGGTACAGTTCCTTCAGAGATTTCTGCAGTTGACCCTAAGTTCAAGATGCCTCAGGTATGGAAGACTTCACTCGCTATCGACTACAGCTTCCCTACATCATTCCCATTCTCTATCAGCGCTGAGGGTATCTACAACAAGACTGTAAACGGTGTTGTTCTCCGTGACTGGAGCGTAGTAAGCACTGAGGGCTTCTCAAGATTCAACGGTGCTGACAACCGTCCTATCTATGAGAACTATCAGCAGAAGGATGCAGCAGGAAACAATCTTCCTTCAGCATACGTTCTTGAGAACACAAGCAAGGGATACGGCTACTCAGGTACATTCACTGTGAATATGCGTCCTGTCTCAGGTCTCTCTTTGATGGCTGCTTATACTCACACAGTGTCTAAGGAGGTTACCGGTATGCCAGGTTCTAACGCATCTTCAGTACTCAACTACATCGGTACAGTATACGGACCTAACAACCCTGGTCTCCACAACTCAGAGTATGTGACTCCAGACCGCGTTATCGCATCTATCACTCACAGCGATAAGAGCAACAATCACTTCAGCCTTATCTATGAGGCTTGGAGAGGTGGTTCAAACTACTCTTATATGACTGCAAACGATATGAACGGTGACGGTTACAACTACGACCTCATCTACATCCCAACTGATGAGCAGGTTGCTAACGGTGAGTTCCGTTTCGTTTCTGAGGATGATGCAACTCGCTTTATGGACTATGTTCACGCTGACAAGTACCTCAGCAAGAACCAGGGCAAGTACGCTGAGACTTACAGCGTTTACTCTCCTTGGGTTCACAGAGTGGACTTCGGTTACAAGCACGACTTCAAGGTTAAGGCTGGTAACTCTACTAACACTCTCCAGCTTTGCATTGACGTAAAGAACGTTCTTAACCTCTTCAACTCTAACTGGGGTGTATCTAAGTATATGAACCCAGCTCTTGGTGAGGGCCGTATCCTTAAGTATGAGGGATATGATCAGGATGGTTATGCAACATTCTCTACTCCGTCAGCTGTAAATCCAGACACTCAGGTTTGGAACAAGTCAATCGGTATCGGCCAGTGCTGGTATGCATCAGTTGGTATCAAGTATATGTTTAACTAATTAATTGTCAGGAATAATATGAAACTTAGAAATATTTTCACAGCTCTCACGGCTGCTGCCCTCGCTCTCGTGGGTTGTCAGAAGGAGGCTGAATTCCTTGATGAGGTTCAGGTGTCGAAGTCTTTCGTTTCTCTCGATGTTGACGGTGGCGAAGCTTCCATTACTGTTACTGCAAATGCGGAGTGGGTTTTCGAAACTTCAGATATGTGGCCTGAGATTATCGTAAGAGATAAGGAAGGCAACGTGACATCAAGCACTCCATCTTGGCTTTCTATCGATAAGGTATCCGGTGGCGCTGGTGAAACTGTGGTTACATTCTCTGCAGAGGCGACAGCCGAGACAAGAGAGGTTACTCTCCTCATCGCTTGTGCCGGTGTAAAGCAGAATGTAAAGGTTCTTCAGATGGCAGAGAAGGTTGAGACTCCGCTCTCGACTTGTGCTGAGGCTAACGCTGGAGAGACAGGTAAGATCTATCGTGTAAAGGGTACAGTTACCTCTATCGCTAACGAGACATATGGTAATATGTACATTACTGATGAGACAGGTACTGTATATGTATATGGTACGCTCTATCAGGGTGCTGAGAAGCAGTTCTCAAAGCACGGTATCGAGGTCGGTGATATCGTTACAGTAGAGGGACCTCAGTCTCCATACAACGGATCACCACAGCTTAAGAACGTAACTGTAATCGAGATCGAGAAGTCTCTCATCAAGCTTGAGAAGGTGATCTCTACTCCTCTTCCGCTTGAGGGTGGTGTTGCTACTGTTCTCCTTACTGTAAAGGCTGGCGAGTTCTCTGTTGAGATTCCAGAAGATGCAACTTGGCTTACAGCAGGCGAGCCTGCAGACATCAATGGTGTAACTTGCGTTGAACTTACTGCAACACCTAACGAGGGTGGTGCTCGTAAGACTACTGTTACATTCAAGACAAACGTCGATGGTAAGGATTATATCGCAATGGCAGATGTTGAGCAGCTTGGCGCTATCAAGGCTGTGACAGTTGAGGAGTTCCTCGCAGCTGCAGAGGGTACAGCTCTCTATGAGCTCACAGGTATCGTAAAGAACCTCAAGAACACTACATACGGTAACTTCGACCTCGTAGACGCTACAGGTTCTGTATACGTATACGGTCTTACTAACAACGGTGCGATTGGAAGCAATGACAAGAAGTTTGCAGAAATCGGCATCAACGAGGGTGACGTTATCACTATCATCGGTACAAGAGCTGCTTACAACGGCGCAGCTCAGGTTGGTGGTACAGCTTACCTCAAGGAGCACGTTGTTGCTGCCAAGGAGGCTACTGTAACAGAGTTCCTCGCGGAGTCTAAGGGTACTTGGTGCAAGGTTACAGGTACTATCGCTAACATTAAGAGCGATGTTTACGGTAATTTCGACCTCGTAGGTGAGGACGGTGCATCAGTATATGTATACGGTCTTACTACATCTTACGTAGCAAAGAACGACAAGTCATTCGCAAACCTCGGCCTTAAGGAGGGTGACATCGTTACTCTCGTAGGTAAGAGAGATATCTACAACGATCAGGATCAGGTAGGCGGTCCAGCTTACTACATCTCACACGTTGAGGGTACTCCTGCAGCTGACCCTTGGGAGACTGCAGCAGTGTTCACAAACCCTGCAGAAGGTGATGACGCAAAGGTAAAGGAGCTCAAGGCTTACGCTGACGCTGACTACTTCTATGTTCGTATTACTTCGACTAAGGAGGCTCCATTCTTTGCAAACTACTTCGACATTCAGTTCTCTGATGGTGAGGGTGAGACTGCAATCTGGTGGGGTTGGACTACAACTGGTACAAAGAACTACTATCAGGAGCACAAGAACGAGCTTGATGAGAACGGTAACATCACAAAGATGAGATGGTACACTGACCCTGATACTCGTGTATACGTTGACGACTACACAACTACAATTTCTGATACAGAGGTTGTTTGGGAGATCAAGTACCCACGTGCTTACATCGAGGCTTACAAGTCTTCAACAAACACTGTACGTATGTCAGTGATGACTTGGAAGGATTGGGGCGAGTACTGGGTTATCCCAGCTCGTGGCAACGAAATGCTTGAGGTTGCTCTCTAGTAATCAATTCAGCTTAATATAAATGACGGACGTTCCGAAAGGGGCGTCCGTTTTTTTGTTATATTTGTAGGTGTGTGAACCGATAAATCGTGATATCCCTATGCATAGACATTCGTTTTTGAAGATAGTGGCTGCGTTTATGGCAGTCGCAATGATGTCCTGCGAGAAGCCGCAGATAGACGAGCCAGACCAGCCAAACCAGGAGGTGCCCGGCCCTGATCAGCCGGGACAGGGAGGCGGAGGGCTGGATAACCCGAATCCTGAAAAACCGGCTCTGGGAGAGAATGCATACGAATTGGACGGAGTGCAGGCCTCATTCGGCAGCGTTGCTCTGAGCAATATCGGTGATTATATCTGCATTGCTGCGACACCTTCGGAAGGTGTGGAATCGTTCGAGGAAGTGTTCGATCAGGAAGAGTATTTCTATGTGGCGATTTCTCCGTTGCTGAACGGTAAGGAGTTCGATATGATGACAGAAGAGAGGGTGTTCACTGTTATGAGTGCGCTCCAAGGCGCATATCTTGAGTCTGTCGCGTCGACTTTGACGGACGAGATCACTTCCGGAACCTGCCTGTTCAATTATAAGGAAGGTGTGGCTGTGGTGGAGGTGAGCCTTGTGCTGACCGACGGCTCGGAACTTTCTGTGAGGATGTCTGCAGAGGAGCCGGGAATCGTCGTCAATGAGAACGTTTTCGCTATCGGAGGCAATGAGAAGCCTGTCAGGACAGCCTTCCGTATGATCGGGGATGGCACGACAACTCTGTATCTTACCCCTGCCGGCATCGAGTACTTTGAGGATATCGACATCACTACCTATTACGCATATGTCATTCTGGAGAGCGGAAAGTGTCACGGAAGAACACTCGACGTAGAGGATGTGATCGCAGTGGGTTATGCGGACAACTTCAATGAACTCATTGTGGACTCAAGAGAGGTTGCGACAACTGGAACGTTGAACATTGCTGACGATCCGAACGATGTGGCACACTATGTGGTAGCGCTTGACCTCGACTTCGCCGGTACTTCGCTGAAGATAAGGTTTGATGGGGAGACGTTGGATGCCTTGGCGAAAGAGGTAGTGACGAATGAAGTTGTATATAATGGTACATCATTGAGAATAAAGGATGTTTACGTTGATTTTATGCCGAATCCGGAATGTCTTACCACTGTGATGATATTTACTGAGCGTGACGATGTGGTGTATATAAAGATTCCGAACAATTACCTTGATGGAAATGCCCACGGATTTTCGCAGAGTCAGAATCTTTACATCAAGTACGACGGAGTGGTCTACAGCAAGGCCAACGGATACAGCGGAACGGTGACGGTCGGCTTCGATGACGACATCATAAAGATCAATGCGACAAATTATGATAATCTGGAAATAACCTATGAGGGGCCTTATGAGGCTGACGCATAGTTCCTTGCGGAAACATTTTCAGTTTAGAAAATAAATGATCTTGTATTGTCGAAGATTTTAAATTTTTATAAATTTGTAGACTTCGTGAAACAAAATTCAACCATTAAATAATAACATTATGAAAATCAAGCATTTGCTTATCGGTATGCTCGCAGTAGCAGCTGCCGTTGCGTGTAAGCAGGATGAACCTGTTGAAACACCAAAGCTCGATGTTGATAAGGAAGCTGTCGCTGTCGCTGCTGTGGCAGGTGAGGCTTCGTTCAACGTCACTTCCAACCAGTCTTGGGTAGCTTCGGCTGATCAGGATTGGGTGTCTATCAATCCTGCAAGCGGTGACGCTTCTGAGAAGGCTGTCGCTGTAAAGGTTACTGCAGAGGACAACGAGACTACAGACGCTCGTATTGCAACAGTGACCGTAAAGGCTGGTGAGCTCACTAAGACAGTGAAGGTTACACAGGCTCCAGGTGAGGGACAGGAACCGGGTGGTGATCCTCTTCCTAATTCAGAGTGGGCTCTCGTCGGTTCTTTCAACGGTTGGGATCCGACATCTACAACTTACCTCTGTATTCTTGATGATCAGTATTTTGTTTACTATGGATTTGAGCTTGATGCGACTACTGAGTTCAAGTTCCTCAAGGGAGGCTCTTGGTCAGGTACTGAAATCGGTGGTAACGGTCTCGTAGAGCCTAATACAATCCAGCCTAAGGGTGGTTCAAACATCAAGGTCTCTGAGGCTGGCATATATGATATCTATCTCGCTGCAGATCTCGAGCACTTCTACATTATGTCGGAGGGCAAGACTCCTGAAGAGGCAACAGAGCCTGCTCCAGTTGATGATCAGTGGGGTATGATGGGTTGCTTCGTGAACAATATGTGGGCATCAGACGTTCCAATGACCAAGGAGGGTGAGTGGATTGTCGCTAAGGGTGCTGAGTTCACAGAGCTTACATTCAAGATCCGCGCAAACAGCAGCTGGGCAGACGCTACCAATATCGGTGTCGCTCCTGGTTCTGAAAGAGGTGTAGTAAACGGCAAAATCGCTGTCGTTACAGCAGAATACGCAAAGGCTAACCTTGGCGGTGACGCTGCCGACATCAAGCTTAACGGTGAGCCTGGTACATATGACGTGTATTTCAGCTTCGAGAACCTTGAGGTTTACGTAATGGAGCAGGGCTTCAAGCCAGGTGAGAAGGATCCTCAGAATCCGGATCCGGTAGAGGTTACTTACACAGTTGTGGGTACTATCGAGAACCAGAATTGGAACAACAGCGCTCCTGAGGGACTTATGGTTGCAGAAGGTGACTATCTTGTTGCCAAGAATGTACCTTTCCTGATGGCTTCGACTATGTATGGCGGTCCAGAGCAGTTCGAGTTCAAGATCGTTGAGACAGGCACTTGGACAGGTTACGGTAGAGTAGAGGATGTAACTAATCCTGTAAATGCAGAAGTTGCTGTAAAACTCGGTGGTGACAACATTATGGTTGCAGGCACAGAGGGCGCTTACGACGTATACTTCGACAAGGCGAATGCAAAGGTATGGGTTATGGCTCCAGGCCTCAAGCCAGGTGAGACTCCAGAACCAGAGCCTGAGTATGAACTCGACGGCAAGCAGTGGCTCCTGAGCGCAAGCGGAATGTATGTTCTCGTTGACCTCGGCCTCTATGAGGAGGACGCTATGGTGATTGCAATTCCTCTTATGGACGGTTCAGGCTTCGGCGCTTATATGTACGGTACTTATGAGATCGAGAAGGCAAACAACACTTCTGGAAAGATCGTGTTCACACAGTATGACCCTGAGTGGGACGAGTGGATGGAGCCTGTAGACTATGCATATTCAGATCTTTCTGACGAGCTCGTTATGATCAATGCAGAGCCTATTACTGGTTATCCTGATGCACTTCCTTTCGTAGCTGTAGCTGAGCCTTACGAGATCTTGTTCGAGTCAGCAGGCGGTGATCCTGTAGGTCCTATCGAGAACGGTCAGTACTGGTTCTTCAACGGAACAAAGGTTATGGCTCCTCTCGCAGAGGGCGTGACAACAGGTACATTCCCTGCAGGTAACGTTATCGACGGTGCAAGTACAGAGAAGAACATCTTCACACTTATGTATGATCCGGATATGAGCTACTATACAATTATGGACTCATACGGACGTTATGTCGGTCATACTGATTGGGAGTCTGGCAACCTTACAGTTACAGACGTCCTCCCTACAGGTGACGACTATGCATACTATCTCTGGTGTGTAGACAATTCTTATGCAGATGGCACTTGCGACATCTACAATGCAGCAACATATTTCGGTTTCGCTTATTCGGCAACTGAGAACTGCTGGTATGCTGACGAGAACTCTTACGACACAGACGGTATCCGTCCTACACTCGTAGTGGCAGAGAACCCTGTAGAGGAGCCGGTAGAGCCAGCAGGTCCAAAGGTGGTTACAGTCGCTGAGTTCAATGCTGCTACAGATAACACTATCGAGTATCAGGTTTCAGGTACTATCAGCGGCATCTATCAGGCATACAATGCCTCTTACGACAACATCTCTATCTACATTTCAGACGAGACAGGCGAGATGCTTGCTTACAGACTCTCTTGCGCTGGTATCACAGATCCTGCAAACACTCTCACAAAGGGTGACCTCATCACTGTGAAAGGTATGAGAACTCTCTACAATGAGAATCCTCAGATGGCTCAGGGCGGTGTTATCGTTGAGCACACTGACGTAGTAGTGGAGCAGCCTGCCGGATCTGCAGAGCTTTCTTTTGCTGATAAGGCAAACAGAACAGTCTTCACAACTTCACAGCAGGTTTGGGAGCAGAATGGAATCAAGCTTACCAATGACAAAGGTTCTTCAACAAGCAACGTCGCTGACTATGCAGCGCCAGCTCGTTTCTACAAGTCATCTAAGCTTACTGTTGAGTACGCAGGTATGACTAAGATCGAGTTCGTTTGCAACAATAGTTCTTACGCAACAGCATTGCAGAGCTCAATTACAACAGGAACAGTATCTGTAAGCGGTTCAGTTGTGACAGTCGTATTGCCTGCAGCTGCAGATTCATACGTGATCAGCTCACTCACAGGTGGTCAGGTTCGTATGGACAGCCTTACAGTTTACGCAGAGTAATCTGAAGATCGCATACATTTATTCAGGCGGCCCGTTGGGGTCGCCTGTTTTTTGTGGACATCTTCCACGGTTTTTGGGGCTGGGTGTGGCAGATACCCCCTTTGAAGGTTGAATCTTCCACGCTTATGTGGGAAAACCGTGGAAGATGTTTGCAGCTTCTATCCAATTATTCCGTAAATTTGTGTTTTGGAATAATATAGTTTGTATGAAAAGGATATTATCTGTGATTTGTGTCATACTGGGCTCTCTTGTGCTCTGGAGCTGCGACAAGCCGCAGCCTGTCGAGCCGGAAAAACAGCCTGAAGAACAGTATGACTTCAAACTGGAAGTGACGGATGTGACATCTACATCCTGCCGTTTTTCGGTAGTTCCTGCAGATGACAAGATGAGTTATGTCGTGATGCTTGTGGAGAAGTCTGAGTATGACTCCTTCGAGGATGAATACAAGTATCAGGATGATGACCTCAGATGGTTTGAGCAGAGAGCGATGGACGAAGGAAAGGACTTGAGCGACTGGCTTGAAGGCTTCCTTCATAAAGGCAGGTTCGAGGATGAGGAAGAAGGATTGATGCCGGGTATGTCATATTATCTCTATGCCTATGGTCTTGACTATGAAGGTTATTTCACTACCGGAGTCACAAAGTATGAGTTCGCTACACCCGAAATAGAACAGAATGAGCTTGGTTTCAAGATCGAGATAACTGATATCGGTCTCAGGAAAGCGACAGTGAACGTTACCGCTGATAGGGAGAATGCGGTTTTCTTTATGAATGTGTTCTCGATGGACCAGTACCAGCAGTGGGGAGGTGACGAGACTGCGTTTGCGACCCACGCTCTTGCCCTTGTGGATTACTATGTCGCTATGGGAAGGACTACAGAAGAAATGGTGGCTAATCTCGGCAGTGTCGGAAGCGAATCCCTTGTGTTTGATGACCTTCTGGATGATACGGAGTACATCGCATACGCTGTCGGCATCGATGACAACTTCTATGTGAATTCCAAGGCTACAGTGGTGACCTTCAGGACAAAGAAGGCTGTCGCTTCGTCGAATACATTTGAAATCAATATCACCGGTACTACATACTGCTCGGTTCTCGGAACTGTCACTCCTTCCAACAACGACCAGTTCATCTGTTCGATCCAGCCGAAGGAGCAGCTTGAGGCGTATGGATCGGATGCTGAGATAATGTATGAACTCGTCGCGACTTACCAGAAGTGGGGCGCGATGGACAAGGTGCTATATGCCGGTGAGGTGGTGGATCTTGAGCCGATCTCTTCGCTCAGTCCTTCGACCGACTATGTGATCCTGTGCTTCGGATGGGACGAGGCTCCTACGACCGGCCTGACAAGGGCGGAGTTCACAACGGAGAAGGAAGGCGGAAGGCCGCAGGAACAGGAGATTACCTTTGTGCTTTCCGACATCATCCACAACAAGGTGACCGTCAACATACTTCCTAAACTTGGCCTATATTATTTCTATGACTGTATGTCTATGAAGACATTTGAGGAGTATGTGGCATCTGAAGGTTCAGAGGATGAGGCTGTCTGCAGGTTCATAGATGAGCGCATCGACTACGGCGCTGAGTTCTTCTATTGCACAAGAGCGGAGTATCTCGCAGATATGGGAGCGGCGATCGGCAAGCAGAAATGGACATTCACAGGTCTTGACCAAGACTCGGAGTATATGATTGTTGCCGCTACAGTGAATATGACTACCGGCAAGATTGCCTATAGGAAACCGTTCTGCAGCGAGGTGTTCAGAACGGCAATACTTAGAGAGAGCAACGCCACAGTCGAGTTTGTCATTGACAAGTATTATGACGGAACAGAACTCGCGGAGCTTGATCCGGCCCAGTTCAGCAAGTGCAAGGGAATGGTGATGGTGCCTTATACTATCGTGCCGAATGCTGAGGCTGCGCACTGGAGGACCACTTTCACTTACGGTGAGTTCGCATCCTGGGCGGAAAGGGATGATATTCTGGTAGAACTTGACTATAAGTCCGACAAGGATAAGACCCAGGGCTACGCTGTGGTTCACTATGACCAGGTGGCGTCGTTCCTGGGAATGGCAGAGGATGCCGAAGGCTACACCGGACCGTTTGCGCTGTATGAATTTACCGCAAAGAAGGGAGGCACTTCGCCTGCTGCCGAATTCATTGAATCGTTAAAATAAACCTATATGAAAATTCTGAAACTTCTTGCTGTCGTCTGTCTTGCGACTTTGGTTTCCTGCACGGAGAAGCCGGTGGAACCGGATGTGCCGACAGGGGATGTCGCCATTCCTGAACTTCCGGCAGACCCCCAGCCCGGCAACACATCGTTTGCGCATAGGATAATGCTTCTGCAGCATACCGGTACATATTGCTCAAACTGTCCAAACCTTATGACATCGCTTAAAGCTCTGTCTGAACTGGACGGATATGTGGATAAGTATCAGCACGTTGCGGCGCACTCCTATAATGCGGACGGGGATCCGGCGTATTCACAGGCTGCCGCCAATCTTTCGCAGGCCTTCTGCAGCGGATATTATCCGGAACTGACCTTCAACCTCACAACACGCAATACCGGAACTTCTTTGGCGGTGAGCACTATAACTGATATCATCGACGAGCTTCACAAGGACAATGCAGATGTCGGAATCGCCGCAGCTGCAGGTCTGACAGGCAACGCCTTGGGCGTGAATGTCCAGATCAAGGCAGCGAAGGCGGGACAGTACCGCATCGCCGTATGGGTGCTGGAGGATGGAATCCGTGGCAAGCAGGAGGGCGCAAGCGAGGACTGGATGAATACCCACAGCAATGCTGTCAGAGTGATGGCCGGTGCTACGCTGAATATGCGCATATACGGAGAGAAGATGGGCGAACTCCAGGCTGGCCAGACTGCGGAAAAGTCTTTCACTGTGGCTCTTGACGAGTCGATGAAGGCGGAGAACTGCAAGGTGCTTGTGGTTGTCAATGCTGCAGGGTCGGACGGAAGATATGATCTTGCGAACTGTGCTCTCTGTCCGATTGGTGGTACTGTGGCTTATAACTACAATTAAACAGATATCTCGACTACGCTCGATATGACAAAAAGGATGTCGATATGACAAATATGATGATGAATATAAAATACTATGTGCTGGCGCTTGTGGCAATGGTTTTTGCTGCCTGCGACAATAAACTTCCAGGCGAGGATGTGCCCCCGCCGGCTAGAGATCTCTTCGAGATCGAGGTCTTTGACCTGAATTCAAGCCACTGTAAGGTGAAGGTGGTGCCGACAGATACGGAGGCACCGTATTTCTGTGGCGTGGCTACCGAGGACTACCTGAAGACCTTCGGCCCTCTGGATGATATGCTTGCTACAGCGACCAATTTCATCGAGACCACCATTCTGGAGAACAGCGATGTGGCCATTGCAGACCTGATGAAGACAGGTGTATACGAGAGGGAGGTGACAGGTCTAAAGCCTGAACAGAGGTTTGTCGTGTTTGCCTGCCATACGGATGCGACAGGTGGTGTGGTGTCTGACGTCATAATGGTGACAGAGACAACACCGGCGCTGGAGCAGGTGGAGATGGAATTCACTATCGAGCTTGATCAGATCACTGCTACTTCCGCTATGCTGTTCATCACTCCGACAACCGATGACGAATATGTCTGGCTGGAATTCCCGGAGGATGTGTACAGGGATATGACTATGGAGGAACTTCAAGACTTCCTTCTGAAGAACTACAAGCCTTTCTTCCCGCTTCATACGAATACCGGCGAGATGGTCCACAGTTTCGATGATAAACTGGATCCGGACACCGAGTATATGATCATCGTCTTCGGTTATGACGGAGGCCTGACTACTCCTCTCTTTACTGAAAAGTTCCGTACTCTGACGCCGAACGATCCGACTGACGTCACTTTTGAAATCTCATACAACAGCCTTACTCCTCGAAGCGCAAGCGTGACGTTCAAGCCTTCTGATGCAAGCGTTGCATACCTTGCCATCGTGGCTGACCAGGATTATCTCGACAGAAGCGGAGGCCCGACTCCAGAGGGAGTAAAGAAGTTGATTGACAAGCAGATAAAGCAGGCGATCCTTGTGGGAGACTGCGAGGATAGGGCAGAGTTCGTGAAGTATTACGCTCAGAGGGGTGCTGCTACAGGAAGCTTCTCGCTCAAGCCTGGAATGAGGCATTATGCCTGCGCAGTCTGCGTGGATTCGGAAGGAAATTATGCATCCGAAGTGGCGATATGCTGGTTCGATGCGCCTGCAGAAGGAGCAACCGATGCTTCTGTGTCGGCTTCCGTCCTGAAGTATTTTGACGGAGATGCCTTGGCTGCATCCAATGCTTCATATTCCGACTTTGCCGGATGGGCTGTGGTTCGACTGAAGTTCGTTCTCGGCGGAGCGGCGACAGACGCCATCTACACAATCTATCCTGTGGATGTGCTTGAAGAGGAAGGTGCGACAGATGAGGAGATCCGTGCACTGCTTCTGGATGACGAACTCCTTGGTGTGTACAACTTCCATATAGATGCGCTTACCGATGTGCAGCTTGAGTGGGGCTGTGACTACAGACTCTATGCGATTCCGTTTGATGCATCGGAGAATACAGGTGCACTTTTCAAACTCGATATACCTGCACTTTCACCGGCATCAGCCTCTCCGGTATCTGAATACTAGTCGTCTTTCAGAGGATAAAATTACGATTGCGCGCCAGTTTTGGTTGAAATGACCGAAGCTGGCGCGCAATTGGTTGGGTGTTGCAAAAGTGGGGTACGATATTTATATTTGTAGATTCAAGAATTGTGTAGAAAAGCAAGTTTAAAGTTTATAATTATGAAGATCAAAAATCTGCTTGTCGGTGCCGTAGCGGCATTGGCGGCATTTGCATCTTGTCAGGAGCCTGAACAGAATCTCGGCACTCCTGATATTTCCATCAGCACAAGCGAAATGACTTTCGATGCTGCAGGTGGCGACAAGGAACTTTCGGTCAATGCAACACGTGACTGGAAGGTTCAGACTGATGCGGACTGGGTCGTAGTATCTCCAGAGTCTGGTTCAGCATCTGCTGAAGATCAGACTGTTACAGTCTCAGTTCTCGAGAACACAGGAATGGACCGTAGTGCAGACCTCAAGTTCACTATCGGTATGAAGAGCAAGTATCTGACTGTTTCACAGGCAGGTCCTGGCGGTTCTCCAGAGGCTCTCATCGTCTATTCAAACGACTTCGACAAGGAAGAGGCGACAAAGACATATGGCAGCAGCGGCAGCAGCTGGCCATATCTTGACCAGTTCGAGGGATGGAAGAACCAGAAGGGAACAGGTGCAGAAAACGTTACTTATACATTCCAGGGAATGTCTGCACGTGCAAACTCTACTTCTGACGGAACACATTCGGACTATGCAGGTTCAGGTAAGAACAATATGTTCTTCGGAAGCGCAGCATATCTTTCGACAAACGGTATCGCTCTAGGTGGTGCAACTGATTTCACTCTTACATTCGGTACTGAGAAGTATTCTCAGGACACTGCAGTAGGAAGCATCTTCACAAAGTCTGAGTTCCGTATCTACCTCAGCAAGGACGGTTCAAAGTGGGTGGAACTCACTGACTACTCGTTCGCAGGTGACGGCACTGAGGGCCGCTGGAACATCGCTTCTGCAGACTTCTCGGTTCCAGAGGGAACAGAGACTCTCTCAATCTGTATGCAGGTGAGCGTGGCAAGTGTTTATCGTGTTGACGATATGAAGCTTGTCATCTCTGAAGGCGGCGCAGCAATCGACTTCTCGAAGGCGGTAGAGATGGACTTCGCTGCAGGCAACGCCGGCGGCAACCCGGGTGGCGGAGATTCTGATGCATCTGCAATCTACAGCAACAACTATGACAAGTCTGCAGCGGTTCAGGGTTCAAACGGCTGGCCGTTCCTTGACAGCTCTGACGCTTGGAAGAATGCTGCAGGTACCGGTGCCGCAAACGTGACTTATGCTTCAAAGAACGCGACAGTAAGAAACAACTCCAACTCTAACGGTTCTTATTCCGACTATGCCGGTTCAGGTATGAACAACATCTTCTTCGGAAAGGACTATCCTTATTTCGCGACAAAGAACATCGCTCTCAACGGTGCTACAGGTCTTACTCTCACATTCGGTACTGAGAAGTATTCACAGGATTACGGCAGCACATTCACAAACAGCGAATATCACATCTTCCTCAGTAATGACGGTGCGAAGTGGGTTGAGCTCACAGACTATACATTCGCAGGTACTGCAGACGGAAGATGGAATGTTGCAACTGCAAACTTCACCGTTCCTGCAGGCACAGAGAACCTTTCAATCTGTATGCAGGTTGACGTGGCAAGTGCATACCGTCTTGATGATATGAAGCTCGTGGCTTCCGAGGGTGGCGTGGCAGTAGACTTCTCTGCTGCAGTTGAAAAGGACTTCAACGCAGGTGCTACCGACGGTGGAAATACGGGCGGTGGAGACCTCCCTGTTGAAGGACAGCCGACAAATCTCGTGAAGGCGACAATTGCTGAATTCCTTGCATCTGCAGAGGATGATACTTGGTACGAGCTTACAGGTGAGATCATTAACATTGCCAAGACTGACTATGGTAACTTTACAATTAAGGATGCGACTGGTGAGGTTTATATCTATGGTATGACTTCAAAGTGGGTAGGATCAAACGACAAGTCTTTCTCTCAGATCGGCCTCAAGGTTGGTGATACTGTGACACTCGGATCAAAGAGAACTTCATATCAGGGCACACCTCAGGGTGGCGGAAATCCAGTTCCTGCTTTCTATATCAGCCACGTTCCTGGTGAAGGAACAGAGGAACCTGTTACTCCTCCGGTGACTGGCGAGGGAATGTGGTCATACACTTTCGCAAGCGGAGATCTTGGAAGTTCAAATGTTACTCTGAACGGACTCCAGTGGACGTTTGTAATGAATGATTCGGATTATCTTGGCTTCGATAATTCAAACGGACGTGGTCTTCAGATGGGAAAGAAGGCAGATCCGGCATCGTCAATATTATTGTCAACCGAAGGTATTGAGGGCACAATTACCAAGATTGTTGTCAACAGCGCAGGAGCCTCAGGTACAGATGCTGTTCTTAGTGTGAAGGTCGGTGACAGCCAGTTTGGTTCGTCTAAGAATATGACAACATCTCCTACAGACTATACATTCGAAGGACAGGCATCTGGTAAAATAGAGATTGGCTGGACTGTTACAACTGCAGCAGTCTATATTAAGTCTATCACTATATATTCAGAGTAATGATAAAATTCATTTCAATATACAGTGCCGCAGTGGCCTTGATGGCTATCTGCGGCCTTGTGCTGACCTCTTGTGATGCTCCCGTGAGCGGCAGCGTGCTTGAAGTGTCCATCAAGAACCCTTCAGTGGGTTCCGGAAAGGGCGAACAGTTCGTGAACGTGAAGTGCGCAGGCAACTGGACCCTTGCCCTTGTGGCCGATGAGGGTTCTGTTAACTGGGCGAGACTGAATGTTACTGAGGGTTCAGGTAACAAGAGCAATGTAAAGCTCGCATACGATGTCAATGATACGGAGAAGACCAGAAGTCTTTCAATCGTGCTTGACAACGGGTCGAAATGGGTGGAGTGCTCTTTTGAGCAGCTTGCTGCCGGTGCTCGCCCGGATGACGGCAAGGACGATGACGATACGGGTTCCGGCAACGGCTCGGGTGACGGTAACGGTTCCGGTGACGGCAACGGTGACGGAACCGGTTCTGATAACGGTGGAGGCAATTCCGGTCTGGAAGCGACAGGCTGGCTTGAGCTTCCTTCTATGGACAATCCGGACCTTGGATACTACAGCCACAGTTTCACTATGAACGGCAAGAAGTACCGCAACTACACATTCGGATGGAGCCAGAAGGACCGTGTGGCTCTCTGGGTGGCATATCCTCTTTGCAAGCTTTATACAAACGGCAGTGCAGGAAGAACTGAGGAGTGGGCGATGGATCCGCTTCTCGGAGACGACTCTGCCGCTCCTTTCGGAGGTTATGCAGGAGACTATGACAGAGGACACCAGGTGGCATCGGCGGACCGCCAGTGCTGCTATGAGGCTAATGCTCAGACATATTACGGAACCAATATGACTCCACAGCTTCCTGCCCTCAATCAGAAGATCTGGGCTAAGCTTGAAGACAAGGTGAGAGGCTACGCCAACACATCAGATACGACTTATGTCGTGACAGGATGTATGGTGAGCCCGTCAAGCAAGATCGAGAAGGATTCATACAAGAATGATGTGACTGTACCGGATTCTTATTTCAAGGCGGTCCTCAAATACAGCAAGTCTTCTACTCTCGGCACTTGGAACGCAGTGGCTTTCTATTTCGAGCACAGGGCGTATTCCGAGAGCAGCCCGGGAAAACAGCACGCGATGTCTATCGATCAGCTTGAGGAAATTACCGGACTTGACTTCTTCGTGAACCTTCCTGTAAAGATCGGCGAGGAGAAGGCGGCGAAGATAGAAGCCGCAGATCCTACGACATCGGATGTATGGTGGTAGGGGATTTCTCGACTGCGCTCGAAATGACAGTTAGATATTACTGAATATGAAAAGAATACTAGTTGTTTTGACGGCTTTGGTGCTGTTCTGCGCTGGAGCTGATGCTCAGAAGAAGGGTGAAAAGAGTTATGTGATAGGATTCTACAATCTGGAGAATCTCTTCGACATCTATGATGACCCTGTGAAAAATGATTCTGAGTTCCTTCCCGAAGGAAAGAACAAGTGGACCGAGGCCAAGTATCAGAAGAAACTTCAGAATATGGCCAAGGTGATCAAGGCTATGAAGGAGGAGAACGGTGCCTGGCACGCTCTGCTCGGAGTGTCGGAGATCGAGAACCGTCTCGTGCTCGAGGACCTCGTGATGGATCCTCAGATCGCCGAGGCGAACTATCAGATCGTTCATTATGACGGACCGGACAGACGTGGTGTGGACGTGGCTCTGCTTTACAAGCCAGAGGTGTTTACCTTCCTCGACAGCGAGTCTATTCCGTTCACATTCGAGGGAAGTTCGATCGAGTGGATCCAGAGCAAGGAGGAACGTGATTATTTCAGGACACGCGATATCCTTATGGTACACGGACTTATTGATGGTGAGCACTTTGCGATATATGTGGCCCACCTTCCTTCACGTTCCGGCGGAAAGAAGGGCGGTAACCAGCTTCGCGACCGTGGCGGTGAGATTATGTACAACCACGCGATGATGATGCAGGAGAAGTATCCTGGAATCAAGATCGTATGTATGGGTGATATGAACGACAATCCTACAGATCCGTCGATGGCCGAGTATCTCCACGGAAGGGAGTTCAAGGAGGATGTGACTGACGTCGATTTCTTCTCTCCTTTCACATCTATGCTCAAGGCAGGCTTCGGTTCGCTCGCATATCAGGGTGTGTGGAGCATCTACGACCTTCTTCTGGTCAACAATGCTCTTGCAAACCCGCAGGAGGGAACGTTCGGTCTGCGCCAGCTCCACAAGAAAGGCTACTACGGACGCATCTTCAACGCGAAGTTCCTGACCAACCAGTCGGGACAGTACAAGGGTACTCCGTTCAGGACCTTCTCTAACGGTGCTTTTATCGGTGGCTACAGTGACCACTATCCTACTTACATAGTAATTACCAAATAGTGAACGAGATTGCCACGTCGCTGCGCTTCTCGCAATGACGTGATAGAGTACCGATACATCGCTGCGCTTCTCGCAATGACGTGATAGAGTACCAACCACGTTGCATGATGTAGGACAATAAAAGATACGCACACGTCATTGCGAGGAATCCGAAGGATGACGTGGCAATCTCCACACAAGAAAAAATATGATAAAGAAACTATTACTGACAATTGCGGCAGTGCTTTGCGCTACAGCCCTCTTCGCACAGAGCGAGTGGGGAGGCGTGAAAGGTACGGTTGTAAACCGTGCCGGCAGAGCGCCGATTGCCGGAGCCGTGATGACTTTCTCCCAGAGCGGCGAGACAGTTGCTACGGTGACATCGGATGCCGAAGGAAAATTCCTCGTAGAGGGACTCGAGAACGGTATCTATGATATGACGATCAAGGCTCCGGGCTTCCTGGATGCCAATGTGAACGTTACCGTGGAAGGTTATGTGAAGGACCTCATCTTCGTCGGAATGATCGTGGAGCAGGTCGTGACTGAGGTCGACGATTCCAACTTTGCGGAGTTCGATATGGATGACTCGGGATTCGAGGACTCTCCTTCGATCCTCTTCGATTCCAACGACCCGTTCACAAACATCGCCAGCTTCGGATTCAGCAACATCCGCTTCAAGAACAGAGGTTACACCAGCGAATCCCAGGATGTATACCTCAGCGGAATCAGAATGAACGACGCCATCACAGGCTACTCTCCGTTCTCTCTCTGGAGCGGTCTCAACGAGGCAACAAGAGCGAAGGAGACAACTGTGGGCAATGAGGTGTCAGACTATGGATTCGGAGGCTACAACGGTGTGACCAACATCCACGCTATGCCTTCGGCTGTCCGCACAGGCTGGCGTTTCAGTGCGCTGACGAACAGCGCCCTCTACCGCCTCCGCCTTATGGCTACATATGCTTCAGGAGAGCTCGACAACGGCTGGTCATATGCTGTGAACGTATCTGCCCGTGTAGGTGGAAACGATTGGGTGAAAGGAGTTTACTACCGTAACTTCGCATACTATGCAGGTGTGGAGAAGAAGATCGGCGACATTCATAAGATCGGCCTCGTGACTTTCGCGGCACCGGGCCAGAGAGGTGCGCAGAACGCTTCTACGCAGGAGGTATACGATATGATGGGCGACAATATGTACAACAGCAACTGGGGTTACCAGAACGGCAAGGTGCGCAATGCACGTGTCCGCAAGACCTTCGAGCCTGTGACCATCCTCAAGTATACTGCCACTCCTACCGACAACCTCGAGGCATCGGCTACTTTGCTTTGGAGAACAGGAAAGAACGGATATACCGCTCTTGACTGGTATGATGCGCCGGATCCACGTCCGGACTATTACCGCAACCTTCCTAGCTACTACTGGATGGATGATCCTGACTACGGACGTCAGAACGGCGAGAAGGCGGCTTGGGCACAGTATGCCTGGGAGGAGAACATCCCTGAGTATGCCCACCTTAACTGGGACCGTCTCTACAACGTGAACTGGAACAGCATCGATGCGAACGGCGACAGCCGCTCGAAGTATGTGATCGAGGAGCGCCGCGTGGATCAGAATGACATCAACGTAGGTGCAAACGTGAAGTGGAACGCAAGCAGAGCCTTCACTCTCACCGGTGGCTTCAACTACAAATGGAATCGCACAGAGTACTACAAGAGGCTGGATGACCTTCTCGGAGGTGATTACTATATGAACATCGACCAGTTCGCCGAGCGTGATTTCGCTACAAATCAGGCTATGGTTCAGAACGACCTCGAATACTATCTTGCAAACGGTACTGCTCAGGTGCTTCATAAGGGCGACACGTACGGATATGACTACTATGCAAATGTACGCAAGGCTGAATTGTGGGCTAACGGAGCCTTGAGCCTTGGCGGCTTCAAGGCGAACCTCGCCCTTCAGGCAGGCTATGAGACATTCTGGAGAGAGGGTCTTGTGAGAAAGGGTCTCTTCCCTGGCCTCAATGACGACGGCAGCGAGTTCATTGTGGACGGAAAGAGCCTTACCACATATGAGACAGTGAACGGAGAACTTGTTCCTATCAGTTCGAAGGGCAAGTCTGCCGTTTCGGATTTCTTCACATATTCTGCAAAGCTCGGTCTTCAGTACCACTTTACAGGAGGTCACAGAATATATGCGAACGGAGGCTACTTCAATGATGCTCCTACATTCGCCCAGTCATTCATATCTCCTCGTACAAGGAACTCGCTGGTTCCTAACCTCGAGACTATGAAGACCGTTTCCGCTGACCTCAACTACCAGTACAGCAGCAACGGATACAATGTCCGCGTGACAGGTTACTACACCAAGATTATGGATCAGACTGATATGATGAGCTTCTACGATGACTCGCAGAACTCATTCACCAACTTTGCTATGAGCGGCATCGATCAGCGCCATATGGGTATCGAGCTCGGTTTCAAGGTTCCTCTTCCGGTTCAGGGACTCTCTGTAGAGGGAGCGCTCAGCTGGGGTGAGTACATCTACACTTCGACTCCGCGTATGACTCAGACCATCGACAACAGCGCAGAGGTGATCGTGGACAACCAGCCTGTTCCTTATTGGGCGAGCCACCCTGTCTACAAGAAGTATACAGACGATTTCGGTGATGTTACATACGAGACTGATGCGGATGGAAACTATGTTGTGGAGAAGAACCAGAAGCATTATGTGCCTTCTACTCCTCAGCTTGCGGCTGACCTCGGATTCAACTACAGAACCAATTCATACTGGTTCTTCGAGATCGATGCACAGTACTTTGCGAACTCATATCTCGATATGAACCCGCTTTACAGAACCGACCTTGCAGTGAACGGTCCTGACGGTATCTTCACACCGGTGGAGGTGGAGTATATGGCGGCTCAGGAGAAGTTCGACCCTGTATTCCTTCTCAATCTCAGTGTCGGCAAGTCGTGGTACATCGACCGCAAGTACAACTTCGGTTTCTCTCTCAACCTTCAGAACATCACCAACAACAAGTGGGTGAAGACAGGAGGTTACGAGCAGACACGTCTCATCGACAGCGAAAGTGCTGAGAGATACTATCGTTTCGATTCGAAGTATTTCTATATGCAGGGAATTAACTATATGTTGAACCTCTATTTCCGATTCTAAACTCTCTGTCATTCCGACCGAACGGAGTGAGTGGAGGAATCTCTATAAGATATGAAAAGAATATATACAGTAATATTGGCTGCTGCGACGCTCTTCGCCGGATGCGAAGAGTTCCAGCCGGTGTTCACCGGAAAGTATCCTGATCCACAGGAGCAGCAGATTTATACAGATGAAGACTTCGGAAAGTTCACGCCGATCGCCGATGTGAAGCAGATGTATGTCGACAACGGCAACAAGCCTTACGACATCACAAAGCACTGCGTCATCAAAGGACAGATCGTGACTTCCGACCAGACCGGAAACGTATACAAGAGCTTCTATATCCAGGACGAGACAGGCGGTATCGAGGTCAAGATCGGCAAGAACGGTCTCTACAACGACTACAAACTCGGCCAGTGGGTGTATGTGGACTGCACAGACCTCACAGTGGGAAGCTATGAAGGAATGATCCAGATCGGCTACAAGGACGAGACAGGCGAGTACGAGACTGCTTATTTCGAGCACTCTGCCATCATCGACAACCACGTGTTCAAGGGACGTATGGCGACAGAGGAGGAACTCGTGAAACCTGTGACCATCGCCGGCAACGAGGTGTACAATGAGAAGTATCTCGGAACCCTCGTGACTATCGAAGGCTGCAAGTATGCAAACCTTGTATTCCTCATCGGATACATCGACCCTAACATCGTGAAGGAGTCTGACAAGAAGTCGAACGAGAACCGTTTCTTCCTTGATGACGAGGACGGAACCAACTGGGGAATCACTTCCTGGGCACTCTCTGAGAGCCTTTTCAAGGAGCACGTCGACAATGGCGACTTCGACAATGTGGTGATGAACGACGGTGTGACAGTGGGCGAGCGCAAGCATCTCATCAAGCCACAGCCTTACACTATGAACCAGTACTTCGAGATGCCGGGCCTCACCGGCGTGAGAAGGTATCTTCAGGTGCGTTCAAGCGGCTATGCGAAATGGTCGGATGTGAACATCCCTACTCCTGTGCTCGAAGGCAGGGAGACTGTGAGCTTCACCGGTATCCTCACTAAGTTCGAGTCCGATATGCAGTTCACCCTCATCGACCTCGGCGGCGTGAGAAAGGCGGACGGCTCACCTTGGTATGACGAAAACAACAAAGAACTATAGATAAATGAAAAAGTTAATTTTAGGTGCTACAGTCATTATGTCAGCAGTAGCTTGCAACAATCAGAATCCGCTCCTCAGCGAGTGGAACACCCCTTACGGAATTCCTGACTTCGGTGCAGTCAAGGAGAAGCATTACATCCCTGCGGTTGAGGCCGGTATCGCTCAGCAGCAGGCAGAGATCGATGCGATCATCGCAAACACAGAGGAGCCAACATTCGAGAATGTGGTCGCTGCCTATGAGAAGTCAGGTGCGATCCTCGACCGCGTGATCGGTGTCCTCTTCAACCTTTCAGAGACAGACGGAACAGACTCTCTCCAGAAGATCGTGGAGCAGATCCTTCCTATGCTTTCTGTTCATTCGGACAACATCTCTATGAATCCGGATTTCTTTGCGAAGGTTGAGGTGCTCTACAACGATATGGAGAACCTCGGTCTCACTCAGGAGCAGAAGATGGCTCTCAAGAAGCTCTACAACGGCTTCGTAAGCAGCGGTGTGGCTCTCGGCGAGGCTGAGCAGGCACGTATGCGTGAGATCAATATGGAGCTTTCTTCTCTCTCGAACACATTCGGTAACAGACTCCTTGCAGAGAACAACGCTTTCGCAGAGGAGTTCGGTGTGGCTATCTCTGAGTACGGCGGAGCAATGGCTGCAACAGCTGACCGCGATCTTCGCGAGAAGATGTTCAAGGCATATGCTTCACGTGGCAACAACGGCAACGAGAACGACACAAAGGACCTCATTATGAAGATGATGACCCTCCGTATCGAGAAGGCTAACCTCCTTGGATACGAGAACCCTGCACAGATGATCCTCGAGGACAAGATGGCAGGCAACCCTGAGACAGTGGATACATTCCTCGCAGGCATCATCGCTCCGGCTGTGAACAAGGCAAAGGAGGAGATTGTGGATATGCAGGAGATTATGGACGCTGACATCGCTGCAGGTCTTCTCCCTGAGGGTACCAAGATCGAGCCTTGGGACTGGGCATACTACACTGAGAAGGTGCGTATGGCAAAGTACGCTCTCGACGAGGAGCAGACAAAGCCTTACTTCCAGATGGAGAACGTGCGTCAGGGTGTGTTCGACCTCACAACAAAGCTCTGGGGCCTTCAGTATGAGAAGCTTGAGAACATCCCTACATACCACGCTGATGTAGAGGGATTCAAGGTGATGGACGCTGACGGTTCACTCATCGGTGTGATCCTCACAGACTATTTCCCACGCAGCACAAAGAGAGGCGGTGCCTGGATGAACAACTTCGTGAACCAGGAGATCGTTGACGGCGTAGAGATCCGTCCTGTCATCGTGAACGTCGGCAACTTCGCTAAGCCTGTTGACGGCAAGCCTTCACTCCTTACTCTCGACCAGGTGGAGACACTCTTCCACGAGTACGGACACGCGCTTCACGGTTTGTTGAGCCAGTGTACATATAAGAGCGTTGCAGGTACATCAGTTGCACGTGACTTCGTCGAACTTCCATCACAGATTATGGAGAACTGGGCGTTCCAGCCGGAGGTGCTTGCTACATATGCACGTCACTATGAGACAGGCGAGATCATCCCGGCTGAGCTCGTGGCAAAGGTAGAGGCTGCAGGCAACTTCAACCAGGGCTTTATGACTACAGAGCTCGCTGCAGCTGCCATCCTTGACCTCAAGTGGCATATGCTTTCTGTCATTCCGAGCGCAGCCGAGGAATCTTTCGTGGAGTCATTCGAGGCGGCAGCTTGCGCTGAGATGGGCCTTATCGACGAGATCATCCCACGCTACCGCACAACATACTTCGCACACATCTTCAGTGGCGGATACAGTGCAGGATACTACAGCTACCTTTGGGCTGAGGTTCTTGACAAGGATGCGTTCGAGCTCTTTATGGAGAAGGGCATCTTCGACATCGAGACAGCGATGTCGTTCCGCCGCAACGTCCTCGAGATGGGCGGCAGCGACGAGCCTATGGATCTTTACCGCCGCTTCCGTGGCGCCGATCCAGATCCGGCTGCCCTCGCCCGCGCCCGTGGCCTCTAATTTAGCGTGAAATACAAACGGCTGATAATCAGCCGGTAACAGAAAGTGCGTGCTGCCAAAGGGGAGCACGCACTTCTTGTAAGGTGTTGTCTGTGAAAGTGTTACATTTCACGCAAAATAGGGGTTATTCTGCGGAGTAGATGGTGTCGTGGAAGAGGGAGAAGCCGTTGAGGACTGGGCAGGCTTCTGCCGCAAGGATGTTGACACGGACTGCAGTGGCGGTGGTCACAGGAGTGTGGACGATGCGCTTGTGGCCGATGGTGGTCTCCTCGGCGATGGTTGTCCACGCGCCGTCAGCCGAAAGCGCTTCGATCGAGAATGCCGACACGCGCTGGCCGAGCGGGATGTACTCCTGGAGCTGAACGCGGTTGAATGTGCGCTCTTCCGGAAGATTGACGGTGAATGAAGCCGTAGTCACATTGTCGTCTGTAGCCCAGTACTTGTCGTAGTCCTGGTCGAGGAGATTGGATGCACTGAAACGCTTTGAACCGCCTCTTACGTTGGTCGCCTCGACAGCTGCGCCCGCTGCAAGGTCCACACTGAAGATCTCGTCTATGGCAGCGCGGAGCTCCATAAGACGTGTAGAGTCAGCCTCGTGGATGAGTCCTCTTGTGTCTGGCGGAACATTGAGAAGGAGGAGGGAATTGTGTCCCACGCTCTCGTAATATATCTTCAGAAGGTGCTGCAACGACTTAACCTGGTCGTTCTCGCTCGCCCTCCAGAACCAGCCCGGACGGATGGATACGTCGCTCTCTGCCGCAGCCCAGGTATTGCCTCCCTGGATACCCTCGTTGAGTTCCTGACGGGAGAGTTCAGGACCAGTGAAATCTTCGTTGACATTGATTGTACTCCAGCAGGTACTTCCTGCCATACCTCTCTCGTTGCCTACCCAACGGCAGCCGGGACCACTGTTGCTGAAGATGATGGCGTCAGGCTGCATCTTGTACACTGTAGAGTTGAAAAGAGGCCAGTCATACACCTGCACCTTGCCGTTCGGACCCTCGCCGCAGGCACCGTCGAACCATTGCTCGAACACAGGACCGTAGTTGCCAAGTGCGTGCTCCAATGTCTGCACGAACACATTGTTGTATTCGTCTGTACCGTAATGAGGATCGTGTCTGTCCCAAGGGGAGATATAGATTCCGAATCCCATATCGTATTCGCGGCAGGCGTCGGACAGTTCCTTCAGGACATCGCCCTGACCGTCTCTCCAGCTGCTCTGCGCCACTGTATGGCGGCTTACAGGATTAGGCCAGAGGCAGAATCCGTCGTGGTGCTTTCCAGTGATGATGATTCCCTTCATACCGGCAGCCTTTGCGATTGCGACCCACTGTCTGCAATCCAGGGCGGTAGGGTTGAATATGTCGGCGCTCTCTCGTCCGCTGCCCCATTCCGCTCCTGAGAATGTGTTAGGTCCGAAGTGCACGAACATATTGTATTCCATCTTCTGCCATTCCACCTGCTGAGCGGTAGGAACGACTCCGAAAGGTGCAGGCGCATCGACGCTGTTGCATCCCAATGCCGCCAGAGCCATAAGGCCAAGAATGAATGATTTTCTCATAAGTATCTATTTTCTGTATTTGTCTGAGACATACGGACCATTGTCGAGTATGCCGAAGGAAGCGACGACACAAGATACGGACTTTTCCAGTCTGATGCAAATCCGGCAGGAGTGAGGTCGGAAACATCGTCCGGGAGCTCCTCGCATTTAGGCTCGTCGCCGGCTGGAACCGGCAGCTCGTCAACCGAGCCCAGGACATTCCAAAACGGTGGCGCACAATCGCCTGACAATAAACCAGATAACCACATATCCGTGCCGTCAAAAGGGAGCAGGGAGGATATAGGAAAGTAATGGTAATCAACTAGTTATGCGACACCATAAAACAATAATAGAGCGATGAATGTCGCTCTATTATTGTTTATGCCAGCAATGCTAGTTGATTGCTACCGGAGTTGAAAGGTTGCTTGTATTGAGAGCATAGTTACCTCCATTTACAAGACCGTGAAGTTCGTTGCCGGACATATCTCGTACATACCAGAGGTTGTCCTCGCCCTTGAACTGGTCAGTTCCGTTGAGCTTGTAGTAGAAGTCGAGACCTTCCGATGTAGGATCAACATTGATCATGTTCTGACGGATCTGGTTCTCTGTTCTTGCAACGCTCCAGAGTCTGACCTCACTCATCGATCCATAGAAAGGACGCTCACCCCACATAAAGCCTGCCACCTTTCCTATAAAGAATCCACCTGCGGACTCACCCAGAGAAGCGAACTCAGGAGTGTCCCAAGTTGACTCAGCTGCCTTCACACCATTGATATATAGAGCAGTAAGTCCTGATGGCTGATCATAAGTGAATGCAACATGATACCAAGTGTCGGTCACAAATGCATTAGTTGAATGATACTGCTTTGTTCCAGCAATCTGGAGCCAGTCATTATGACCGTCAGGAAGAGCTGTATCACCGATTCGAAGGATAAGGACACCCTCAGTTCCCATAATCGTGTTGTTGCTTCCCATATAGCTCATATTGATGAGGGCCTCATAAGTCACCGACTTGTAAACCCTGCCTGCAGGGATAGGCACCTTGATGTAGCTGCTTGTGAAGTTTGTCACTGTTGTAATGCGAACCGGCTTTGTAATGACAAGATACATCACGTCGATTCCTTCAATGACAGGAAGTGTAGACGAAGTGATCTTGATAGGAAGGACATAGAACTTACCATCTTCGATTCCTGACAGATCATTCACGGTCACCTGTACCTTTGTCGAATATACCTGACCGGCAAAGATATAGGAAAGATTCTTGCTGAAAGATGCCTTTGACACGTCAAGAGCCTCATAGGCGGTACCATTCTTGGCATTATAGGCATCAACCATCAATGCGTCACCGAATTCGTAAGTCACGGTCACCGGCTTATCAACCTTATTGGAAACCCTTGCCTGAAGATCATATGTCAAAGAGGTCTGATCATCAACCTCCATTCTAAGCTCAGACTCTTCAAAGAAGACCTTTGGCTCCAGAAGTTCCTCTTCTGTGGGGTTACATCCACAGAGGAGAGCTGCTGCAGCGAGCACGAGCACAAATTTATTATATCTCATATCCATAAGTTCTAGTTCTGCTGTGAATTCTGTTGTTCCTTCCACTGATTAAACACCTGCTGATTGATCTGGATGGCCTTCCTCATCCACTTGTAGTCAGGAGCATTATCGTAATCATTGTCAAAACGATATGCACCTACACCACCCTTGTATCCTGTCTGCGGCATCAGGGCAGCCTGCTCAAGAAGGTGTCCTCCAGAAGTCGCGTATGACTCAAAATTCTCGGTAATGATGACCTTCTCGGTCCTGTTACCTGGAACGTTGAAACTTGGTCTTGACTGTCCGTATGTCTGACGGATCCAATAGTCTACATACTCATCAAGTTCTGCAGGAAGTGACGAAATCTCACCGTCCACGCAGAGAAGCTTATGTCCCTTGCCCTCCGGATCACTCTTAGGTCCGATGTACTTACCCATTTCCTTGATAAGAAAGACAATGTCGATTGTTCCGTCTGCATCGTTGAATCCAGCACCCGGCTCCCAGTCGATATCAAAACCGTCCCACTCGCTCACGTAAAGAGTGTCGCACAGAGCCTTGGCATAATTGGCAAGAGCAGAATGCAGGTTCTCCTTATCATTAAGGTTATGCGAGGTGAATCCCCAGAAATCCCAACGTGCAAGTTTCTTTGCCTCAGCAAGTTTGCTGTCGCTCCATCCTTCCTCCTCGGCCTGCTTCTCGATAGGGAGATAAATCGATGCCGGAGTTCTTCCCTTTCCGATATGGGACATAAGGCTCACTTCGAGAAGCTTTGTACCTTTAACCTTCTGCACGAACTCCTTGTCGCGCTTCTGAGCCTCAGTGATTTCATATCTTCCTGGAGTTCCGCTCCACATAGATACGATGTCTATGCTGTCAGGCATTGAAGAAAGATATCCCTTTCTCATAACACCTGACGGAGCCCAGTTTGAGTACCAGCCGAAGGCTACGGGACGACCATAGTTGCGTGCGGTCTCCTTCCAGGCCCTCAATTCCTTGTAATATTCCTCACTATTCTCATTATCCATAGTATTGTAGCCACCGATATGATCGATCTCGATATTTTCAACCTCCACACAAGAGGACATCGAGAAGATGAGGGCAAATGCGTATACTATATATTTGACTTTCATATTTTCAATTATTTACAATCCCACCATAGACGAGTTGAAGACTTATCCTCACCACCAAGAAGCTGGAGAGCCGAGTTGTATAGTTCCATTCCGTCTGCCGACTGTGTGAAACTGATCGGATAAATCATTCTGCGTACACCCTTGGATGCATCGGTAACACCCTGGCTCTGTCCTCTGTTCACATCAACGACGTGCAGTGCTGGATAACCTGTTCTTCTCCACTCGGTCCAAGCCTCATGTCCGTTAGGATAAAGGGCAATCCACTTCTGGATCATAATCTTCTCAAGTCTCTGCTCGTCAGATCCTGTATACTGGGCTGTTGTGCTGCAAGGTGCTGAATAAGTACATGCATATGAGCCGCTTACCGAATATCCTGTTGGCGCAAGTCGTGAGGACATATATGAGTCTACAGATGCTGTGATACCGTTTTCCTGGAACGACATCTCGATACCCTGCTTGTAGAGTTCTGAATCTACTCCGAACGAACTGCCCCACGCGAGTGCAGCCTCAGCCCTGAGGAAGTAGACCTCAGACGCTCTCATCCAGTATGTTGGAGTACTGCTTGCGATATTTGGCTTCGAAAAACCCTTATAGACATCATTCTGTCCATATGTGTGTCCCTGAGGCACAGCCTGATACTGCTTGCCATCAAAAGCCTCGACTCCATATCTGCAATCGTCAGCAACCGGCTTGAAATAAGCGCTCAGACGAGGGTCCTTGTAACCCATCAGGTATGAATAGATCGATGCTCCCATACGTGTCTCATTATACTGTTCAGAAAGCCACTCGATATTGTTGCGGAAGACCATGCCTGCTCCTGTGCTCATCTGTGCCGCATCATCCTTAGCTGTCATAACTCCGATAGAATGGGTTACAGCCTTGAGGGCATATTCTTTTGCAAGAGCATTGTCTGCAAATCGTACGCGGACTGCAAGTCTGAGCATCAGGGAATTGGCATATTTTACCCACTTCGATGCGTCACCTGCATATACGGCATCGTACGCGCTCATCACTGAAATGCCATTTTGAGCCTTTGCTGTCAGAACAGACACAGCCTCTTCAAGCTCCTGAAGCATCGCCTGATAGATAGCCTGTTCAGAATCAAATGGAATATTGAGCATTGACTTGTCAGCCTGGAGGTATGGCATAGGACCAAATGACTCAAGAGTCTTGTGCCATGCAGAAATCTTCAGGATCTGCGCAAGCGCGAAGACCTCAGGTGTATCATTGGCCTCAGCATTTGCCTTGAGCTTCTTCCACGAATCAAGAAGATCTGTGTATGAGCTTGAATAAGTGCTTGAAATCCAAGAATCCACAAGATAATATGAAGTATTGTTGTTACCGCCGTTCCATGAGTTGTTCTGGCCGAAGTATCCGGCCCAGGTATCAGCCGAAAGGTGGTATGCAATCTGGTACTGATTGATGATATCTGTATCATCAGCCTGAGTTCCGACTGGAATGACCGCTCTTTGCATTGCCGTGATAAGTCCTCCTGTCGCGATACCATCCATCATTCCCTCCTCCTCGGTCATCTCAAACGGATTGGTATTGATCTCTTCGTAATTGCAGCCAGTAATGCCAAGCATCACTGCAGCTGCCATCAATATATATAGGTGTTTCATACTTTTAGAATTTGAACTTGACTGCGAAGCCGAATCCCCTTACACTAGGCTGCATGAAATAATCGTTACCCTGTCCGTATGTTCCGGTCGATGGAGTAAGTTCAGGGTCGAACGGAGCCTTGCAGTAAATCATGAGAGGGTTGTTTGCGATAAGGGACAACGTCACATCCTTGAGGACATCATTGAACCACTTGTTCGGCATTGTATAGCTGAGTGTTACCTCCTGTATACGGATGTTGGTAGCATCATATACATAATATCCAGATGTCTCATATCCACCTGTTCCTATCAGCTGATAGTATGTCTTGGCATCTGTCCTGCCTTGACCCTTCAGCATGACGCCACCGTTATCACGAGCCTCTGCAGATCGCTTTGACACTCCGAAGCGGTCCAGGAGAGCCTCAGTAGATGATGTCACGACACCACCGAATCTTCCTGTGAGGAGAAATCCGAGGGATACGCCCTTATATGAGAGGCTGTTGTTCCAACCGAGGTTGAAGTCTGGAGTTGTCTTGCCAAGATATACAGGCTCACCTTTCTCAAGTCCGTATGTACCGTCACTCTTCACCTCAACATAACCCTGGTGGTCCTTCTTGAGGAATGTTGTAGCATAGATGTCATGGATGCTGCCCCCCTCCTTGAGGATAACACGGCCACCATCCTTGAACACCTCCGGGATATTGATTGACTCTTCCATAAGATCAGTCTTGTAATCATTGACCATCTCCCTGATAGTGTTTACGTTACGCGAGAATGTAACGGTAGATGAGAGCGTGAATCCGGATGCGAATGACTCATCATATCCTACTGCAACCTCCCATCCCCTGTTTTCAACGTTACCAGCCTGAAGATAGATCTGCTTGTAACCGGTGTACTGAGGAAGGTTACCGAGGAAAGTCTGGTTATATGTGTTCGAATGGTAGTAAGTCAGGTCAACTCTGAAGCTGTTCCAGAGTCTCATATTCATACCGAACTCGTATGAGCGTGTCCTCTCAGCCTTGAAGTCTGTAAAAGGATAGATTCCTGTAGGTGCCAGTGAACCTCCGACGATAGGGGTTGTAACCGTACCTGGAGTAAGACCAGAACGTGACACAGGAGCACCCACTTCAGTGTATGATCCTCTTACCTTGAGATATGAGAGGAATTCAGGACGGTCCTTGAACATTTCGCTTATTACAGCAGAAAGACCGACTGAAGGGTAGAAGAATGATTCCTCCGCAGTGTTTACCAGACGTGAGTTCCAATCATTTCTTCCTGTCATAGTGAGGAAGAGAATGTTCTTCCAGCCCAGTTCAACGCTCGCGAAGATCGCATGATTACGCACGCGGCTGTCTCCTCCTGACTCTGAAATACGTCCGTTGGATGGGTCGATGTTTGATGCTGCGAACTTGTTTGGCACTCCAAGGAGCGTTCCCTTGTAACCACGCTCGAGAGCCCAATAGTTAGAGTAGTTCCAACCGACGTTTGCCATCAGGTTGAAGTCACCGAAAGTCTTGTTGACATTAAGCATGGCGTCAGCATACTCCTGATGGTCAGTATAGTTGCTGTAGCCGAAGTGGCCCTTTGTTCCCTCAGCGAACTTCTGGTCTGACGAAGCGTAGATCCTGCGCTCGAAGTTGATATGGGTATTATCCATTCTATAACGTGCAGACACATTGAGCCAGTCGAGAATCTCATAAGTAAGACCCACATTGAACATATAGCGATCCTTGTCATTCTGGGCTACATTCCTGTACGCAGTCCAATAAGGGTTCTGAGATGCATATGTCGGCTCAGATACCGGCCAGTACTGCACTGGAAGCTTACGACCGTCATCGAAATGCTCGAAAGTCTTGATAGCATTGAAGTTCTCTCCTCTCGGGAAGAGGTATGCAGCCATTACAGGGTTCCAGTACTGTCCCTGCGACACCATATTCTTGTCAAACTGCTTGATATATGATGCTCCAAGATCAAGATGCATCTTATCATTGAGGAACGACGATGTGTTCCTTACAGTGAAGTTGTATCTGTCATATGAATTATTAGGAACAATACCTGTAGAGTTTGTAGAAGAAAGGGAAACGAATGTCTGGTTCCTCTTGTTACCGGTATTGAGCGTAAGTGAGTTCACCAGATTGTGACCTGTATTGAAGAAGTCCTTCTTAGGATCATATGAAGAATGGACAGCGAGCTTGTCGCCCCAGCTCTCATACATTTCCTTCTTGTTTCCATAGGTATTCTGGAATTCTGGAGTCATATAAGCTCTTGTAAACTCTGTTGATGACGAGAACTGAACAGAGAGCTTGCCCTCCTGACCTTTCTTCGTGGTGATGAGGATGACTCCGTTCGCTGCGCTGCTACCATAGAGCGCCGCTGCCGAAGGTCCACTGAGCACGGAGATGCTCTCGATATCCTCCGGGTTGAAGTCAGCGATACCCTCGGTACCGGCTCTTCCCTCACCCATGATGCCGCTGTCTGTACCCATATTGGTATTGAATAACGGAATACCATCCACAACGTAAAGAGCGTTATTGTCTCCCTCAAGTGACTTGGCACCTCTGAGGACTACTCTGGCAGCTCCTCCGACTCCGGAAGCACTCTTATTGATGTTTACACCGGCTATCTTACCGTTGAGCGAGTTGATGAAGTTGGCGTTCTTGACAGTTGTAATCTCCTCGCCATCAAACTTCTGGACATTGTAGCTCAAAGCCTTCTCGGAGCGTTTGATACCGAGAGCGGTAACAACTACCTCATCAAGAAGTTCGTTGTCAGTAAGCAGGACTATGTTGAAATAGTCTTGTCCAGCTACAGAAACAATCTGGGTCTGATAACCCATGCACGATACCATAAGTGATGATTCTGCAGGAACATCCATCTGAAAAGCTCCACTCTCATCAGTAATGGTTCCATTGGTGGTTCCTTCTACAGCCACCACAACACCCATAAGCGGCAGTCCTGATTCATCACTGACCTTTCCCGAGATGATTTTCTCATCAGGTGCAGTCTCAGCACTTACCGGCAGTTGGACTGCTGTCAGAAGCAGGACACAGCTTAACAGGTAGAACACTTGTCTGATAGTTTGCATTTTAAATGTTTTAGTTTATAAATTGTTTGGTATAAGCCATCAAAGGTAATCAATCTAATCATAAAATCAAATGATTAATTTTGCAGGTGAAAATACAGCAATTGGATTATGATTGAGACAAAGCTTCTTTCTGATGGGGAGAATGACAATAATAGGGGAGAAATAGCGTGTTTTCAGGGGCGTTTGACAAATAATTTATACCTTTGCCCCTGATTTAAGCAACCTAATAAGATGAACAGGACATTAGCCAAAATAGGTCTTATTTCATCAATCCTTCTTACATCAAGATCGTCCATCCCGATATCCCGTAAATATCAGGACGAGATCACAAAGCTCCTGTAAAACAGTTTGTCGTGAAAGTTTTCAAAGGCTTATTTATTATTCTGCTTCACCTGGTCATAGGTAATGTGATATCATTCTGCACAGGTGAATTCATTCCCGGCAGCGTTCTGGGAATGATAATTCTGTTTCTTTCATTGATGGCAGGTATCGTCAAGGAGGATTCCGTGCGTGATGTAGCGCTTTTCCTTACCGACAATATGGCCATCTTTTTCATCCCTGCATTGATTGGCATCCTTGAAATGTGGGGACTGATCAAGATGCATTTTCTGGCCTGGGTGGCACTGTTGACCATCACTGCCTTGCTGGTCATGGCTGTCAGCGGCTGGGCCAAACAACTTACGGATAGAATAAGGAGGAGAAAATGATGGTGCATGAAATATTCAATAATCTCCCGGCG
>JAFYWC010000115.1 GCA_017546585.1 Bacteroidales bacterium
CCGTCTGCCCAGGCAGCCTTGAGCGATGTGTTTCCTATATCGATGAGAAGATTAGCCACTGTATTCTGTTTTAAAGGATGGCAAAAGTAAGAATTATCTACAATTTCTTCAATATCTGGTACGCCTTGGAGATTCCGTCCACATTGCGGACCATAATCCTGAGCCTGTTGTCAGGCTGCTTGATCTCGAAAAGGTTCGGATGCAGGCTCACGCTCTCGAGTATCTTCGAGAATCTTTCCGACCTGTAATATCCGGACATAGGATTGGATATGAAGAAGGCTATCATCACACCGTTCTTGATGATGATCTTCTCGAAGCCGAGAGCCTGTCCGAGCTGACGGATCCTCACGATATCGAAGAGTCTGTCCAGTTCCACAGGTATAGGTCCGAAGCGGTCTGTAAGTCTTCCCTTCATAATCTCGAGTTCCTTCTCCGAAGTAAGCGAATCAAGTTCCTTGTATATCCTGATCTTTTCTGCGGTGAGATCGATGTAGCTGTCCGGAATGAGGGCGAGCTGATCTGTCTCGATCGTACAGTCGGAAATGAAATTGTCGGAAGAACTGTGGGTGGTGATGCCGGACTCGACTCCAAGTTCCTCCATAGCCTCAGCAAGAATCTTCTGGTATGTCTCGAATCCCATATCGGTGATGAATCCGCTCTGCTCTGCTCCGAGGAGGTTTCCGGCACCGCGGATATCGAGATCCTGCATAGCGATGTTGAAGCCGCTGCCGAGGTCGGAGAAGGCCTCGATGGCCTTGAGCCTGCGGCGTGCATCTTCGGTGATGGACACCAGAGGAGGCACCACAAGGTAGCAGAATGAACGGCGGTTCGAGCGGCCGACGCGACCGCGGAGCTGGTGGAGGTCGCTGAGGCCGATGTTCTGGGCCTGGTTGATGATGATCGTGTTGGCGTTAGGCACATCAAGACCGTTCTCGATGATGGTCGTACACAGGAGCATATCGTAATCTCCCGCCATAAAGTCGAGGATCTTGTTCTCAAGCACCTTTGCCTCCATCTGGCCGTGGGCCACACAGATCTTCATATCAGGTACAAGCCTCTTGAGGATGTCGTGCACGGACTGGAGTTCCTCCACCCTGTTGTGTACGAAGAACACCTGTCCTCCCCTGTTCAGTTCGTAATTTATGATTTTCTTCACCTCATCAGAGTCGAAGAGCATTATCTCTGTCTGCACAGGAATTCGGTTAGGCGGAGGTGTATTGATGATGGAGAGGTCACGGGCTCCGAGAAGCGAGAACTGCAAAGTTCGAGGGATCGGAGTGGCAGTGAGCGTGAGCGTGTCTACCGAAGCCTTGAGCTGACGCAGCTTCTCTTTCGCCCCCACACCGAACTTCTGCTCCTCATCGATGATGAGAAGTCCGAGATCCTTGAACTCGAATCCCTTTCCGATGAGCTTATGAGTACCGATCACTATGTCGAGAGATCCCGACTTGAGTCTCTTCTGAATGTCTGCAATCTCCTTCGCAGTCCTGAGACGGCTGACATAGTCTATGTTGCAAGGGAAATCCTTGAGTCTTGACTGGAATGTCTTGAAATGCTGGAGCGCAAGGATGGTCGTAGGCACAAGCACCACCACCTGCTTACTGTCAGCCACAGCCTTGAATGCAGCCCTGACCGCCACCTCGGTCTTTCCGAAGCCCACGTCGCCGCAGACGAGTCTGTCCATAGGACAATCGTCCTCCATATCCCTCTTGACAGCGTTCACAGCCTTCTCCTGATCCGGAGTGTCCTCATACATAAACGATGACTCAAGTTCCTGCTGGAGATATGTATCCGCCGAGAATGCGAAGCCTCTTGCGCTCTTGCGCTTTGCGTAGAGCTGGATGAGGTCCTTGGCTATGTCCTTTACCTTGGATTTGGTGCTGGCCTTGAGGTTCTGCCATACCTTCGAACCGATCTTATGGATCTTAGGCGGTTCGGAATCCTTCGATTTGTAACGTGAAATCTTGTGGAGAGCGTGAACGGATACGAAAACGATATCGTTATCTTTATATATAAGCTTCACCACCTCGTGCATACGGCCCTTGTCGTCCTTCATCCTGACAAGGCCTCCGAAGATGCCCACACCGTAGTCGATGTGCACGATATAGTCTCCGATGGCAAATGAAGTGAGGTCGTTGATGGTGAGCTGTTCGCTCTTCTCGACAGTTCTCCTGAGGCTGACCCTATGGAAACGGTCGAATATCTCGTGGTCGCTGTAGCAGCAGACCTTGTTTTCATTGTCAATGAAGCCGTTATGAATGTTGCAGCCGGCAATGAACTCAGGCATCACTCCCCCGTTCTGGACAAGTATGGATCTGAGTCTTTCGATCTGAGACTGCTTCTCGCCGTAGATCCTCACACGGTATCCTTCCTCCATACGCTTCCTGATGTCAGCGGTAAGGAGTTCGAAGTTCTTGTTGAACACAGGCTGAGGCACGATGCTGAACTTCACCGCATCCTCATCCTGGCGGGACAACGGCAATTCCATATATATCCTGCGGTACTTCTGGAGAAGCGGCCAGAATGTCCTGTTGGTGTACATATCCGACGAGTCGAGCCACACCAGGGTGTTCTTCGGAAGAATGTCCGCGATCTGAACGACCGATTCCTCTTCTTCAGACACAGCAATGTCGGGATATATCTCCGCCTCCTGCACCTTTTCCTTTGAAAGCTGGGTGTTGCAGTCGAATATGTTTATGGTCTCGATCTCGTCTCCGAAGAACGAGACACGGAAAGGATCATTGTATGAATATGAAAATATGTCTACGATGGCTCCCCTGATGGCGAACTGACCCGGCTCGGCCACGAAGTCCACCCTTTCGAATCCGCTGTCGAAAAGGGCCTGCACTATAGTGTCGTGACTGACCTCGTCACCCACCTTGAGTTTGAGAAGCGAATCCTTGATCTTTGCGGCATCAGGAATCCCCTCCTCGAGCGCTGAAGGATAAGTCACAATGACGAGCTTTCCCTCCTTGTGGTCCAGGATCTTGCCGATGGCGGAAGTTCTCTGCACGCCGAGCGATGACTTATAGTTGCTTCTCTCGAGTTTCTTGCCGGAATCGGGAAGGAAAAACACGCAGTCGCCCTCTATAAGATTATAAAGGTCCACCGAACAATACTCTGCAGAATCCCTGTCAGGCATCACAATCAGCTGAATATCATCATAATCCAGCTGAGACACGACGAACCATCTGGCCGAAAGAAAGAGGCCGGAACAGAAGACTTCGTTCGATTTTTCAATCTTTTCCGCAAGTTTGGTTACGGATTTTGTACTTATTAACATTTAGTGCAAATTTCGGTTGATAACCTGTTGAAAACCCTGTTCAAAACCTCTAAAAACTAAATTCGTTATTGAAATATTTCCATATATAACGGCAGTCGGAAATAATTTCAAAATTTTCCTTCAACATTTTTTCAAGGAGTTCACAGCAGGCTTATCAACAACTTATGGGGTAGGTAAGATATTGACTTTCAGGTGTGTTTTTCGCTTATCAACATATTAACAGCGAAATAATCATCATCAATTTTTAAATAAATATCTATATATTTGTACATAATTTTTTTGTTTGGCTATGGCGACTGATTTCGACCCGCACAATATCAATGAGGGCAAAGATAAAGATTTCGACGGAATTATCCGTCCGCAGGACCTTTCGGACTTCACCGGTCAGGACAAGATAGTGTCCAACCTGAAGATCTTTGTGGCGGCTGCAAAAATGAGAGGGGAGTCCCTCGACCACTGTCTCTTCCACGGCCCTCCGGGACTGGGAAAGACAACCTTGGCGCACATCATAGCCAACGAGCTCGGAGTCAATATGAAGGTGACTTCCGGCCCGATTCTCGACAAGCCGGGCGATCTTGCCGGCCTTCTGACCTCTCTTGAAGAGGGCGATGTGCTCTTCATCGACGAAATCCATAGACTTTCACCTGTTGTGGAGGAGTATCTTTACTCCGCAATGGAGGATTTTGTCATAGATATTATGATAGATAAAGGTCCGGGAGCGCGTTCGGTGCGAATTTCCCTGAACCCTTTCACTCTCGTAGGTGCGACTACGCGCAGCGGTCTGCTGACCTCTCCGCTCCGCGCCCGCTTCGGCATCACCTGCGCGATGGAATACTATGACACGCTGACTCTTGTAAATATTGTAAAGAGAAGCGCTTCCATCCTGAAGGTTCCGATCGAGCAGGATGCGGCTTACGAGATCGCGCTCCGCAGCCGCGGCACGCCTCGTATCGCCAACTCGCTCCTCCGCCGCGTCCGCGACTTCGCCCAGGTTATGGGCAGCGGAAGCATCGACCTCAAGATAGCACGCTATGCGCTTGACGCCTTGAACATCGACAAGAGGGGATTGGATGCCATTGACAATAAGATACTTAAGACAATCATCACAAAGTTCAAGGGCGGTCCGGTCGGAGCCAATACCATCGCGACAGCGGTGGGCGAAGACCAGGGAACCCTCGAGGAGGTATACGAGCCGTTCCTTATCAAGGAGGGATTCATTATGAGGACTCCGCGAGGCAGGGAAGCGACGGATCTCGCTTACCGCCACCTCGGTCTCGAGAAGGGAAACATCAATATGGACGACCCTACATTGTTCTAAGAAATGAAAAGATTATGCATACTTCTGGCAGCCATCGGGATGATGATTCCGGTGGCTGTCTGTGCCTGTACGTCCGTCATAATTTCCGGCAGCGCATCGCCTGACGGCAGACCTCTGATGTGGAAACACCGCGACACCGGCTTTCTGGACAACAGACTGGAACATTTCAAGGGGGAGAAGTACAGCTTCATAGGGCTGGTGAACTCGGAAGAGGGCCCTTTGGGCAGGGAAGTGTGGATCGGTACAAACACTGCGGGCTTCTCGATAATGAATACGGCTTCATATTGCCTGAAGAACGATGACGTTCCGGCTTCCGAGATGGACCGCGAAGGAGTCCTTATGTACCGCGCATTGGAAATCTGCGCCGATTTAAGTGACTTTGAACACTTTTTGGACACTCTGTCCCGCCCGATGGGAGTCGAGGCGAATTTCGGCTGCATTGACGCCTTTGGAGGGGCGGCTTACTATGAGACCTGGAACGACGGTTACGTGAAGAGGGATGTGACCGGAATGGAGGACGGATACTGCGTGGTCACCAACTTCTCTGTGACCGGCCGAAAGGAGGACTGGAAGGGCGTGGAAAGGTATCGCACAGCTTCTGAAATCTTCGCCTCGATGGAGAAGGAGGGGAGTCGCTTCCGCTGCATAGGTCCTGATATTATAATGAATTCTCTTTCAAGATCTTATAAGCACCAGGGAGACAGCCTTTACATACCTCGCGCAATCACTTCTGCGTCTGTTGTGATCCAGGGCGTGAAGCCGGGGGAGTCTCCTGAAAGAATCGTGTTCTGGACTGCTCTCGGACACCCGTCAAGTTCGGCTATGGTGCCTGTTCCGCTGTCTGCGGAGGACCATATCCCGGGAGCGATGAAGAAGTCTTCCGATTCGGTGTATTCGCACCTCTGCGACCTTTCGAATTCCGTCAAATATGCATACATATTCCCGGAGGGCAGAAAGGGGCCTATGGACCTCGAAAAGGCTGAATGGCTGTCTACGTATTTCGCGGCTGTGGAGAAGGGCATATACGAGGATTTTTCCCGCCTTTACTCAGGCTTTGCCGGCGGTGCCTTCGGACAGGAGGAATACCTCCGGAAGTACGACAAAGCGGCGGTGAAATATGTCCGCAGCATAGAAAAAGCCGTTGAATCTCTCAAATTCTGATGTCTACCTATCATAAATGATAGGGAATCGGTCGGTTAGTGTTGTTTAATCGGGGTAAATTGCTTAAACTTGTGCCCGAAATTTCACTAACACTCTATAAAATGGCCGAAAAACTTATTTCTAAGATTCCTGAGGGTCCTTTGGCCGAGAAATGGACAAAGCACAAATCTCAGATCCGTGTTGTCAGCCCAGGCAACAAAAGAAAAATGGAAGTCATTGTAGTTGGTACAGGTCTCGGTGGAGCATCTGCAGCTGCTTCACTCGGAGAGCTTGGCTACAACGTGAAGGTGTTCTGCATCAGCGACTCACCTCGTCGTGCTCACTCTATCGCAGCACAGGGTGGTATCAATGCCGCTAAGAACTACCAGAACGACAACGACTCAGTTTACCGTCTCTTCTACGACACAATCAAGGGAGGAGACTATCGTGCACGCGAGGCAAACGTTTACCGTCTTGCCGAGGTCAGCAACAACATCATTGACCAGTGCGTTGCACAGGGTGTTCCTTTCGCAAGGGAATACGGCGGACTTCTCGCCAACCGCTCTTTCGGAGGTGCGCAGGTTAGCCGTACCTTCTACGCTCGCGGACAAACCGGACAGCAGCTCCTTCTCGGTGCTTACGCTGCGCTCAACCGCCAGATCGCTGCCGGAACAGTAAAGAGCTACCCACGCTATGAGATGCTCGACGTAGTTCTCATCAACGGTGAGGCTAAGGGTATCATCGCAAGAAACCTCGTAACAGGTAAGATCGAGAGATTCGGTGCTCACGCAGTTGTAATCGCAACAGGTGGTTACGGTAATGCTTACTTCCTCTCTACAAACGCAATGAACTCAAACGGTTCAGCTGCTATGCAGTGCTACAGAAAGGGAGCATTCTTCGCAAACCCTTGCTTCGCTCAGATCCACCCGACCTGTATCCCTGTACACGGTGACCAGCAGTCTAAGCTTACTCTTATGTCAGAGTCGCTCCGTAACGACGGACGTATCTGGGTTCCTAAGAAGATCGAGGATGCAAAGGCGCTTCAGGCTGGTACAAAGAGAGGTGTTGACATCCCTGAGGAGGATCGCGACTACTATCTTGAGCGTCGTTACCCTGCATTCGGTAACCTCGTTCCACGTGACGTTGCTTCGCGTGCTGCAAAGGAGCGTTGCGACGCAGGTTACGGTGTGAACAACACTGGTCTCGCAGTATTCCTTGATTTCAAGACCGCTATCGAGCGTCTTGGCGAGGATGTGATCAGAGCGAGATACGGTAACCTCTTCCAGATGTACGAGAAGATCACTGACACAAACCCATATAAGGAGCCTATGATGATCTATCCTGCTATCCACTACACAATGGGTGGTATCTGGGTAGACTACAACCTCCAGACAACTGTTCCAGGTCTTTACGCAATCGGTGAGGCTAACTTCTCTGACCACGGTGGAAACCGTCTTGGTGCTTCTGCTCTTATGCAGGGTCTTGCTGACGGTTACTTCATCCTCCCTTACACTATCGGTGACTACCTCGCAGGCAAGTTCAAGGAGCCTAAGACTGACGTCAACGCACCTGAGTTCGCTGAGGCTGAGAAGGCTATCACTGACAAGATCGAGAAGCTCTTCTCTATCAAGGGTAAGAGATCTGTGGATTCATTCCACAAGGAACTCGGTCTCATTATGTGGAACAACGTAGGTATGGCACGTAACGAGGCTGGTCTTAAGGAGGCTATCGAGAAGATCAATGCTCTCAAGGCAGAGTTCTGGAAGAACGTATACGTAGCTGGTGAGAACGGTGAGTTCAACCAGGAGCTTGAGAAGGCACTCCGTCTCGTTGACTTCTTCGAAATCGGTGAGCTTATGGCTCGCGACGCTCTCAACAGAAACGAGTCTTGCGGAGGTCACTTCCGTGAGGAGATGCAGACTGAAGAGGGTGAGACTAAGCGTGACGACGAGAACTATATGTACGTTGCTGCTTGGGAGTACAAGGGTGAGGGTGTTGAGCCAGAGCTCCACAAGGAACCGCTTGTATACGAGAACATTAAGATAGCTACCAGAAACTATAAAGACTAATTAGTATGGATTTGACATTGAAAGTATGGCGTCAGAAAAACGCCAAGGCTCAAGGACATTTTGAGACCTATAAGGTTAAGAATATCTCCTCTGACAGCTCTTTCCTCGAGATGCTCGATATCCTCAATGAGCAGCTTATTGCTGAGGGTGTAGATCCGGTAGCTGTCGAGAAGGGATGCAAGAGCAGCGGTCCTGTATCATTCGATCACGACTGCCGCGAGGGTATCTGCGGTGCTTGCTCGCTTTACATCAACGGCCGTGCACACGGACCAGACGATGAGGTGACAACCTGCCAGCTTCATATGCGTAAGTTCAAGGACGGTGACACTATCGTTATCGAGCCTTGGAGAGCAAAGGGATTCCCTGTTATCAAGGACCTCGTAGTAGACCGTCAGGCTTACGACAAGATCCTCCAGGCAGGTGGATACGTATCAGTAAGAACAGGTGGCGTTCCTGATGGAAACGTTATTCCTATTCCTTACGAGAAGGCTGAGGAGTCTATGGACGGTGCAGCTTGTATCGGTTGCGGTGCTTGTGCTGCAACTTGTAAGAACGGTTCTGCAATGCTCTTCGTTGCAGCTCGCGTAAGTTCACTCGCTCTTCTCCCACAGGGTAAGGTTGAGGGTGCTAAGCGTGCTAAGGCGATGGTTGCAAAGATGGACGAGCTCGGCTTCGGTGCTTGTACAAACACTCGCGCTTGTGAGATGGAGTGCCCTAAGCACATCACAGTTTCTCACATCGCTCGTCTCAACCGTGAGTTCCTCTGCGCTAAGCTTCAGGATTAATCACTGTTGATTATCAATAAGTTGAGGGTGACCGTAAGGCCACCCTCTTTCTTTATTAATTTCCGCCGAAGATGCGTCGGAGTTCTTTAACGTAGATGTATGCGATCATCTGATTGAGCTGTCCTGAAAGGTCGCTTCCCGGGTGGGTGCCGTCAGGGCAGAACTTCATATACTGGGTGAAGTCTGTAGGGTCGTCTATGCCGGTATATTTGTATACATTGACTGATTCCAGGCCCCATTGAGCAGCTATTGCTTCATTTGCAAGGCAGATCAGGTCTCCGCACATAACACCTCCGATATCCTCCGTGAATTCAGCCGCAAATACAGGTGTTCTTGTTGCGAAATAATTACCTACGATTATCTTGATGTCAGGTCTTTTCTTGTAGCATTCCTCAATGACTTTATTCATATTCACGAAGTACGAGAGCCTGTCTAATTTGTGTTTGTCTGTATAGGTAGATGTGACGTCTATAAGGGATTCAAGCCACGCTTTTCCTACCGGTATTTCTCCTGGAATTGTATTCTTAAGACACTCGTATGCGGTACGGTGCCTGTCATTATATCCGTGGTCGATGATTATTATAGAGCAATCGTCCAGAGTTCCGTCAATGTATGGTATGATCAGAGATTCGTAGGAGTGTCCGAGGAAATCATTCATCCATTTGTCCACCCAATCCTGGCTGAGATTTTCTTTTAATTTTATCTTGTTGAGTACAGAACGGTATTTTGCTTCTACCTCTTTATGGGTGGCACTCAGACAGTAGCCTAAAGGGAATGATGCTTCAAGCTCCGCTGATGTTGTCCAGGTGCATTCCGGTTCGAAACAGAGAAAAGAACTAGGTCTGGAATTGTTGACGATGGTGTATCCTGTGGCATCGGCAATCATCTGAGGATAATTGTTGTTTATTCCAAACCATTCTACAGCAGATGGGATGGATGTACCTATCCATAGTATCTTCTTATCTGCAATGCTTTCTATTCTTCCGCTGTCATCCGTCCAGTCCTTTACTACATTGATTGTTGAGTTTTCAATCTTTGTTCCGTTAATCTTTACGGTCATTTTGTAGCGTTTTCCGCCCAGGAAGCCGTTTTTGTCTTTCAATGATATAGGACACCTAAAATCCTTATTTACGCCTTCTATAGTGGTTTTTACGACAAGTACGGGGTCTTCTTGCGGTATGTAAGGGTAGAATATGCCTTCTGCGGTATTTTCGCTGCCGTTGAGGAACATAGAGATGTTTCCTAACGTGCATTCGATTTCAGAAGAATAATCCATATCAGCATAGCTGAACCCACCCTCAATGCAGATGTTTTCCAGCTGGATAGAGTTTATCTTCACTGATTTTTCAGACAGTTCATCCTGGATTTTGCAGGTGACATAGAGTTTTGACATCAGGTGATTGAAATTAATATTGATGTCATTTCCTTCGATGGTGATATCTTCTCCTGAAACTGCTCCCAGAAGGTCGCTTTTCCTGATGTTTTCCTCTGTCGTCTGGTCAGTGCACACACTGATTTTCATCGGTTTTTCAGGATCAGCAGA
>JAFYWC010000116.1 GCA_017546585.1 Bacteroidales bacterium
CGGATAGGCTTGATGTCGATCTGTGAACCTGGGAGGAATGCCTCGATTCCGAATACGTCCACGATCATACCACCCTTTGTACGAGTCTTCACGTAACCCTTTACGATCTCGTCTGCTGCGAAAGCAGCGTTTACCATATCCCAAGAACGGAGCTGGCGTGCCTTCTTGTGTGAAAGGATAAGCTGACCCTTTCTGTCCTCAGTGGTCTCTACGAACACCTCAACCTTGTCACCTACTGCGAGGTCCTGGTTGTAACGGAACTCAGGAGCCATAATGACACCCTCGCTCTTGTAACCGATGTTAACGATAACCTCTCTCTTGCTGATGGCTGTAACAACACCCTCAACAACTTCACCCTCTACTACCTTAGAGAGTGTCTGGTTGTACTGCTCAGCGATTGCCTCAACTGAACCGCCGTAAACATCGTCGTTCTCGAATGCATTCCAGTCGAACTCCTCAGGAGCTACTGAAGCGTTGAGAACTACCTTCTTGGTTTCTTCTACTGCTGGAGTTACCTCTGGAGCAACCTCAGCAATTGTCTTGTTTTCTTCCATTGTAATTGATTAAAAAACAAACTAGTGGGTTAAACATTATTTATTGTGCCTGCCTCTGCGACGCGTTTAAAAGCGTGCTTCGGTCAAAAAGCGCGCAAAAATATGTATAATTTTCCGATTATCAAACATTTTCGTAAATTATTTGGTCACTTCATCAATCGTTGACCAGCTGTTCGTCCGAGAAACTGTAGTATGAACGCCCTGAGACGATTACGTGATCCAGCAACTGAAGATCACAGGCCTTCAGAGCGGCCCCGATGTCCCTTGTCTGGTTTATGTCATCCACGCTCGGCAGTGCGTTTCCGGAAGGGTGATTGTGGACCAGAATCACGGAGGAAGCCTTCCTCTCAAGTGCCCTCCTCAGCACTACCCTCTTGTCCAGAACCGTCGAATCCTGACCTCCGCTGCTCATCATTTCCTTTGCGATAAGCCTGTTCGTCCTGTTAAGGAAAAGCACCCAGAGTTCCTCGTGGTCCAGATGGCGCATAATCGGCAGCATCACCCTATAGACCTTGTGAGGAGAATCCATTCTCGGCGCCTCCTCGATTCCGGCCTCTTCGGCTATGCGCCGGCCGATCTCGAACGCCGCCGCCACCGTCACGGCCTTGCCGGGACCTATTCCATTCACGCCGCAGAGTTTCTCCACAGGCATCGCAGCCAGCTCTCCCAGCTTCCCTTCAGCAAGACCAAGCAGTTCACGAGCCACATCCACGACATTCCTTCCACCTGTGCCGGTCCGGAGAAGAATGGCCAGCAGCTCGGCGTTCGTCAACGCCTTCGCCCCCTTGTCCATCATCTTCTCCCTCGGCCTCTCCTCCGCACATAGATCCTTCATTTTCATAATCTTACGTTTTTGCGCAAAATTATGTACACGACACGGCCTCCGCAACAAAATGTGACGAAGGCCGTGAAAGTTTTTCTCTTTTTTATAATTATTTCTTTTTCTTTAAATCCTAAAGCTCCTTTCTGAGTCTTGCCTTAGGAATTCCGAGCTGGTCGCGATACTTGGCGATGGTTCGACGGGCAACCTTGTAGCCCTTTTCAGTCATCCTGTCCACCAGTTCGTCGTCTGTATAAGGCTTGTGCTTGTCCTCATTATCGACGCACTCCTGAAGAGCCTTCTTGAGTTCTCTGGTAGACACCTCTTCTCCATCCTGATTCTCCAGTCCTTCAGAGAAGAAATACTTGAGAGAATAGATTCCGAAATGAGTCTCTATGTACTTGCTGTTCACAACTCGCGAAACAGTCGAGATATCGAAGCCGGTCTTCTCGGCGATATCCTTCAGCACCATCGGCTTCAGATGAGTCTCGTCACCATCGATGAAATAGTCGTGCTGGTAATCGATGATAGCCTGCATCGTGCTTGAAAGCGTGTTGTGACGCTGCTTGATGGCCTCGACAAACCACTTTGCCGAATCAAGCTTCTTCTTCACGAATGCGGCTGCTTCCCTCTTCTCCCTTTCGGAAGAATTCGCAGCCTCCAAAAGGATATCAGCATACCTCTTGTTGACCCTTAGCTCCGGGATCGAGAACCTCGGCATCGAGAGAAGGAGCTTTCCGTCCCTGTACTCGAGCTGGAAATCCGGCACGATCTGCTGGGCCTGGTCTGTGTACGTATCATCGATCTGACCTCCCGGAGAAGGGTTCAGCTTAAGGATCTTGGCCATAGCCGCCTTGAGTTCCTCCTCAGTAAGGTTCATCCTTGTCATTATCTTCTGGAAATGCTTGCTGGTAAACTCATTGAAGTGATTCTTAAGAATCTTCACAGCATTGTCGACCTCCGGACACTTGTGGAGGTTCTTGATCTGGAGAAGCAGACACTCCCTGAGGTCTCTCGCGCCCACTCCCGCAGGCTCGAACTCCTGTATGATCTTGAGCATATCAAGGACTTCCTGCTCATCTGTCTCGATGTTGGCCCTGAACGAAAGGTCGTCCACGACGCTGTCGATGCTGCGGCGAAGATAGCCGTCATCGTCAAGACTGCCTATGAGGAAAGAAGCCACAGCATACTGATGCTCGGTAAGATTTCTGTATCCCAACTGCTCCTGAAGACTCTGCGTAAAGCTTTCCTTTACAGAGAACGTGTTGTACTGAGGACGCTCGTCCTTACAGTAATTGTCCGACCTGAGACGGTAGCTCGGGATGGAATCATCCTCCTTGTACTCTGACAGAGACACTTCTCTTGGAGCCTCATCCTCCTCGGAAGATGACTGCGCGTCCTCATCCAGAACCGGATTCTCCTCCAGTTCCTTGCGTATCCTCTGCTCCAGATCCTGTATCGGAAGCTCGATGAGCTTGATGGTCTGGATCTGCAGCGGAGACAGCTTCTGAGTCTGCTTCAGCTCTAACCCTTGTTTCAACATAACACTACTACTTCCTTAAGTTATTGCACCTTCGGACGAAGCACGCGAAGCGTGTCGACCACATAGGCGTTATCCTTGTCCACTATAGGATACTCGATGTTCTCCTTCACGACAAACGCGCTAGGGAAAGCACTCTTGATGCGTGTAAGAAGAGACATCGCCTCCGACTTTGTCCTGCAGTCGCCCACAGTCACCTTGAAGTAAGGGTTTGTGTAGGTCCTGTATGCAGGAATGTCGTGATACATATTCACGAACTTCTTGATGGTCTGCTCCGACTCCACTCTGGCAGTCTGCCTGTTGTCGAAGAAGATCCTGACGCGGTAGCCCGACATTGTCCTTGTTCCGTTCGCTGCGATATGCGCGTTCATCGAATCCGCGATGACATCGGACTGTTCCACATTGACAAGGCTGAACACATTCTGACCCACCAGAGTAGAGTCGACTGCAGCAGCCGGCCTGTACACCAGTGTATCTACATATTCATATCCTTCGGGAGCAATTATTTCCTGAGCGCCGGCCTCGTTGGCCGCAAGCAGAGAGAAAAAAGACAGAATCAGAATTGCGATATGGGAATTTCTCATTTTTCAGTGTTTTCCAAAAGTTTCTTTACAGGTATATCGTTTAGTCTTATGACCTTGGACACTCCTTTCTTGAGTGTGACACGGGCCGAAACATCAATCATACATTCGCCGAGGACCTTTTCATCAAGAAGGGCCATAAGCTCGGACAGACCGACACCCGACGCTATCGTGACCTTGGCCTTCAGATGGTATATCTCAGCTGACCTCGCCTGCAATACAAACGGATCGACAGCGACATTACCAAGAACCTTGCCAGAACGCTTCAACGCGCCTTCAATTTCTGAAAGTCCGATCTCGAAGGCAGGATTGTCGACACCGACCGCCAGGTGAACATAGACCCCGGAGAGGCCCGCAAGGCTGACGTTCTCCACTTCTACAGAAGTGACGCTTATCTGCTTGACCTTGTTGCAGCTTGTGAGGCAAAGCATCAGCGCAGCCATCAGCACAAGTGCGATTTTTCTCATATATTTTTTCACAATAAACAATTTACATCCTCGCAAAGATAACTATATTCGTTTAAAAATCCTATCTTTGTATGTTGATAGAAAAAGACGCATACGACATATATGAATACTGTTAACATAAGACCTTTGACAGACCCTTCGAAGCCGAAGGTGTACATCGAGACATACGGATGTCAGATGAATGTCAACGACAGTGAAGTGATCCTTTCGATCCTTCAGGAGGCCGGTTATGTCCTGACAGATGACATCGAAGAGGCCGACGTCATCCTTGCGAACACCTGCTCGATCAGAGACAACGCAGAGCAGAGAATCTGGGGCCGCATCGACCAGTTCAAGCTTCAGAAGCGCAAGAGAGACGGAGTGGTCATCGGCATCGTAGGATGTATGGCCGAGAGACTCAAGGACAAGCTGCTCACAGCTGTGGATCTCGTAGCCGGACCGGACTCATACAGAAGCCTTCCTATGCTCCTTGAGGCTGTTGCTCCAGGCAAGCCTCAGATCAATGTCCTTCTTTCGCACGAAGAGACATATGCAGAGATTTCCCCTGTAAGACTTGACAAGAACGGCGTATCCGCATTCATCTCGATTATGAGAGGATGCAACAACGTATGTTCATACTGCGTGGTTCCTTACACAAGAGGAGCGGAGCGCAGCCGCGACCCATACACAATCGTAGCCGAAGCCAAGACATTATACGCAAACGGCTACAAGGAGGTTACACTTCTCGGCCAGAATGTAGACTCATACTACTGGAAGGACCCTCAGAATGCAGGAAAGAACGTAAACTTCCCTCAGCTTCTCGAGATGGTGGCCAAGATCAGCCCGGACCTCCGTGTCAGATTCTCGACTTCACATCCTAAGGACATCAGCGACGAAGTCATCTACACAATGGCTATGTATGAGAACATCTGCAAGCACATCCACCTGCCTGTCCAGTCCGGCAGCAGCATTATGCTTGAGAAGATGCGCCGCAAGTACAACCGCGAGTGGTATCTCGAGAGAGTTGCAAAGATCCGCAGCGTCATTCCTGACTGCGGCCTCACTACAGACGTGATCGCCGGTTTCAGCGGAGAGACGGAGCAGGACCACATCGACACGCTCACCCTTATGGAGCAGGTGGTGTTCGACTCTGCATTTATGTTCGCTTATTCGGAGCGCCCAGGCACACTGGCATCGAAGAAATATCCTGACGACATCCCATACGACCTCAAGACTTCAAGACTGAACGAGATCATCGCCCTCCAGGGACGTATGAGCCTCAAGAGCAACGAGAAGGAGATCGGAAGAGTCCTCAAGGTTCTTGTGGAAGGTCCGTCAAAGAAGAATCCTGACGAACTCTGCGGAAGGGCAAGCAGCAACAAGATGTGCGTCTTCCCTTCACGCGGCGAAAAGGCAGGAGACTACTGCGAAGTGGAGGTTGTATCGGTAACCTCCGCTACCCTCATCTGCAAGAGGATTGACTAACAAGCATATACTACCTATGAAGAAGTACATACTTGCCCTTGACCAAGGCACAAGCAGTTCAAGGGCAATTGTCTTTGACGAACAGGGAAAGACCAAGGCAATCTCACAGAAGGAGTTCACACAGATATTCCCGAAACCGGGCTGGGTGGAGCATAACCCTATGGAAATCTGGTCTTCTCAGGCTTCAGTGATTGCCGAAGCGATCACATCGATCGGCATCAACGGAGCGAACATCGCCGGTATCGGAATCACCAACCAGCGTGAGACCACCATCGTGTGGGACGCCGAGACTGGCGAACCTGTATATAACGCCATCGTATGGCAGGACCGCAGAACATCGAAGTACTGCGACAAGCTCAAGAAGGAAGGCAGGACAGATTTCATCCGCAACAAGACAGGACTCATCATCGACGCATACTTCAGTGCGACAAAGGTGCGCTGGATCCTGGAGAACATAGAAGGTGCAAGACAGAGGGCCGAAGAAGGAAAACTTCGATTCGGCACTGTGGACAGCTGGCTTGTGTGGAGACTCACCAGAGGTCAGGTACACGCTACTGATGTCAGCAACGCATCAAGGACTATGCTCTTCAACATCCACACTCTCGAGTGGGACAAAGAGCTTCTCGAGCTCTTCGGCATACCGGCTTCTATGATGCCGGAAGTCAAGTCATCAAGCGAAATCTACGGATACACCAAGGCTACCCTCTTTGCACACGAAGTGCCTATCGCGGGCATTGCCGGCGACCAGCAGGCCGCCCTCTTCGGCCAGATGTGTACAGAGCCGGGGGCAGTAAAGAACACATACGGCACCGGCTGTTTCCTTCTTATGAACAGCGGAGAGAAGCCGATTATGTCTTCGAACAATCTCCTCACTACAATCGCCTGGAAGATCGGCGACACTGTGAACTACGCTCTCGAAGGCAGCATCTTCGTTGCAGGCTCACTCATCCAGTGGCTCCGCGACGGATTGGGAATCATCAAATCTTCCAATGACATCGAGAAACTAGCGAATACCGTTCCCGACAACGGAGGCGTGTATTTCGTACCTGCACTTACAGGCTTGGGAGCACCATACTGGGATCAGTATGCGAAAGGTTCCATCTTCGGCCTGACAAGAGGAACGACTGCCGGCCACATTGCACGCGCAGCATTGGAGGGCGTCGCATTCCAGACTATGGACATCGTGAACGCAATGGAGAAGGACGCCGGATGTCCGCTGAAGGAACTGAAGGTGGACGGAGGCGCATCCCGCAACAATCTCCTGATGCAGTTCCAGGCAGACGTGCTCGGCACATCGGTGATCAGACCTAAGGTCACTGAGACCACAGCGCTTGGAGCGGCATACCTTGCAGGACTTGCCGTAGGATACTGGGAGAGCATCGACCACATCAAGAGCCAGTGGGGCGTGGACAAGGAGTTCACTCCACAGGCGGACGAGGCGACAGTCACTGCGCTCAAGGAGGGCTGGACAAGCGCCATCAGCAGAACTCTAACCGAAAAACAGGCATAAGACTATGACACTTCTCACCAAATGCATCTTCGAGTTCATCGGAACTCTTGTACTGATTATGTTAGGAGACGGCGTATGCTGCGCGACGAGCCTTGAGAAAAGCAAGGCGAAAGGAGCGGGATGGGCTGTAGTGACACTCGGATGGGGACTTGCAGTTATGTGCGGAGTCTTTATCGCAGGTCCATACTCCGGAGCACATCTGAACCCTGCCGTGACATTGGGCTTCGCCCTTGCAGGACAGTTCGACTGGTGCGCAGTGATTCCGTACATCGCAGCACAGATGCTTGGTGGTTTTGCAGGAGCTGTCATCGTATACCTTTTCTATAAGGACCACTTCGACGTTACAGAGGACACCGGCACGAAACTCGGCGTATTCTGCACAATGCCGGCCATTATGAACAAGGGACGAAATTTCTTCTGCGAGTTCGTGGCAAGCTGGCTTCTCGTGTTTGTGATTCTTGCACTCGGCAACAAGGAAAATCTTCCGGAAATCGGTATGGGAGAGCTTGGAGCCTTCCCTGTGACTATGCTTATCGTGGCGATCGGTATGTCCCTCGGAGCGACAACAGGTTATGCCATCAACCCTGCGCGCGACCTCGCTCCACGAATCGCACACGCAGTGCTGCCTATCAAGGGCAAAGGGCCAAGCGGATGGGAATACAGTTGGGTTCCTGTTGCAGGTCCGATCTGCGGAGGACTCTTCGCCGCACTCACCTATATGTGGATCTACTAGAATCAGAAAACCGCCTCTCGATCATTCTATCGGAAGGCGGTTTTTCTTATCGTAGTCTGCGAAGGAATCAAATGTACATTGCCAATCGTATCCATATGCGAGCTTATGGATACGGTACCAGATGGCTTCGCGGGAAGGAGCGTTGAACGTGCCCTGATTATCTTTCATCACGCTTTCCGCTGTCGGGCGCCAAACTCCTGATGCGCAGTCAAGCGCACCTTCGTAAATGCCTTCAGGCTCTGGTGCATATCGTTCATCTGAAAGTATGTGAGCCCACTTTACTGATGAAGGCTCATCAGTAAAGTCCACATTTCTGTACCAGCCGTAAGACTCGAATCTGGCTATGTTGTTCTTGACTTCTGCAGTAACGGACGAGCCTTTCTGTCCTACATATTCATCAGCCAGTTTTGCAAAGCCGTGTCCGCCAGCCTCGTGCTGGACAAGACCTCTGAAGTCCATCTTCAATGTGACCTTCGGGATATATGACACTGCCTTTCCGCATCCCCAGTCCCCACTGCCGGAAGCATACATATATGTAGAACCTCCGAACTGATCTGAGTTCAACACAGTGACAACAAGGGCTTCCCTCAACCTGTCGGACGACAGCGCCTTGAGAGCATAGCTGAAGCATTTTTCATCATTTCCGCTGATAGATGTGCCTTCGCCGTATGCAACACCGAGGGCGGAACCATCCTTGGAAACCACGTTTACCATATACACATTGAAAAGATGCCTATAGGTGCTGAACGGCTCTATCTCGAAGAAATGATCTGCAGCCTCATTCATCACCTTGGCGTAAGTTCCGTCAGAAATCGACTGCGCGTCATAGGAATCTCCCAGAAGTACGATGTCGATGCCGTTTCCTTCAGTGGCAGTCTGAAGGACAGTCACTTCCCCATCAATGACATCCGGATAGGCAGGATCCGGATTTGGGTCCGGATTTGGGTCCGGATTTGGGTCGGGCTGCGGTTCCGGAAGCGGCTCCAGTTCTCCAAATGCATTTTCCAATACTGCGAGCACTTCCTCTTCAGTACCGGTTACAGGATTCACGACATAATATCCGTCAGGACTGACGAGAGCCACATTGCTGTTAACAAAGTCCGACACTGACTGATTGGCGGACACTAAAGTATAGACACAAGGCCAATCCAATTCCAGATGGCGGAAATTGTATGGCTTCTGAGTATAGTACGCCAACACTCCCAGACCATCATCCTTATAGTTCTCATACCACCTGACTATCTCCGGGTCAGGTTCATCGTCATTGCAGCGATACAGGAGAGTATAGCTATTGGACTGATATATGCCTTTAGTATAAATCTGAGTCTGCGTTCCTTCCTCATATATATAAGCCATATTCGGAGCATCGATTCTTGAACCGGTGAGATCAAAGCCATCACCGTTCTGCGGAAGGATGTATTTCATATATACTTCAAAGAAAGGATTGTCGCACACTTCGTCAGGTATCCTGCCAGACAACCGGTTGTAATGCAGAAACATTGACTTGGATTGGCTCATCAGATTCGTATATGAAGCAGGTATGGCGCCAGTAAACTGATTTTCATACAGGCGCAAGGATCTGAGATTCTTCGCATACGCAAACACTTCAGGAAGTTCTCCGGAAATTTTATTGTACGACAGATCAATGAGAGACGAAAGGATATCTTCAGCAGATTCAGGAACTTCAATGGAGTCAAATTGACAGCCATTGAGTTCAACCTGATTCAAGCGGAATATTTCTGAAGGAAGCGTACCGGATATGGGATTTCCATAGAGGGCAACACTCTGCACTTCAGACAAGTCCCCTATGGACTTCGGCAAACTGCCTTTAAGATTGTTTCTGGACAAAGCTACGGCGTATACCTTATCTCCGCCGTCCGCATAATCCAGTTCTTCGTATGTATAGATTCCATACCATTCGGACAGAGGCTTGTCAGAACACCAGTTCTCATTGTTTTTCCAATTGTCACCGTCTGTACTCTCATACAGATCGATGAGAGCCTGTCTGACCTTATCCACATCCTGAGATTCAGGATCGAAGTGCTGACAAATGCTGTACACCAGCCTTGCCGTGCCATCAAGAGTCTCCACGACTACATATGCCCAACGCATCTTGCCGTAGTTAGGATCCACAGATATGTAGAACTTCCTGTTTGAAGCATCCTTAGTTCTTACAATATGCACCCAATCCGGATTACCCTCGACTTCGACTGTAAAGTCCTTATTATAGATAAACGAGAATATCAGATTGCCGCCTGTCTGACCGACTGACACATATGTGCTGTAACTTCCAAAGCCGTCGTAAGGATATTCAAGGTAGCCGAATGAACCGAGATCATATATCAAAGGCTTTCGAACACTTGAGGCGCTTCTCGAAAACATATGGAATCGCTTCGCTTCGTTTTCCAGCACTACAATGAAGCCCTCTTCAAAGACAGTCGGAAGTACGGCTATGTAATAGTCTCCCGGCTCAAAATACTCTCCTTTCGGCCTAAGAACCACATTGGATGCAGAATTGGTAAGCGGAAAGACCTCCTTTTCCGGATCATTGCAATCAACATAGAACTCACCTGAAATCCTGGCTCCATCCTGAGAGATTATTGAAACCGCCGTGATCTTTCCTGCGTCAGGAGTGACAGTAAACTTCAGATATGACAACACACCATCAAACTCCAGCCTCATATCATTTGAAGATGCAGAGGCGACTGAAAGCGCAGTTCCGTCAGGTATGCTCCCTTTTACAGCAGTCTGTACTGAAGGTAGATTCAAGACCACCTTCGACTGACCGTCAGGTGTGAAATACTCCAAGGCTGAAGCGGGATACACAGCATAGTACTCCTCGCTCTGCATCACCTTGCCGGTCGCCTTGCCGTTCTTGAGCTTCAACGGAGTTTCGGCTCCGCTTACGGCTACAGACCCGTTGACAGGCAATCCCAGTTCATCAACTATGCTACCCTCAGCAAAGGACACTGCAAAGGAAGACTTGGCAACGACACCGAATTCAGGCTCTCTTTGACAAGAGGCAGCCACTGCGGTCATTGCTGCAAGCAATGCGATGAATCTGAGATAATGTTTCATTATTCCACAACACTTGGATTCTTCAATGCCATCTGAATCGTTTCATCCACAGGCAGATAGAAGCGGTAGAATGCCTCTTGATCAAGTTTCGAATAACGTCCTACAAGGGCGTTGATCTGAGGCATCATATATTCCGCAGACGCCTTCCATTCGTTGCCTGACGGTCTGATACCGTCTACTCTCGAGGCATAGTCAAGGAACTGCTGCTCGAGATCTATGCTCCTGAGATACTCCTCAAGTTTCGAGAAGTCATCGATCTTGGCAAGATGTGCCCTGTATTTGTCGAACATCGCTGAAGCGAAGCGCAACGGAGTCGACTTTCGGGTACACTTTATATAGAAATCTGTGGCCTTTGTAGTATCGATTGGAACGAAGACGTCAGGAATGATACCACCACCGCCGTACACGCGACGTCCCTTCATTGTATAGAAGAGTGCTGTCGAATCCACCTTCATACTGTCAGCGGAAACCATCTCTCCGTGTGCATACCTCTCGAGGATGTCGTACTCGTAATCCTTGTCGTAAGGCTTCTGGATACATCTTCCCGAAGGTGTGTAGAAACGCGACACTGTGAGGCGGATTCCAGAGCCGTCTGTGAAGTTGATCGGTTCCTGGACAAGACCTTTTCCAAAGGATCTTCTGCCGACGATGACTCCCCTGTCATTGTCCTGGATGGCACCTGAGAAGATCTCGCTGGACGAAGCTGTTCCCTCGTCGATGAGGACAGAGATCTCCACATCCTTCAGTTTGCCTCTACCGTCAGCATCAAAGGACTGACGAGGCCTGCGAAGTCCTTCCATATAGACGATCTCATCACCTTTCTGAAGGAACTCGTTGGAAAGCAGAAGCGACTGGTCGAAATATCCTCCGGTATTGTCCCTGAGGTCGAAGATCAGTCGTGTCATACCAAGAGCAAGAAGTTTGTCAGTAGCCTCGGTGAACTCCTTGTATGTAGTTCGGGTGAACTTTGACAGTTTGATATATCCTGTGTGGTCATCGATCATAAATGCCGCATCGATGCAGTGCACAGGGATCTTGTCTCGTGTGATTTCAAAAGGAATGAGGTTTCCGTCACGGTTTACAGTGATCTTCACCTTCGTACCGGCCGGACCTTTCATCAGGCGGATCATACTGTCCTGAGGGGTCTTCATACCTGCGATGACCTTCTCACCCACCTTGATGATTCTGTCTCCCTGGCTGAGTCCTGCCTTCTCCGAAGGACCGCCCGGAATGACACCAAGCACTATGGCTGTGTCGTTAGGGACATTGAATGTGATTCCGATGCCCTCGAAGTTGCCGGAGAGTTCAGTCTCCGACTCGGTAAGTTCCACAGGTGGAAGATATACCGAATGAGGATCGAGCTTTGCGAGGGCAGCGACGACAGCCGCGTCGGTCATACCCTTCATATCGATCGTATCGACATAGTTTTTCTGAACCTCCTGAAGAATGAGGTTCAGCTTGCGCCAACGGTTGTAGTCGCCGTCGAAGCTGCGTCTTTCATAGACCTTACCCGAAAGTAAGGTAATAAGCACTCCCAGAACGACGCCCAGGAGTGCTATAAGGATACTGTTACTATAACGCTTCATAAAGTCAGTCAACCTGTTCCACTTCAATGCCAGCCCTTCTCAAAAGGTCGATTCCGTCTGTCAGGCGATAAGAGTCTCTATATACAACCCTTTTGATTCCGGCCTGGATGATGAGCTTTGCACATTCCATACAAGGTGATGCTGTAACATAGAGCGTAGCATCCTTGCTGCTGTTGCCGGACTGCGCCACCTTTGAGATGGCATTTGCCTCTGCGTGAAGCACATATGGCTTTGTCACCCCGTTTTCGTCTTCGCAAATGTTCTCGAATCCTGAAGGCGTGCCGTTATATCCGTCGGATATGATCATCCTGTCCTTGACAAGCAGGGCCCCCACCTGACGGCGCTTACAATACGAATTCTGCGCCCATACACCTGCCATTGCGATGTAACTCTGGTCAAATTTCTCCATATTATCTCTGGTAAAGATATCTCTTGATGCTCTTCTTTGGAGTTCTTTCGAAATCCTCGGACATCACCTCGATCTTCTTAAGACGTGCGTAGTTAGGAAGGATAGTGTTGAGTTCTGGGAGAGTTCCTTCGATGAACTTCACAAATGCCTCCTGATCCATTCCCTCTTTTGCACCCTGTGGGAAGTCAGGGTAGATGAGAGCAGTAAGTCCGCCATCGTCCTCCACTACGAGAGAATCCACGATGTATGGCTGGCTGTTGATAACTGTCTCCACCTCTTCAGGATAGATGTTCTGACCGCTTGGACCGAGGATCATACACTTTGTACGTCCCTTGATGAAGAGGCATCCGTCCTCGTCGAGGATACCCATATCGCCGGTTCGGAACCATCCGTCCTCAGTGAACACCTCTGCTGTAGCCTCCTCGTTCTTATAGTATCCGAGGAACACGTTGTCACCCTTCACCTGGATTTCGCCAGGGATGTTCACAGGGTCTGCAGAATTGATTCTAACCTGCATATTAGGAGCAGCCTTTCCGCAAGAATAGAGTTTCTCCACTTTCCAGTCATCGTATGTGATGATAGGAGCACACTCGGTCATACCGTAACCTACAGTGAACGGGAATCCCATCTTCTTGAAGAATGCCTCAACCTCTTTGTTGAATGCCGCACCTCCTACGATCACCTCATAGAACTCACCGCCGAATGCGTTCACAAGTTCGGTGTTGATCTTGTTCATAATGATCTGGTCAAGTCCAGGCACCTTCATAGCGAACTTGATTCCAGCCTTCTCAAGGACAGGCTTAACCTTGCTCTTGTAGATCTTCTCGATTACGAGAGGCACTGCGATGACAACGCTAGGCTTCACCTCAGAAAGAGCCTTCATAATCACCTTCGGACTCGGGAGACGTGAAAGGAAGTGTACGTGGCAACCTACAGAAAGTTCATAGAGCACCTCGAACATAAGGCCATACATATGCGCACAAGGGAGCATTGAAACGACCTTTGATGTCTGATTAAGCTGAGGAAGCACAACTCTTCCGAACTCGATGTTCGACAGGATTGCACGGTAAGGGATCATAACACCCTTTGAGAATCCTGAAGTTCCTGATGTATAGTTGATCACGGCAAGTTCATCGGCAGAATCCTCATAGTAATTGATCATATGCGGCTCGAATGCCTCAGGATACTTCTTTCCGAAAAGCTCGTTGAGGTGCACCTTGGCCTCGTAGATCTTCTCATCCGCAGCATAGAGGATCTTGAAGTTGTTCACCTGGATGATCGCCTGAATGTCAGGCATTTCTGTCTCAGTAAGACCTTCCCAGATAACCTCGTCCACGAAGAGGATCTTTGCCTCGGAGTGGTTCACGAGATGGTGGATGTTAGCCGACTTGAACTCGTGGAGAAGAGGAACCGGTACGGCTCCGTATGTCATAGTCGCAAGGAATGCGACAGCCCAGTTAGCCTGGTTTCTTGAACAGATGGCTACCTTGTCTCTTTTTTGAAGACCACACTCCTCGAACATAATATGGAGTTTCTCCATACGTCTTGCGAGATCGCGGAAATGAAGAGTTTCGCCCTGGTAGTTTGAAATCGCAGGACGGACCCAGTTCTTTTTGAACGACTCTTCAAAAATCTTGTTAACTGATGTAAATTCCATAATATTCAAATAAAGTACACTATTTTCTATTTCAATGTCACTGTACGCAATCTTCCGTCGTAGCATTCAACCTCTACAGACGATGCGTCCTTGACTTCGACTCTGCTGTTCGGCAGAATCATATCCTGTCCCTTGAACGAAGTGACAGGCGCACCTCCCTCAAACGGGAATATGAGCGTCTGGATCGAAGTCCTTACGACCCAGAATGTCTTTCCACCTACATCAATTCTCTCAGGGAGAGCCTTGATTGTTTCGTTTGCCGTAATGCCCTTCCAGATAGAAGGCTTCTGGCCTTTGAGATTGTACATCTCGATTGTGTTGTCCTTATGAAGGACCATAATGTTGTACGCCTTGGTTCCACGGAAGTCATAGACATCCGGACCGAGCTTTATACTCTTGCCGAGATCCACAGGGAAGCCGGTCACAAAACGTCCGAGCCTGTCGATCAGGTAGATGCTGCTTTCCGCTCCGAAGATGATCTGAAGCTTGCCGTTTGCGTAATAATCCACATTATGCGCAGTACCGCAGAGAGGCTTGCCGAACGGAACTCCCCAGAGTCCCTTTCCTTCTTCCTCCTTCAGGCAGATCGCTCCGCTCGAATTCTGGTAGAACAGATTCATCTTGCCGGTACCGGAATTCTTCACACGGAACGGTCCTTCAGGTACCGCAACAACCGTATCTCTGTCGTGCTCCGGAGCCTTGGTCTTCTGAAGCGCAAGCGAATGGATGTCGATGTCAGTCATCAGTCTGTCCTTATGTCTGTATACCGACATCACTGCAGGACAGAACTCCGCATCTGATGCAGCCACGCAAGCGGCCTTGTAGATTTCAGGAGAAAGCAGTTTCGAGAGCATTGCATCCGCCTTCTTCACATTGAGATAGGCGGTAAACGATGATTGTCTGGCTGCGATAAGGTCCTGCCTGCCGGCATCAGCCATATATTCCTTGAGGGAATATTCTGTCGCTCTGCCGTCGGCAAACTCTTCTACCGCTTTCTGGCTGCCGGTAATCAACCAACCGTCCACATATACAAAACAGGATTCATCCTTCAGGGCAAAGCGCTTTCCGAAGACGGAAGCGGCATATGACGGGAAGGCAAATTTCTGAACTTCCGGAGTGTATCCATCAAAAGAAACGACTCCGGTACCGCGGAAGATCACGGTATCTTTCTTGCTGATTTTCAAAAGGTTCACTACTGACAGATCGGTCGCGTCGCCGTAAACGGCCTGAGCGACCTCAGTCACTCCAAGACGCTTTACGAAGTCAGCCGGAGCCACCTTGTTCTGCTTCTTGAGTTCGTTCTGTCTGAAACGGAAATCCGAAAGCATCTGCTTCGAGTCAAGATACGCCTCATACGCAGAGGTATATGACTCGATGTCCTTCATCGGAAGAGAAATGGCGAAAAGAGTATACGCCGGGAGAATTTCCGACATTACAGAAGACGCGACCGGAGCCGCATCAAGAACGGACATAAACTCTGCAGCATCCTTATCTGTGATCTGGACGCCGGAGAATGACACCGGAGCTGACTTGCCGAACGACATCGCTGTCCATCTGCCCATACTTCCGAGGAAGCCGGCGAACTCCGAATATCTTTGAGAAGACTTGTTGCCGAACCTCTCGTTGAAATACTTCCTTCCGAACATAGAAGAGAAGAGAGGCTTGGCGTGGGCATACGATACGAAAAGTACATCATTTCCCTGCGCACTGCGTGCCGCATCCGCAAATCCGGACACATCCATCACGGACAGAGACTGCTCAAGGTGTCTTTTCGAGGCCTTGACCAGAGTTTCGGTCTCGGCCATAAGAATGATGGAACGGTCAGCGACCTCTCTGTCGCATCCTGTGGACGAGCAGTCCACATAAGCGACCTGAAGGCCTTGCGCGCGGCCGAAGTCCATAAGGACGGAGGCCTCAGCTGAAGGTTCCGGGGAAGCGGACCCCGCATCAAAGACGTAGAGCGGGGTCAGTCTGCCCGAATAGTGAAGTGAGAACGCCATCTGCGTTCCCGCAAGTGTCCCGAGTTTTCCGTCTGCCACCTGTTTCGACAGGGCTGCCGGGAAAGAGAATCCGGCAAATGCGCGCGACGAGATATCGCTCACATCTGAGAGGCAGCATACAGCCACGGCATCCGCTGGAATGGCTGGCATCAGAAGATAACGCCCTTCTTCAGGAGCGTCATCCGCTGTGTCCTTGTAAAGCGCAAACACGGCGGCAGCGATGGCTGCAGTCATTATTGCCAGGGCGGCAAGACAGAGTATGAGGGACTTCCTGCTCATTATTTTACTGCGATAGCTTCGATCTCAACCTTTACACCAAGAGGAAGAGCAGCGGCCTGGTAGCACGCTCTTGCTGGCTTGTCACCAGTGAAATACTCAGCGTAAACCTCGTTAACTGCCTTGAAATCAGCGATATCAGCGAGAAGCACAGTTGTCTTTACCACGTTGTCGTAAGTCATACCTGCCTCCTTGAGGATGGCGCCGATGTTCTTGAGTGACTGATGAGCAGCAGCAACGATGTCCTCCTGAACCTTTCCGTCAGCAGGATTCACAGGAATCTGACCTGAAATGTAAAGAGTTCCATTCACTTCAATGGCCTGTGAATATGGGCCCACCGCCTTCGGTGCATCTGGAGTAGCAATTACCTTTTTCATAACGTTATCAATAAGTTAAAGTGTTAATTTTCACACTATACATAAACACGCAAATATAATCAATTATTCACATATATAAAACAAAAAGAGCCAGGCTTTTGCCTAGCTGCTCCGTAGACACGTAAGTCGCGGATGCGACCGGCCCGGGCAGGGCCGAAATACCCCTAATAGGGGTCGGCGAAGCCGGGGGTTAAGACACATTCTGCTCGGGGCAAAACAAAAAGAGCCAGGCTTTTGCCTGACTCTTTTCGTAGCCCCGAGCAGAATCGAACTGCTATCTAAAGTTTAGGAAACTTCCATTCTATCCGTTGAACTACAGGGCCGAGTTAATCAGTTTTCCCAAAACTTTGGGAAACAGAAAAAAAAGCTGAATTACTCAGCTTTCTTCTCAATGATCTGACGACCTCTGTAGTAGCCGCACTCAGGGCATACTCTGTGGTACATAATAGTTGCACCGCAGTTTGAACAAGTAGCGAGTGTAGGAACTACAGCTACATCGTGTGTTCTTCTCTTGTCACGTCTCTGCTTAGAGACTTTGTGTTTTGGATGTGCCATTTCTAAATATTTTTTTAATTATTAATAATCATTTAAAGAGACTCTTCAACGCCGAGAAAGGATTTTCACCCTCATTCTCCTCTGAAATCTCGGTCACCTCAGCTCCATAATACTTCATTGTATCAGGATTGCATTCGCCATCTTCGTGAACCCTCTGCATCGGAAGCGACAGACACACATAATCATAGATTATCTGTCTCATATCCAGTTCCGCGCTGTCTTCAGGAACAAAGAGAACCTCTCTTTCTCCCTCCTGCGGTTCATCTGATGACTCCTCGTTGCCGTACTTGACGCTGAGCATAATCTCAACATCCACCGGCAATTCGAGCTCGTCGAGGCACCTGTCACACTCCACTTTAACCTCTCCCCTCACATCGCAGTCCACTCCGATGTAGCGGCCCGACTTCTCGATTCTCACATCCGTATCCAGATGTGCATCAAGGATTTCCGAGTTTTCAAAACTGTCGAAGAACTCTTTGCCTGTCTGCCAGGAAAAGTGATTTTCTCCGGCAGTCAAACCATTTAAAGGTATGATAAATTTATCGTTCATACTGACCCGTAAATAGATTTGAGCCCGCAAAGGTAACAAAAACTTTTATTATTAGCAATCGAAATCAGAAGATTTTCTCTTGCGCTCAATTTCATTAAGTATTATCTTCCTGAGTCTCATTGACTTAGGTGTCACCTCAACCAACTCATCCTCCTGGATATACTCCAATGCCTCTTCGAGAGAGAAAACTACCGGAGGAGGAAGCATAACCTTGTCGTCACTGCCGGAAGCACGCATATTTGTAAGCTTCTTAGTCTTGCAGATGTTGATGTTGAGGTCACGGTCACGAGTGTGTTCTCCCACAACCTGTCCCTCATAAATGTCAACACCAGGCTCGATGAAGAAACGTCCGCGATCCTGAAGCTTGTCCATAGAGTATGCTACAGAAACTCCTGTCTCAAGCGATACAAGCGAACCGTTTGTACGGCGCTCGATGTCGCCCTTGTAAGGCTCATAGCCTTTGAGACGGTGAGCAACGACTGCCTCTCCCTGTGTTGCGGTGAGGAGGTTGCTTCGGAGTCCCATAAGTCCACGTGAAGGGATATCGAACTCAAGGTGGGTTCTGTCTCCTCTACCCTCCATCTGGATGAGCGCACCCTTTCTGCGTGTAACGAGCTCGATCGCTCTTCCTACGAATTCCTCTGGAACATCGATAGTGAGCATCTCGATAGGCTCGCAACGCTGGCCTCCGATAACCTTGTCGAGCACCTTAGGCTGTCCCACCTGAAGCTCGAAGCCCTCGCGGCGCATAGTCTCGATGAGGACAGAGAGGTGAAGGACACCACGTCCGTACACCACGAACGAATCCGCGTTAGGACCTGGCTTCACACGAAGAGCGAGGTTCTTCTCAAGTTCCTTCTCAAGGCGGTCCTTGAGGTGTCTTGATGTCACGAACTTACCCTCTCTTCCGAAGAAAGGTGAGTTGTTGATGCAGAAGAGCATACTCATTGTAGGCTCGTCCACCTCGATCGGAGGCAGCGCCTCCGGATTTTCAAAGTCTGCGATTGTGTCACCGATCTCGAAGCCCTCGAGTCCGACTACAGCACAGATGTCACCGCACTGAACCTCCTCTACCTTAGCCTTTCCAAGACCGTCGAACACCATAAGTTCCTTGATCTTCTGCTTCTGCATTATGTCATAACGCTTGCAGAGTGTAGTATTCATACCTGCAGTAAGCGATCCGCGGGTCACACGGCCCACAGCGATACGTCCTACATATGGAGAGTACTCGAGTGACGAGATGAGCATCTGAGGAGTTCCCTCAACGATCTCAGGTGAAGGGATCACCTCAAGGATTGTGTCGAGGAGCGCTGTGATGTCCTCGGCAGGCTGACGCCAGTCTGTAGACATCCATCCCTGCTTTGCACTTCCGTATACAGTTCTGAAGTCGAGCTGATCCTCTGTCGCGCCAAGCGAGAACATAAGGTCGAACACCTCCTCCTGAACCTCGTCAGGACGGCAGTTCAGCTTGTCCACCTTGTTGATCACGAGAACCGGCTTCTTACCCATCTCTATAGCCTTCTGGAGCACGAAACGGGTCTGAGGCATACAGCCTTCGAACGCATCCACAAGAAGGATCACGCCGTCCGCCATATTGAGGACGCGCTCCACCTCGCCTCCGAAGTCGCTATGGCCCGGAGTGTCGATGACGTTGATCTTTACACCTTTATATATTACTGAAACATTCTTTGCAAGAATAGTGATACCTCTTTCTCTTTCGAGGTCGTTGTTGTCCAGGATGAGCTCTCCCAGCTTCTCCTGTTCGCGCGCCTGACGCGCCTGATAAATCATCCTGTCCACGAGTGTTGTCTTGCCGTGGTCTACGTGAGCGATGATCGCAATGTTTCTGATATCCTGCATATTGCCTAATTTTAATATTTGACGGCACGAAACCGCTCGACCGGAAAATCCGTTCGAAAAAGATTTGCAAAAGTAGATATTTTTATAAAATATTTGAAACACTTTTTTTATTTTTGCGCCGGAAAAAAACTGAAAGAAAATATGAAACAGGACAACATCGTAATTCTTGACCTCGGAAGTCACGAGAACACAGTGGTAGCCAGAGCAATCCGTGCACTCGGAGTTTACAGCGAAATCTACCCGCACGACATCACAGCAGCAGAGCTTAAGGCACTGCCTAACGTAAAGGGTATCATCATCAACGGAGGCCCTAACAACGTAATCGACGGAGTTGCGATCGATGTCCTTCCGGAAATCTACGAAGCAGGTTTCCCTGTTATGGCAGCAGGCCACGACAAGGCTCTCTGCGACGTGAAGATTCCTCAGTTCGAAAACGACGAGGAGTCCATCAAGAACGCAGTGAAGGATTTCGTATTCGACACTTGCAAGGCTGAGGCTAACTGGAATATGAAGAACTTCGTTGCTGACCAGGTGGAGCTCATCCGCAAGCAGGTAGGCGACCGCAAGGTTCTCCTCGCCCTCTCAGGCGGAGTTGACAGTTCTGTTGTTGCAGCCCTCCTCCTCAAGGCTATCGGCGAGAACCTCGTTTGCGTTCACGTGAACCACGGTCTTATGCGTAAGGGTGAGTCTGAGAACGTTGTAGAGGTGTTCCGCAACCAGCTCTGTGCAAACCTTGTATATGTAGACGCCACTGACCGTTTCCTCGGTCTCCTCGAGGGCGTTGCAGATCCTGAGCAGAAGAGAAAGATCATCGGCGGCGAGTTCATCCGCGTATTCGAGGAAGAGGCACGCAAGCTCGACGGAATCGATTTCCTTGGCCAGGGTACTATCTACCCAGACATCGTAGAGAGCGGCACAAAGACAGCAAAGTGCGTCAAGTCACACCACAATGTAGGAGGTCTTCCTGAGGATATGCAGTTCGAGCTCGTAGAGCCGATCAAGCAGCTTTTCAAGGACGAGGTCCGCGCTTGCGGTGTAGAGCTCGGACTTCCATATGAGATGGTATATCGTCAGCCATTCCCAGGCCCAGGTCTCGGAGTGCGTTGCCTCGGTGCAATCACACGCGACCGTCTTGAGGCTCTCCGTGAGGCAGACGCAATCCTCCGCGAGGAGTTCGCTGCTGCAGGCCTCAACAAGACTGTATGGCAGTACTTCACAGTGGTTCCAGACTTCAAGTCTGTAGGAGTCCGCAACAACGAGCGCTCATACGACTGGCCTGTGATCATCCGCGCCGTGAACACAATCGACGCAATGACAGCCACAATCGAGCAGATCGAGTGGCCGATCCTCCTCAAGATCACAGACCGTATCCTCGCTGAGGTTCCAATGGTGAACCGCGTATGTTACGACCTCTCACCAAAGCCATCAGCTACAATCGAGTGGGAATAACATCCTCCACGGATATACAATAAAAGCGTGGCAGATCCGACCATTAAGGTGGGTATCTGCCACGCTTTCTTTATGCTTTCGTGGAAGATGTTATCTTACACGGATCTTCTTACCGATCTTGAGGGTAGCGTTGCGGGAGATGCCGTTCAGACGGCAGAGTTCGCTGATGGTAGTGTTGTTGTTGATCGCGATCCTGCTGAGAGTGTCGCCGGACTTGATTGTGTACCAGCGCATTGCCTCTCTTTCAGCATCCTCCTTCTTGTCGTCCTCTTCGTTCTTCGCCTCGTCGTCGAAGTCCTGCTCGTAGTTGCTGTAGATGTTGAAGTACTTCTTCTTCAGCACGAACAGACGATGACGGAGCTGACCTGTCTTGAAGTCGATAAGCCACTGAGGATCAAACGCAAATCCCTGATATCTTGTCTCATAGTGAAGGTGAGGACCTGTCGAGCGGCCTGTAGATCCACCGTAGCCGATGACATCACCTGCGTTCACCCAGTCATCCTGCTCCACAAGTCTCTTCGAGAGATGTGCATAGAATGTCTCGATGCCGTTCTCGTGTCTGATAACTACAACATTTCCGTATGCGCCCCAATACTTGGAGATACGCACCTTTCCGGTGAATGTCGCATAGATCGGATCGCCGGTCTTAAGCGGAAGGTCGACTCCCTGATGACGGCGTCCGCGGCGGATGCCGAACTTACCTCTATAATATACATCACCCTGATATGGGCAGTGATACTGGTCAAGGCTGTCCACACACCATATAGACCACTGTGACGGAAGGTCAGCAAGCTCCACTCCGTAAGGATTGGTTCCTGTGCTTGACCAATATTCGTCAAAGACTCCTGTCACAGTCTGATATGACGGCATCTTGTAATACTGCCAGGTATTGTCTCCGTAAAGGATCACCTTGATATGCTCGTTTGCAGTGTCCAATGTGTCCACCGGATCTGACGGGGACTTCATCAGCGACTTCAACGGGTCCTTCGCAGGACGCGGAATCACCAGCTGAGTCCTCACAGTATCAATCCTGTATGGATTGGCAGCATAAAGATCAGCGACACATAACAATGCGGCGCTGACCAGTACAAATCTTATTACGTCTTTTATTCTTCCTATAGTCATCTTCTCTATTTTGCTCCAAACTGGGTAGTGAGAATCTCTCTTACCTTAGCAACCTTCTCGTCGAGAAGTTCCTTCGAAGTAGCCTCGCAGAGGAATCTGAGATAAGGCTCTGTGTTCGAAGGCCTGATGTTGAACCACCAGTCTGGGAATTCCACTCTGTATCCGTCGAAGTCCATATATGCTGTAGACTTCTCTGTGCTCATAAAGTAATCGCGTACTGCGTTCATTGCACCAAGCTTGTCCTCTACGCGGAAGTTGATCTCACCTGAGTTCTGATACTTCTCGATGCGTGCGATGAGCTGGCTGAGGCTTACGCCCTGAGCCTTCATCTTCGCCACGACGTTAAGGATGAGGATAGATGCGAGAAGACCGCTGTCGGAATAGAAGAAGTCACGGAAGTAGTAGTGGCCTGCAAGCTCGCCTCCGAACACTCCGTCAAGTTCACGAAGCTTGAGGGCTGCGTATGCACGTCCTACTCTCCAAGTGTTCATCACGCCTCCCATTGGAGCGAGATACTCGCCTACAGCCTTCGAGCTGCGGATGTCCTGATGAACGTAGCCCTTCTCTCCCCTCTCCTCGAGGAAATAATGTCCGAGCACTGCGATCATAAGGTCAGGAGAAATGAATCTGCTGTTCTCGTCCACGAACATAACGCGGTCAGCGTCACCGTCATAGATCACTCCGATGTCAGACTTTGTCTCTGCAACCAGCTTCTGAAGATCTAAGATGTTCTTAGGGTTGAGCGGATTAGGCTCGTGGTTAGGGAAGCTGCCGTCCATATTCTCATAGATGTATGCAGGGCTGTCTCCGAAGATCTCGCGCACGAAGAGCGATGCCATACCGTTTGACACGTCCATCGCGATCTTGAGCGAAGACCAGTCACCCTTATACTTGAGAAGGAAGTCGAGATAGTCCTTCTTGATGTCCATATCGTGAACCTTGCCCTTCACCTCTGCAGGGACGCAAGGACGTCCGTTCTCCACCCACTCCTTGATCTGGCCGAGGCCTGTGTCAAGACCTACTGGAAGAGCGTTCTCACGGGAAACCTTCATACCGTTGTACTCTGCAGGATTGTGAGATGCGGTAATCTGGACAGATGCCTTGAAACCATAGTGCGCAGTACCGAAGTACACCATAGGTGTGGTGCTGAGTCCGATGTCATATACGTCTGCACCTGCGTCGGTCAATCCCTTGAGGAGATACTCGTGGATCTCAGGTGACGAAACTCTGGCGTCTCTTCCCACAAGCACCTTGTCTGCAGAAAGAAGCTCAGGAAGGAAGTAACCTACCTTGTATGCGATGTCCTTATCGAAATCCACATTGTAGATTCCTCTGATGTCATAAGCGTGAAATGCTCCCATAACTTTATCTCTTAGATTTATATCTTGTCTGAACCGTTCCCTTTGAGATCGCCTGAAGCTTGCGGGCGATCATCTTGCGGCGGATAGGCGACACATTATCAACAAAAAGGTTGCCGTCAAGGTGTGAAAGCTCGTGCTGAACCATTCTGCAGCCGAACTTGTCAAACTCCTCGACCACCTTCTCGAGGTTTTCATTGTAATATTCCACCTTGATCTTTGAAGGACGGCACACCTCTGCATAGATGCCAGGCACGCTGAGACAGCCCTCCGAATACTCGCAGGTCTCTTCGCTCTCTTCAAGAACCACAGGGTTGATCATCACGCGTACAAAATCGTGAAGATAGTCGTATGTGTCCGAAAGGTCTCTTCCGTCCACGATTACGAGGCGTTTGTTCACGCCCACCTGCGGAGCAGCAAGGCCACATCCGTCTGCAACTTTGAGGGTCTCCCTCATATCATCAAGAAGCTTCGCAATGCCTTCCTTGTCGGTAAGGTCCACATCAACGTTCTCTCTGCGGAGAACTTCCGATCCATATAAATATATAGGTAGTATCATAAAATAAATATTGTTCTTGTTATTTCGTTCTGTCGAGATAGCTCTGAAGGATGATGGTCGCGCTGATCTTGTCAACAGACTCCTTCTTCATCCTGTCCTGTTTCTTCATTCCTCCGTCGATCATCGCCCTGTGCGCGAGCACAGAAGTGAAGCGCTCATCTTCCAGAGTCACAGGAATGTCCGGGAACGCCTTTGCGAGATGTTTCAGGAAGATGTCCACATCCTTTGCGGCTTCCGAAGGGGCGCCGTTCATATTGATGGGATATCCCACCACAAAGCGCACTACATTCTCATTTTCAGCGTATTTTTTGAGATATTCTATTATCTTTGCAGACTGGACCGTATCCAATGCAGACGCAAAGATTCCGAGCGGGTCGCTTGCCGCAACGCCGACTCTTTTTCGTCCGTAATCTATGCCTATAATTCTGTCCATTTGGGTGCAAAGTTACAATAAAATCAATTATGAGCAACACGAAGAAAGACAAGAAGAAGATTACGCATTTCAGACTTTCTCTTCTGGATGCGAAGACCCATCAGCAGCTCGTTTCCGTACGTTTCAACCGTACGGGTTTCTTTGTCAGCATAGTCACAATAGCGGTGGTCATCTGCGCCGCAATCTTTTCACTCATAGCCTTCACGCCGATCAGGACATTCATTCCGGGATACCCTGACGCGAGGACCAAGAGGGCTGCCATCCAGAACGCCATCAAGGTGGACTCCCTCGAGAGCGTGATCTACAGATGGGAACTCTATTCCGAGAACCTCAGACGCGTAGTGGAAGGCGAAGAGCCTGTCAGCATCGACAGCATCATCGCCGTCAGCAACCGCAAGATCGCCCAGGCCAAGGATCCTGAATATCTCAAGAAGCAGGACTCGCTGATGAGACAGGAAGTGAAGGAGGAGGAGATGTTCGACATCTCGAGCCGCAGCCAGAGACAGCTTCCGATCGAGGGTATGCTCTTCTTCACACCGGTACAGGGAGTCATTTCACAGGGATATGACCCTACATTCCATCCTTTCCTTGATATCGCTGCTCCAGCAGGCACAGTGGTCAAGGCCATCGCAAACGGCACGGTCATCTATGACGGCTGGAGCGAGGAGACAGGATACACAATCCAGATTCAGCACGACGGAGACATCGTATCCATATACAAGCACAACGAAAAGCTGCTGAAGAAGACAGGCGACAAAGTCTCGGCGGGCTCGCCTATAGCATTGGTCGGCAACACCGGAAAGCTCACCACTGGAGAGCACCTCCACTTCGAGCTCTGGCATAAGGGCGAAAGCCTCGACCCGACAAAGTACATCAGTTTCTAAGAAAAGTTATGGAGAAAAGACGCATAGCCATACTCGGATCCACAGGATCCATCGGAAGACAGGCCCTTGATGTGATCAGACAGCACAGAGACCTTTTCGAGGTCGAGCTTCTGACAGCCAACAACAGCACTGACCTTCTCATAGAGCAGGCAATAGAATTCGAAGCGAACGCTGTTGTCATCTGCAACGAAGACCGTTACAACGAAGTTGCCGATGCACTTCAGCCTCATTATATAAAGGTGTTTGCCGGAATGCAGTCCGTATGCGACCTCGTCACCGGAGACAACATCGACATCGTTCTCACCTCAATGGTGGGATTCAGCGGACTTGCATCGACAGTCGCTGCGGTGAAGGCAGGAAAGACCATCGCCCTCGCCAACAAGGAGACTCTCGTGGCGGCCGGCCAGATCGTTATGGATCTGGCGGCGAAGCACCACGCACGCATCCTGCCGGTGGATTCGGAGCATTCAGCAATTTTCCAGTGCCTTATGGGTTCGGCCGGAGCCGATCTCGAAAAGATCCACCTGACAGCTTCAGGAGGGCCGTTCAGGACCTGGAGCCGCGATGAAATCGCGAAGGCGACAAGGGCAGAGGCCCTCAACCACCCTAACTGGAGTATGGGCAGCAAGATCACCATCGACTCTGCCACTATGATGAACAAGGGACTGGAGATCATCGAGGCAAGATGGCTCTTCGGCACGCCTGGCGACAAGATCAATGTCGTGATACACCCGGAGTCCATCATCCATTCTATGGTGGAGTATGCAGACGGCTCAGTGATTGCACAGATGGGCCACCCAGATATGCGTGAAGCCATCCAGTTCGCTTTCAGCTTCCCTGAAAGACTGACTCTCGACAACGTGAAACTCAACTTTGCCGAGATCGGAAAGCTTACTTTCTTTGCACCTGACCAGGAGAAGTTCCCGGCCCTTTCACTCGCATATGAGTCTCTTGAAAAGGGAGGAAATATGGCTTGCATTATGAATGCCGCAAACGAAGCGGCAGTATCAGCCTTCCTTCAGGAAAGAATCGGCTTCTATGACATCACGGATGTAGTGAAGGAGTGTATGGATGGTGCGGATTTTGCAGCGAACCCATCCCTTGATGACATTTTCGAAACCAACGAAACTACCCTCGCCAAAGCAGAGGAGATAATAAGAAGAATCAGCAGATGATAGCCTTGATAAAGACATTTCAGGTAATATTAGCATTATCAATACTTATTCTCGTCCACGAACTCGGACATTTCACATTCGCAAAGCTCTTTGGAATCAGAGTAGACAAGTTCTTCCTTTTCTTTGATGCCGGTGGAGTGAAGCTTTTCAGCACAAAGTCAAAATGGTTTGTCAAACTCTTCCCTAAGGCAGCGGAACGGGAGACAGAATACGGCATCGGCTGGCTTCCGCTCGGAGGCTACTGCAAGATCTGCGGAATGGTTGACGAATCGATGGACACCGAATTCCTCAAAAGCGAACCCAAGCCTTGGGAGTTCCGCAGCAAGAAAGCCTGGCAGAGGCTTTTCGTGATGGCAGGAGGAGTCCTCTTCAACTTCATCTTCGCGATCCTCGCCTATTCGTTCATTCTCGCAGAATGGGGAACAAGCTACTACAGCAACAAGGACTGCCAGATCTACGTCAACGAACTGTCATATGATATGGGATTCCGCAACGGAGACCGCATCCTCAGCTTTGACGACTATGTTCCCGAAGACTTCGCTATGCTCCAGGCAGACCTAGTCCGCCAGATGGCACGCAAGGCAACAGTCCTCAGAGGAGAAGACACACTTGACATCTACATCGATCACAGCAGAATAGCCGAGATCCTTCAGAGTCCGGGAATGTTCAACCTTGCAATTCCGTTCACCATCAGCAAGGTTATGGAGACATCTTCAAATGCGGACCTCGACATCAAGGAGGGAGATATGGTGACATCCATTGCGGGAACCGCAACCACCTTCATCCAGGATGCCCATCCTATCCTCGCAGAGAACGCAGGACAGACAGTTCCTATGACTATCCTGAGAGGCGCTGACACAGTCTCGCTTGACGTAAAGATCGACACCACCGGAGCAATCGGCGTGCTGCTTGCGCCTATAAAGTTCGAGACAAAGACATACAGCTTCCTTTCAGCCATCCCCGGCGGATTCGCAAAGACATTTGAGACCATCGGAGGCTACATCAAGGACCTCAAGCTCGTCGCTACTCCAAGCACACAGGCATACAAGTCGGTCGGAAGTTTCATCGCCATCGGACAGATATTCCCTTCAGCCTGGAATTGGCAGGGCTTCCTGAACATCATCGCCCTCCTGTCGATTATGCTCGGAGTGATGAATCTCCTGCCTATACCGGCGCTTGACGGAGGACACATCGTATTCACTCTATACGAAATGATCACAGGCAAGAAGCCGAGCGACAAATTCCTATACGTGATGCAGATCATCGGTATGATTCTCGTATTCGGACTTATGTTCCTCGCATTCGGAAACGACATTGCAAGACTTATCAGATAACACATAAACATCGAGATATGAAAAGATTCATTATGCAGATGGCATTCATTGCCGCAGCAGTCCTCACACTCGCTTCCTGCAGCGAGCAGGCAAGAAAGCAGGCTCTTCTCCCCAACATCAGCGGAAAGGCCGGCGAGGTGGTAGTGGTAATCGGCCAGGACAACTGGGAGGGCGCAGTAGGAACGACTCTCCGCGACAGCCTTGCCTGCGATTTTCCTCAGCTTCCACAGAAGGAGCCTCTATTCACCCTTGTAAATGTGCCTCAGGCAGCATTCACAAGTATGTTCCAGATCCACAGAAACATCATCATAATCAACATCAGCAAGGATGTGACAGAGCCTGGCGTCATCTACAGGACTGACGTATGGGCAGCGCCTCAGTGTGTGATCCGCGTGAACGCACCGGACAGCGAGACTGCAGTACAGCTCCTCAAGGAGAACAACAGCACCATCATCGGTATGCTTGAAGAGGCTGAGCGCAGCAGAATGATCAGAAATGCAAGGAAATACGAGCAGCAGTCACTCGCTCCGATCGTTACTGATATGGTAGGCGGTTCACCACACTTCCCTTCAGGATACAAGCTCAAGAAGAAGACAGACGACTTCATCTGGATCACCTATGAGCCAGAGTATGTAACACAGGGAATCCTCATCTACAAGTACCCTGTAGAGAAGGGCAAGGATATGATGGACAAGGCAAATCTCATCGCAGCAAATGCGGAGACCCTCAAGAACAACGTTCCGGGTATGTTCGACAACACCTATATGACCATCAGCGCATTCGCACCTCCTACAGTGAAGTATATGAAGTACAAGGGACTCGAGTTCGCTGAGATCCGCGGTCTCTGGGAGGTACACAACGACTATATGGGAGGTCCGTTCGTGACACACGTATTCTATAGTCCTGACGGCCAGTATATGATCGGTCTCGAGGGCTTTGTCTATGCTCCTAAATTCGATAAGAGACACTATCTGAGACAGGTAGAGTCAATCATCTACTCGTTCGAGTGGGCAAAGACTGAAGATAATGCAAAGAAAGAGTAAGAAAATTTTGTCAGTTTAAAAACTTTTCTTACCTTTGCACTCCCATTTGTTAAAAGTGGTCAGTTTGGTCGGTTCGTCTATCGGTTAGGACTCAAGATTTTCATTCTTGCAAGAGGGGTTCGATTCCCCTACCGACTACGAAAAAATATAAAAAAGAATAACAATGGCAAACCACGCTTCAGCAGACAAGCGCTATCGCCAGAGCGAGAGGCGCAGATTGCATAATAAGTATTATGCAAAGACTACAAGAAACGCAATTCGTGCGATTCGTAACACAACCGACAAGGCAGCAGCAGAGGCTAACGCTCCTAAGGTTTACGCAATGATCGACAAGCTTGCTAAGATCGGCGTTATCCACAAGAACAAGGCTGCAAACCTCAAGAGCGGTATCGCAGTATACATCAACAAACTCTCGTAAATAGAACATATTTAGAGGTTTTCTTATAGCTAAAAAAAAGAGATGATCAATTGATCATCTCTTTTTTTGTGCAATATTTTTAAAACTTGTCCAAAGCCTTGTTCCGGGAAAATCAGTTACCAGCCCAGAATATGGTAGCCGGAAATGTCGGATAGACAACATCATCCCAGCACTGCCACTCTCCGTCGCATTCAGTAGCCAACGCCATAAACTCAACGCCAGGAGCACCTTTGTACACACTCTGCTTATCATCCCAAAAGCATATGTCAACACCTTCCTCAGGAACAGAGAACTCTTTCGAATTTCCACCGTACACCCAAAGATTCCCCACTTTGCCGTTCCCAAGGTCGACCTTGCCTATTATCTGATTTGATACAACCCACCTTAATGATTTATTTTCCTCATCCACTTTGTGAACTGCTATACGGTATTCATCAGAAAGGCCTGCATACCTTGTCATACACAGATAAGCACGACTATCTGTATCTGTAAGTCTGAATTCTATCTTCTCACCGTTCTTGCCTTTCATCTGCCAATCTCCAACCCAAAATCCACTAGACCATTCGTGTTCACACGCCTGAGTTACATTTACAGTAACAGTAACCTCATCACAACTCAGCACTACCGCTCCAGACCTCGATTCATTTCCTGTATTCTGATCCACAACAATCACAACTCTATCGTTATGCGCTGTTGGTCTTATCCAGCCACCTAAAGCCGTAGCCTTAGCGGACACTCCAGCCCTTCCGTTCAATAGTGTATAATATATCACTGCGCTTTTCTTGTTCGATCTGAAACACACCTCTGTATCATCAAGAAGTATCTCCACAAGGCCGCGCTTCATTCCAACCACAGCATCACCGGCTGTAGGATAAGTCAATATGAGATTGCCTACTCTAGTGATTGAACCGGGGTTGACTCCAAAAGATATCACACCATCCCGTACTTTAACATCAGTACACCATTCAGGCACCTCCTTGACCTCAAGCTTGTAATCATAGCGAGGGTTTTCAATATGATACTTCCACTCTACCACACACCCCTCCGTACCAGCGAAGTGCGTCTCGTTAGTCTCAGCAAGAACGATTTCGGAAAAATATCTTTCAGTGATATTCTCAGCCAACACACACTTATGTTCTCCAAATATCATCGTATTGCCATCCCTGACAAGCTCAACCTGAATATCCTTAAAAAAATCGTTATAGTACAGGACTCCATCCACCACAGAATACTTATACTTGCGAGGAACCGGAGTCGGCTCATCATCATCATAGCCCCAGATAGTATTGTCATAAACATAATATGGATGATATGCTTTATACTCATATAAATAGCCCTTGTCAAAAACAAAGAATGTCGAAGCCATATCATAGTCATCAACAGATGCCCAAATTCCTCCCAACTGTATAGACACGTGTTCCTGCATCTGTTGAACACAAGATGACAAGGTCAGCGAGAGCGACAGCAAAACAAATACTATTATTCTTTTCATATCAATCATCAATTAAAGGGTGAATCCTATCTTGAAAGTAGGGGTCCAAGCAGGTATTGGATAATATGCGAAGAAAGCTGGACGGTCTTTATTAGCTGGATACTCACGGAAATCGCAGTATGAAGTAGTGCGGCAAGAGAGAAGGAAATACATATTTGCCAGTCTACTCAAACGCAGATTTGCTCCGATTCCTACATCAAAAAGTCCCTCACAATTCGGCAGATATATTCCGCCTGACAATGATATTACAGGCTGACACTTTCCTCTTGTCAGATACACCTTCGTATTAAGAAACAACGGCACATTGATCGGAGTAAAACTCTCATAGTCTGAGTAGCTCGGCTCAAAGACATCCGGATATCTGCAAAGATTGACGCATTGATACTGCACACCTGTTCCCATACCCACAGATACCAGATAATGGAATTTGTATGTCAGCGTATAGTTCAGCTCTATCGGATGAAGATTACCGAATTCTCTATATCCGAGATTCCTATACACAACATCATCCTTTCCGAATTGATATCCGTATGCCAACTCCAAGTTGTGGACAAAACCTATATTCTTATACTTCTGATTGTACTGCTCGTCAAGAGCCAATCTCTTTGCACGTTTTTCCGCCTTGACCCTTTCTACTTCTGCCTGGATTATGCGTTTCTCAGCATTCTGCGCCATTCGGGCTTCAATAGACGCAATCTGGGATGCTTTGAAGGCATAATCCGGATCAAGTCTCATTTCACACACCAGCAATGGGCTGTCTATTGCCAGATCCACAGTATAGTAGCCTGCAGCGACAATCTGGAGTTGATTCACAGTATCCGGGAGCTTGATTTCAAATCTACCGAGCGAGTCGGTCTTCGCGTACACGTTCAGTTCCAGAGCAGACACCACTGCGCCAGAGATCGGACCGCGATTCTCGCCACGAACGACTCCATACACAGTACGTTCTTCCTAAGCTGCACATACCACTGACACGATTATCAGCAGAAAGATCAACACATTTTTCTTCATAACTTGAACTTAAGAATAGTCAGTTAGACAAATTTATAATAAATAAATAAATAAGTAAGTAACTAGATATACAATCTCTATAGATATTTCTTCAAGAAAAACAATCGTATCATCACCAGCAAAGTTACTGACTATAGATGAGAAATGTGCAATTTGCAGTCTTTCAAAATCTTACAACACATTACCATACAGCACTGATTATCAATAAAATACAAAATGTCGAAAAATAAAAATCTTTCAGTTTGGGTATTGGGTGCATTTTTAATGCAAAACTGCTCCTGATCCCCACCGAATCCGGGGTATCAGGAGCAGTTTCACTATGTTTTTGCACCAGGTGCCTTGCCGCACAGTTTACATCATACCGCCCATACCGCCGGCCGGCATTGCCGGAGCAGCAACCGGCTCCGGTATGTCTGCGATTGCGCACTCGGTTGTGAGGAACATACCTGCAACAGATGCCGCATTCTCAAGAGCTACGCGAGATACCTTTGTAGGGTCGATCACGCCAGCCTCGAGCATATGCACATACTCACCTGTGCGTGCGTTGTATCCGAAGTCATCCTCGCCCTCAGCGATCTTGTTGATGATGACACTTCCCTCTACACCTGCATTGGCAGCGATCTGACGAAGAGGCTCCTCGATTGCGCGGGCAACGATGTTGATACCTGTTGTCTCATCGTCATTCTCACCCTTGAGGCCCTTCAGAGTCTGAGCTGCACGGATGTATGCCACTCCACCGCCTGGAACGATTCCTTCCTCGACTGCTGCGCGTGTTGCGCTGAGAGCATCCTCAACTCTGTCCTTCTTCTCCTTCATCTCAACCTCAGTCGCTGCACCTACATAGAGGACTGCAACACCGCCGGCGAGCTTTCCGAGACGTTCCTGGAGTTTCTCACGGTCGTAATCAGAAGTTGTAGTCTCGATCTGCTTGCGGATGAGGTCAGCACGCTCCTGGATAGCCTCTGCAGAACCGGCACCGTTCACAACTGTAGTGTTGTCCTTTGTAACAACCACCTTCTCTGCCTTTCCGAGCATATCAGGAGTTGTGTTCTCAAGGCTGAATCCTCTCTCCTCAGAGATCACCATACCGCCTGTAAGCACTGCGATATCCTGAAGCATCTCCTTGCGGCGGTCACCGAAACCAGGAGCCTTCACAGCTGCGATCTTGAGTGTTCCGCGGAGCTTGTTCACCACGAGTGTAGTGAGAGCCTCGCCGTCCACATCCTCTGCGATGATGAGAAGTGACTTGCCCTCGCGAGCGATAGGCTCGAGAACAGGAAGGAGGTCCTTCATTGTAGACACCTTTCTGTCAGTAACGAGGATATACGGAGCGTCAAGGACTGCCTCCATCTTGTCACCGTTTGTCATAAAGTATGGAGAGATGTATCCTCTGTCGAACTGCATTCCCTCAACTACCTTCACCTCTGTCTCAGTACCCTTTGCTTCCTCGACAGTGATGACACCGTCCTTCTTCACCTTTGACATTGCGTCAGCGATGAGCTTTCCGATGTAGTTGTCGTTGTTTGCAGAGATGGTTCCGACCTGCTCGATCTTCGCATAGTCCTCACCCACCTCGTGGCTCTGAGCGCGGAGAGCCTCGACAACTGTAGCGACAGCCTTGTCGATACCTCTCTTGAGGTCCATAGGGTTTGCACCTGCAGTGACGTTCTTGAGACCTACATTGATGATGGCCTGAGCGAGAACTGTAGCTGTTGTAGTACCGTCACCGGCCTGCTCGTTGGTCTTTGAGGCAACCTCCTTGACCATCTGGGCACCCATATCTGCGAACTGGTCCTCGAGAGTGATCTCCTTTGCCACAGTCACACCGTCCTTTGTCACGTGCGGAGCACCGAACTTCTTGGCGATCACCACATTGCGGCCCTTTGGACCGAGTGTCACCTTTACTGCATCTGCAAGAGCATCCACGCCTTCCTTCATTCTGGCGCGGGCGTCAATATTGAATTTTATATCTTTTGCCATAATTATCTGATCTTAGATCCCTCGACAAGCTCGGGATGACAATTTAATTAAAGAATTGCTAAAATGTCCGACTGTTTCATAATGAGGTAATCCTTGCCCTCTACAGACACCTCTGTGCCTGCATACTTGCCGTAGATAACCACGTCACCTACCTTCACCTCCATAGGCTCATCCTTCTTTCCAGGACCAGCCGCTACGACTGTTCCCTGCTGTGGTTTCTCCTTTGCTGTATCAGGAATGTAGAGTCCTGACGCTGTCTGAGTCTCGGCTGCCTTAGGCTCGATTACGACTCTGTCTGCTAATGGTCTGATCATATTTATTGTGTTTTTATTTTAAATTTCTGTTTTAAAGATTGTCACGTCGCTACGCTCCTCGCAATGACGTATCCTGCACATTATTGACAAAGAAAATGCCAGTCGATTCTGACTGACATTTTGTCATATTACTTCACGCTGAACTTGTACACGCAGTGGTGGACATAGTCCTCGCCCGGTCTGAGCAATGTCGACGGGAAGTTTTCGTGGTTAGGCGTATCCGGGTATTTCTGGGTCTCGAGAGCGATCGATTCGCGGAATCTGAGAGCTCTTCCATACTTGCCGTCCGTAGTTCCGTCAAAGAAGTTTCCGCCATAGAACTGGATCGCCGGCTGGTCTGTATAGACCTCCATAAAACGTCCTGAAGCAGGCTCATATACAGATGCCGCAAGCTCCATCTGATCGGCAGTCTGACGGTCGAGCACCCAGTTGTGGTCATAGCCGCCTCCGTTCTTAAGCTGCTCATTCTCAACATAAAGATCCTGCTCGATCGGCTTAGGAGCACGGAAGTCAAAAGGTGTTCCGGTCACATCAGCAATCTCTCCCGAAGGGATGAGCACATCGTTCACCGGTGTAGTCGCAGATGCGTTGATGTGCAGGATATGGTCGTTGATTGTGCCGTTGCCCTCGCCTTTGAGATTGAAGAACGAGTGGTGAGAGATATTCACGTGAGTAGCCTTGTCTGTCTGTGCAAGATAATCCACCTTGAACTCGTTGTCAGTTGTCAACGTATATGTCATAAAGATCTCAAGGTTGCCAGGCTTTCCGTCCTGTCCGTCAGGATGTGTGTACGAAAGCACCAGCGTAGTGTCATCCGCCGCAAATACATCCCATACCACCATATCGAGGCCCTTCAGTCCTCCGTGGAGGGTCTGGCCGTTGTTGTTCTGAGGAAAAGTGTATTCAACATCGTCGATAGAGTATTTTCCGTCAGCGATTCTGTTGGCATAAGGACCTACGACGGCTCCGAGGAAACGCTCGCCCGGATTGTTGACATATTTGTCGATGTTGTCATAGCCGAGAACCACGTCCTCAAGATTGCCCTCCTTGTCAGGCACCCAGAGCGATACTACGCGACCACCGAAGTTGGTCACCTGCATAACCAGGTCACCGGCCTTGAGAGTGTAAAGAGACACCGGCTTTCCATCGACTTCAGTCTCGAATGATGATGCCGGGATTAGTTCAGCCTTCTTCACTGATGTGCAGGCAGCGGCAAGGATACACAATGCCGCAAAAACGATCTTCTTCATTGCTATGCTTAGATAAATAGACGGAAATGCCAGAGGATGACTCCGACTGTAACCGATACGTTCAAAGAATGTTTTGTACCGAACTGAGGTACTTCGAGAGAGAAATCAGAAGCGTCGACAACGTCCTGGCCGACTCCTGAAACCTCGTTACCGAAGACAAGAGCGTATTTCTTTCCCTTTTCCGGACGGAAGGTGTCAAGCATAACAGATTTAACGGTCTGCTCGACGCTTACAATCTGATATCCTTCTTCCTTGAGTCTGCTGACTGCCTCCATAGTGTCGGCAACGTGCTCCCAGGCAACGCTGTCCTCCGCACCCAGGGCTGATTTGTGGATATCTGCAGAAGGCGGAACGGCGCAGATTCCGCAAAGCCAGACTTTGTCGGCCTTGAAGGAATCGGCTGTCCTGAAAGCCGAACCTACGTTATGCGCACTTCTGACGTTGTCCAGCACAACAACGATTCCCGACTCAGGCAGATCCTTATATTCCGTTGCAGAGACTCTTCCGAGCTCGATATTTAAAAGTTTTCTGTTAGACATAGAGTGTCAGCGATTTAGAAATACAAAGATAGAAAGAAACCTCTTTCATTTCTCAAAAATCAAAAAAATGCGTATTTTTGCACCTTCTATAACGAACAATTTATGAAACAGGATCTTCAAATTTTCAACCTTATCAGGAAAGAGGAAGACAGACAGACATCTGGTATCGAACTCATCGCCTCTGAAAACTACGTAAGCCAGCAGGTACTCTCTGCGCTTGGATCAATCTGCACAAACAAGTATGCGGAAGGTTATCCAGGAGCAAGATATTACGGAGGATGCGAGATCGTTGACCAGATCGAGCAGCTTGCCATCGACCGTCTCTGTGAACTTTTCGAGGCAGAGTACGCAAATGTGCAGCCTCATTCAGGTGCACAGGCGAATATGGCTGTTATGATGGCGTGCCTCAAGCCAGGCGAGACATTTATGGGTCTTGACCTCGCGCACGGCGGTCACCTTACACACGGATCACCTGTAAATATGTCAGGTATTCTTTACAACGCTGTAGCATACGGCCTCAGCGAGACAACCGGAATGATCGACTACGACCAGATGGAGCAGAGAGCATTGGAGCACAAGCCTAAGCTCATCATCGGTGGTGCATCAGCATATTCAAGAGAGTGGGATTACGCAAGAATGCGTGAGATCGCTGACAAGGTAGGAGCGATCCTTTGGATCGATATGGCTCACACAGCGGGTCTTATCGCAGCCGGCCTTCTCAGCAACCCTGTGAAGTACGCCCACATCGTGACATCGACAACTCACAAGACCCTCCGCGGACCAAGAGGCGGTATCATCCTTATGGGCAAGGACTTCGACAATCCTTGGGGCCTCACAACTCCTAAGGGCGTAGTGAAGAAGATGTCTCAGATCCTCAACTCAAGCGTGTTCCCAGGTGTTCAGGGCGGTCCGCTCGAGCACTGCATCGCAGCAAAGGCAGTTTCGTTCTACGAGGCTCTCCAGCCAGAGTTCAAGGAATACCAGAAGCAGGTTGTAAGCAACGCCGCTGCAATGTCAGAGGCTTTCAAGACAAGAGGATACAAGGTAGTTTCAGGCGGTACTGACAACCACCTCCTCCTCATCGACCTCCGCACAAAGTTCCCTGAGGTTACAGGTAAGGTGGCAGAGAAGGAGCTCGGAAAGGCAGACATCACTCTCAACAAGAATATGGTGCCGTTCGACTCACGTACTCCGTTCCAGACTTCAGGTATCCGCGTAGGAACTCCGGCTATCACTTCACGTGGTTTCGTAGAGAAGGATATGGAGTTCATCGTAAACCTCATCGACATCGTCCTCACTAACGCATCAGAGCACCTCGACCTCATCGCAGGCAAGACAGAGGAAGGCCGCGAGGCATATGAGGAGACACTCGAGAAGGTAAGAAAGCAGGTACGTATGAAGACCAACGGAATGCCTCTCAACAGATACTAATCACATCCTGATAAAAACAATGTCCCGAAGTTCAGTCGACTTCGGGACATTATTTTTTGCTCAGACTCCGACGGATCAGTTGTTGATAGGACGGAGGACAAAGCGGAAGGTGTATTCCTGAGGGATCACAAGATGCTCCTCACGTGGCCAAGCTCCCCACGAGTTGATGCAGGCGAGGCCCATCTGTGCAAGGTCGAAGTTCACCCAGGTCTTGCCGAGAGAACGCTGATCCTCAAACGCAAGCTTCTTGAGCTCAAGCGAGTGAGCCTGATTGTTCTTGAGTTCACGTACGTCCATCTCTTTCCAGTGGAACGGAAGGGCGGAAGCAGAGAACTTCACATCAGAAGAGATCTCGAAACCGGTTCCGTTGTCATCCATCACCTTGATCCACTTGAGCTGGCTCTTTGTGCCGGACTCCTGAGGACGTGCGTAGCCGTAGTGATACTGATCCTCTACTCTCTGTACATAATGTCCTACCAATGCTGAACTGTAACGATCGCAGTAGTTCTCGAACGGTCCGAGGCCATAGAACTCGAATGTAGAGTACTCGCCAGGCATAGCGAACTCCATTCCCACACGCTGAAGGATTTTGCCCTTTGCAAGATTGCCGGCATCCTTGAACTCCTCGACAGCCTCAACGACACCGTCAGCATATATGTTATATGTCATCTTCACATATGCAAAATCCGAAATCGGAGCGAACTTCACAGAGACACGTACACAGCTGTCTGTCTCCTCCACAGCAAAGTCCTCGACATCGAATTTCGCATTTCTCCAATGCTTCATTCTCTTCTCGTGACCCGCTCCGAGGTCGTTCTCTGTGCAGGCTCTCGCAAAATTAGGCACAAGCGGCGACTCTACAAGCTCCTTGCCCCCAAGCATATAACTTACAAGCGCTCCGGTAGACGCATCGAAGACAGCCTCCCAAGGAGAGAGTCTTGCACCGGTAGCTCCATCATAGACCATATCACCTGCGAAGATATGCTGGTCACCTGCGACTGCATAGAAAGGAACTCCAGAGTAATTAGCGAAGATCTCAAGAGGTGCATCAGTGATGCAGATCTGGTCATAGGCTACCTCCGAGCCTGCAGGAAGAAGTCCGTCGGCTCTGTTGAGAACATATTTCACATTGAGATAGATGTCGTGGTAATTGAGGTCGGCAAGTCCGCAAGCCTCCATAATGTCAGCCTCGTTGTATCCGAGGTTCATCTCGACTGTTGCCTGAGGAGCTACTGCAGGCATACGTTCACATCCTGTAAGCACAGCACGTCCGTCTACATCGATGCTCCAGTGAAGGCTGTAACGTGAAAGATCGATAAAGAAGTTCTCGTTGTACACATTCACCTTTCCGGCCAATGCTTCCTCTGCTGTAGCTGTTGTAAGGATTGACCTATACTGGTAGGCAACCTCGTAAGCGTGAGGGTGGAGGGTTCTATCTGCAGCGATGATACCGTTGCAGCAGAATGAGTTGTCTGACGGATCATAGTCATTGAAGTCACCTCCGAACACGAAGATATGGTCTGTGCCGTACTTTTCTGGATCTGCAGGCCACCAAAGTGCCTGGTCTACGAAATCCCAGATGAATCCGCCCTGATAGTTAGGGTATTTTCTGATGAGATCCCAATACTCCTTGAGACCGCCCAAGGAGTTACCCATCGCGTGGGCATACTCACACTGGATGAGAGGCTTTGCAGGACGAGGGTTTCTTGTGACATATTTCTCGCAGCTCTCGTAGTCGAAGTACATAGGGCAGGCGATGTCTGTAGCATAGCCGCCTTCCGCTCTTTCATAGTGAACAGGTCTTGACTGGTCCATCTCTTTCACGAGATCGTAGCCTTTGTGGAAATTCATTCCGTTGCCGGCCTCGTTTCCGAGACTCCAGATGATCACGCTCGGATGATTGTAATCCCTCTGGACCATTCTTCTGATTCGCTCAAGATGAGCTTTTGTATACGCAGGATCGTGAGCGAGAGAAGTCTCTCCGTAGTACATACCGTGAGACTCATTGTTCGCCTCATCCACGACATACAGTCCATATCTGTCACACAACGAGTACCAGAGAGGGTCGTTCGGATAGTGGCAGGTTCTTACAGCGTTTATGTTCAACTGCTTCATTATGAGGATGTCCTGTATCATATCTGACTCGGACACCACATATCCCTTATATGGGTTGAGTTCGTGACGGTTGGCACCCTTGATGAGTACAGGCTGGCCGTTCACAAGAAGAAGACCGTCCTTGATGCACACATCTCTGAATCCGAAATCAAGCGACGACACCTCTGAGAAGCCGTCCTTTGTATAGGTATATACCTTAAGCTTGTAAAGCGAAGGAGTCTCAGCAGACCAAGGCTTCACTGACGGTACCTGGAACGAAGTCTTCACAAGGTAATTGCCTCTTTCAGACTTCTCCTTTGACGACACCTCGACAGTCTCGGACACTACCTCCTTTCCTTGAGGGTCATATACATTGAACATCACCTTTGTCACTCCCTTGGTGACCTCGGCAGTCACATCAGCCTCACCTGAAGAATTTGCATTCACCCTGATGTCCTCCATTCTCTTCTTCTCGCGTGAGAACAGATACACATCACGTGCGATACCTGTGAGTCTCCAGAAGTCCTGGTCCTCAAGATACGTTCCGTCACACCAGCGGAAGATCTCAAGCGCGATGAGGTTCTCGCCTGTCTTGAGGTATTTGGTCACATTGAAACGGGCCTCGAGCTTGCTGTCCTCGCTGTAGCCCACTTCCCTACCGTTGACCCATACTCTTACATTGGAAGTCGCGGAACCGATGTGCAGGAACACATCCTTTCCGTCCCATTCCTTGTCAATCTCGAAGGTCCTTCTATACTGACCTGCATAGTTGTGTTCCAATGCAGGATAAGGAGGATTGTTTGTATAGTGTCCGCTCCAGGCAAAGCCCACATTCTTGTATACGGGATCACCGTAGCCGTTGAGCTCCCACATTCCCGGAACAGGCATCATATCCCAGTTCTCATCTGCATAGCCCACCTTGTAGAAATCCAAAGGACGAGAATCGATCGTCTCGTTCCAGTTGAACTTCCAGAGTCCGCTGAGCGACATCTTGAGACAGTTTGTCTCGAAGGTCGCGGTCATCGGCACGCGGTTCTCCTGCACGTTCTGAGGGTCCTGCCAAGCAGGAAGCGACTCAGTCTTGGCCTGCATAGCCAAGCTCAGGGCAAGGCCCAGGGCAATGGTCATCAGTCTTTTCATAATAGGGTTGAATTAGTATGTGTAGTTAGTTATATCTTTTCCATATCCGATGCCGGAAGCCATCCCTGACGGCCGTCCGCAAGCGAAATGTTGTTCCAGTTTCCTACCTGGTCGAGTATGGTCACCTTCGTTCCTTCGTGAAGTACGAAGAGATCCTTTGAAGCCTCAGACGAAGGCGAACTCTTAACCGATGTCACCGGTCTGGTGATGATGGCCTTGTCCGCTTTCATATAGTCGTTCTTCTGCCACACAGAGAAACTCAACGACGCAGTCATCAGCAGAAGAGTCACAAGGCCGGTGAAGAACCCTACGCGTCTTCCTGCCGGAGTCGGAGCAAGGATGAACATCAGGAACAGGGCGAGAGTCAGCGCAAGAAGCACAAGGAAAGCCACCGCCCAGGCATCCGAGTCCATAACGTAGCAGATATCCTTGAACCACTTCACCACGAAGAACTCTGGTACAGGCTCGATGCGGTCCTGGATCAGGCTGTTCATAAGTGCAAGATTGTACTGCGCATCCGAATAAGACGGATCAAGTTTAAGCGCACGCTCATAGTACAGGATCGCCATCGGAATGTTGTCAGACTTGTAGTATGCGTCTCCTGTGTTGCAATACAGGGCTGCAGACTCGAGTCCCATTGAAGACACCATCTCATAACCCTCGAGAGCCTCCACCCAATTGCCGGCTGCATACGCCTCATTGGCATTGTTCCAGAGAGAATCCACATAGTCATCCGAAGCGGAAGCCGCAAAAGGCATCAGCATCAATATCAGCAGAAGAGCCATTCTGCCGCTGTTCTTCTTGGCTTTCATACTTGAATCTATTGAAGAGATCACATCCACAGCCGCCTCATAATGTGCAGCCATAGCCTCATTTCCTGATGACGGAGAATACCTTGCGAACTCGCAGGCATCGAGGATGCCGATGAACTTGTCCACAGCCTCCTGAGGCACATTACCCTCCCTGAGCACATCTGCGATGCGGTCTCTTGAGAGTTCTGCGACAGGAATGTTGAGCTTGTCAGAGATGAATCCGAGGAGAGCCTTGTGAAGTTCCTCGTAGAATGCAGTGTAGAGGTTCTGCTTAAGGAATGTTCCGGCGAGGTTGAGACGCTTGAGAGCCATCTTTGTCGCCTTGCGGTTCTTCACTCCTGCAACATCCGCCTTTCTCGCAGCCATTCTTCTGAATGCAGCCCAGCAGATAACAGCAGCCGCGACAAGCAGGAAGACAACCAGCCAGAAAGCGGTCGAACCGAGAAGGAATTCACCCTTGGCAGTCAAAGCCGGATCCTTTGTATTGATGTACCTGATGTCGCTGTCAAGGTTCTTCACATCCTTTCTGATTACGGAAGGAGCCACGACACTTGAGTACTCTGTATCATTTCCCTTGGCAACGTACATCTGTATAGGATCCGTCTCCAAAGTCACATACTGCTTGGTGTTCACATCATAGTATGTGTATTTGATCGGCTCGATAGTGAAGTCGCCGTAACTTCTCGGAATGAAAGGATATTCATACCTTCTGCTGCCGGAAAGTCCGTTCTTCGACACATTGCTCACAGCCTTGGTATCATATACCTCCATATCAGGCGGGAAATTCACCTTCGGAGCCTCAAGGAGCGAGATGTTTCCGTTGCCGGAGATTGTCACGACGAGCGATGCTGCCTCGTGTGTCTTGAGCGAATCCCTGCTCAATGCAGCAGAGATCGAGAACTCGCCCACTCCGCCGGCGAAGGTCGACGGAGCTCCCGCTGGAAGCGGAGATACGTTGACCGTAAGCGGCTGGGATACGACCTTCTTCCTGACGTTTGCATAGTCGTCGAAGAAACCGTCGAATATGCTTGATCCGCCCGAGGATATCCTTACGCTTACAAGGCAGGTAAGTTCTGCCGGATCGATCTTTATCTGACCTTGATGCTGAGGGATGAGAACGAATTTTCTGAGAAGAGCGGCATTGTAGATCTGACCGTCATATGTCTCACGCGCAAACTCGATATTTGTAGGAGCCTCTATCTCCTGGCTCCAGAATCCGTTGAATGTAGGGAAACTGGCACCCTCGAAACCTGCGATGTTGACTCTCTGATAGAGCTTGAGAGTCGCGATGATAGGCTCGCCTACCACTACATTAGAGCGGCTTAGGGACATTGTAAGGAAGATGTCGCTATCCGAAACTGTTCCCTGCTGACGCGACCTTGACGCAGAAGATCCCGAAGATTGAGCGGACTGTGCAGATGAGGATGACGAAGACGAACCTGACGCTACCACTTCAACAGTTACAGGAGTAGATGTAATACCCTTTCCCTTCACTGTTGCAGAAGCTGCCGGAAGCGTGAACTTTCCGGCCTTCAAAGGTCTGAGGATATACGAATAAGTGGTCTGTGAGGACTCTGTCCTCTTTCCGTTGATGATCTGCACACTTGTAGAGCGTCCCTGCTGAGGGCCCCACACAAGGTTGAAGTCCTCACCCGGCTCCCAAGTGAATTCAGACGGCTTGCTTCCTTCTATAATGAAGGTAACATTGAACTGTTCGTCCAATGCCACCACCTTATGCGTCTGCACCTGTATCTCGGTCTGTGCAACTGCAGCTACAGCGCACAAAGCCATAAACATCGTCAAAAACAATTTCTTCATATCCTTCCTTTACCAATTCTTCTCTCTCTGCCTTGTCTTGGCCTCCAAAGCCTTGGCCTTGTTTACTTTATCCTGTGTTTCCTTTTCCTTCGCCTGGATCGCCTGGAGCATCTGCTGGGCAGCCTGTGGAGTTATTTTCGGCTGCTGTCCCTGCTGGTTCTGCTGCTGGTTGTCGTTCTGATCATTCTGATTCTGGTCCTGATTCTGATCATTGTCTCCGTTCTGGTCCTGATCGTCATTCTGATCATTCTTCTTGTCATCATTCTGATCCTGGTTTTGATCCTGGTTCTGGTCGTTGTTCTGGTCCTGATTCTGATCGTTGTTCTGATTCTGCTGGTTCTGCTGATCCTCCAGCTTCTTGCGGGCATAGATGTAATTCTCTTTAGCATCCAGGTCGCCAGGCTTCATCAGAAGCGATTTGGCAAACGCATCCACAGCAGTCTTCCAGTCTTGCTTAGCAATGGCCACACGGCCGAGGTTGTAATAGAACGACGCACCGTCAGGCGACGCAATCGCCTGCTGTTCAACCCTATTGAGTGCCTCAACCGCCTTGTCGTAATCCCCCAGTTCGAAATCCGCTCCAGCAAGATTATAGTTTGCCGCAAAAGACAATGAATCCTTTGTCAGAGCCTTCATATAACTGATCTGGGCCTCCTGGAACTCCCCTTTGCGGAACTGTCTGTTGCCCTGACGCACCTCGCGTCTGTCCGTCTGCGCAGACATCACGGTAAGTGATGCGAGCAGAAGGGCGAGCGAAGCCAATATGTATCTTACACTGTTCATCTTTCTATCTGTTAAAAAGGTGGCGTTTCGAACGGCGCTCACCGATGAGCATCTCGATCACAAGGAAAAGCAACGCCATCGCAAGGAAGTACATATAAAGTTCGTCATACTCCTCGAACACTATCGAATTGTACTCCTCGTCATCCATTCTGCTTATCTCTTCAATGATCGGATTGAGTCCGAACTCACTGTTTCCCGCTCTTACATAGAGACCCTTTCCTGCAGCCGCAACATCCTGAAGCACAGCCTCATCCAATCTTGTCACCACAGGGTTTCCATCTCTGTCCCTGAAATAATCACCGTCACCTGTAGGAATCATCTTTCCTTCCGGAGATCCCACTCCGATGGTAAACACACGTATACCCATCTCAGCCGCCTGTGTGGCAGCAGCCACAGGATCATCCTCGTGGTTCTCACCGTCAGTGATCACGACAATCGCACGGCTCTTGTCGCTCTGCGCACTGAAACTGCGTATGGCCGTCAGAATCGCATCTCCGATTGCAGTTCCCTGAACCGGAACCGATTCTGTGGAGATGGAATTGAGGAACATCTTTGCAGACACGTAGTCAGTCGTGATGGGCAGCTGGACGAAAGAATTTCCTGCGAACACGATGAGACCGATCCTGTCGTCACGCAACTTGTCCACCACTCTTGAAATCGCGAGTTTGGCTCTGTCAAGTCTGTTCGGCGAATAGTCCTCGGCGAGCATTGAGTTGGATACGTCCAGGACGATCATCACCTCGGCCCCCTTCACATTGTGCTCCTTGAGCACCGCACCCATCTGAGGGCGGGAAATGCCGAGCACAAAGAAGAAAAATGCCACAGAGAAAAATGACAGCCTGAGCCATACCTTTGCCTTTGAATATGAAGGCATCAGCTTGGCAACGAGTTCCTCGTCACCGAAGCGTCTTATCCTCTTCAGTCTGAACTTCACAACCAAAGCCTGCACTACAAAGAACACAGGAATCAGCAGCAGAAGAAGCAAATATTTTGGCTGTGCAAATATCACGGTAACCTCCTTATTACAAACCAGTTAAACAATAGTTGAGTTAAGAGGGCGATAAGCGCCAGCAAGGCGTACTTGCCGAAAAGTTCCTCATATACAGGGAAACTGTCAACTGTTGTACGGGCCTTTTCCATCTTGTTGATCTCGCTGTAGATCTCAGCAAGTTTGGTATTGTCTGTCGCTCTGAAATAACGTCCTCCGGTGGACTCTGCGATCTCCTTCAGGAGTTTCTCGTCGATCTCCACCTTCATATTCTGCACCTGCACTCCCCAAGGAGTCATCACAGGATAAGGAGCCATTCCTTCCTTGCCGACTCCGATGGTGTAAACTCTTACACCATAAGTCTTTGCGATCTCCGCAGCCATCTGAGGCGACACCTCTCCGCTGTTGTTCACACCGTCAGTGAGAAGAATAACGACGCGGCTCTTCGCATCCGAATCCTTGAGTCTCGCAACCGCTGTGGCAAGTCCGTTACCGATGGCGGTGCCGTCCTCGATAAGATCTGTCTGCACCTCCTTCATAAGGTTGATGAGAGTCGCTCTGTCTGTAGTCAACGGACACTGGGTGTAGCTTTCTCCTGCAAAGACCGCAATACCCATCCTGTCGGAAGGTCTCTGCGAAATGAACTCGATCGCAATATCCTTGGACGCGCTGATACGGTCCGGAGTGAGGTCTCGCGCAAGCATACTTGTGGACACGTCCATAGCAAGCATAATGTCGATACCCTCTGTATCAATCTTGGAAAGTTCCTCCGACGACCTTGGCCTTGCTATCGCTATGACTATCATCACAAGAGCAAATATCCTGAGGATGAACGGAATATGTCTGAGATAAGACATAACCGAACGTCCGCCGGCCTTCCAAGGAACGACAGAAGACACCCTCATATGAGGGCGCTTTCCTGCCTTCTCCACATATATGTAGTGCAATACCAGCAGTGCCGGTATCACAAGCAGCCACAATAATATCGGATATTCAAAAAACATTTAAACCTCCTCTGTTTTCTGTTCTTCCACCTCCATATCGTCGCTCACGATCTGAGCCTGATATGTCTCTGTCACAAAGCGTACCGCCAAAGGCAATGCCGCAGCGTTATCCTCATCAGAAGCCACATACTTTGCGAACTTCACGAAATCAGCAGTCTCGAAGAGCACCTTCATTTCCTTGAGGAGTTCCTCAGGAACATCTGTATTCTTCATATCCCTGAAGAGTTCCGCTGTGGTCATCTCCATCGCACCTACACCATAACGGTCAGCGATATATTCCCTCAACGCATCAGTGACTCCGGAATAGAACGCCTTCTGCTTCTCAGGCGCCCACATATTCTTGCCTCTGAGGCCGTCAAGCTTGCGGAGAGCCACGATATGTGCAGGCTCCTTGCGCACGAACGGCAGTTCGTCCTTCCTCCTGTATATCATATATAGACAGACTGCAAGAATGATCAGGGATGCAAGAAGCTGTACAGCCAAAATCCAAGGCGCCGCCTCCTGTACTGTGACCGGATACCTTATCTGATCCTTCATCGGGTGCGGCTCGAATGTAGCCGTATCGACAGGCATAGTCTTGACTTCCAGACGCATAGGATCAAAGACGAGTGTATCCACGACTCCGTCCTTCGAATAGCGCTGCATAAGGATGCGAGGCAGTTCATATTGTCCCTCATCGAAAGATGTGATGACAAGGCCTGCCCTGATGTCGAGAAGTCTCGGAAGTCCGTTCCTCTGCTTGGTTACCTTGAGCGTATCCACGATCCAAGGAGATACCGCCATCACTCCACCCTTAGGGTCATTCTGCCATTCAGGCAAGGCGAACTGTGTTCCTTCCTCCACAAGCCTCATTTCCACACCGTAAAGGAGCTGGTCTCCGATAAGGACAGAATCCCTCGGCTCGCTCTGCAGAAGGAACGCTCCCTTCATCGGAACGATCTTGCCCTGAGGGACAGCCGCGGTGTCGGCAGCCTCTACAGCCACCGAGTCCGGCAACTGAGCCCAAGCAGTCGCTGCCGAAAGAAGAAACGCTATGTATAACAATGCTTTACGCATAAATACTATCTGTTTTTAAACAAGGTCATCAAACCCCTCACATAATCGTCTCCGAGAGCGATGGATACCTTGTCCACATTATATTTGAGGAAAAGTCGCGACGAAGTCTGCTCCACATTGCGGAACCAGTCCTCGTATGCTCTTCTCATCTTTCTGCTTGATGTATCGATCCAGGCAGATTCTCCGGTCTCCGAGTCCTTCACATTGACAAGACCCACATCCGGGAGGTTTCGCTCGCGAGGGTCATACACCTCGATGACCGAAAGATCGTGTCTGTTCACAGCCACCTTGAGGGCCTCCTCATATCTCGGGTTGCCCTGAGAATCGACGTCCAGCATATCCGAAAGAAGGAATGCGGTACATTTCTTCTTGATGGCGTTGGTCAGATACCTCAACGCCTCAGATATGTCTGTTCCATCCGAAGACGGCTCGAACTCGATTATCTCCCTGATGATGTGAAGCAGGTGGCTTCGTCCCTTCTTCGGAGGAATGAACTTCTCCACCTTGTCGCTGAAGAACAGCGCTCCGACCTTGTCATTGTTGATGATGGCAGAAAAAGACAGCACGGCTGCGATCTCCGCAAGCATATCCTTCCTGCTTCCGCCTGTTGTTCCGAAAAGCCTCGAGCGGCTGACATCCACGAGCAGAACGACGGTCAATTCCCTCTCCTCCTCAAAGACCTTGACATACGGAGAACGGAGACGCGCGGTGACATTCCAGTCCATATTGCGCACGTCGTCTCCATACTGGTACTCACGCACTTCGCTGAATGCCATACCACGGCCCTTGAAGGCCGAATGGTACTCACCGGCAAAGATCTGGTGCGAGAGCGCCCTGGTCTTTATCTCAATTTTCCTGACCTTCTTCAAAAGGTCATTTGCTGACATTTCACTCATAATTCACAAGCCCTTACGGGGTCGTCGATTTGCTATACAAATCTCCTCCTATGGAACCTCTACAGCGTTGATGATTTCAGAAATGATCTGATCGGTCGTGATGTTCTCGGCCTCGGCCTCGTAAGTGAGTCCGATACGGTGACGGAGCACCTCGTAGCATACCGCGCGCACATCCTCAGGAATCACGTAGCCTCTTCTCTTGATGAAGGCGTAAGCCTTGGAAGCCATTGCAAGCGAGATACTTGCACGTGGAGACGCACCGTATGAAATGAAGTTCGCGATCTTGCCGAGATTATAGTCCTGAGGTGTTCTTGTAGCATATACAAGATCCACGATATATCTTTCGATCTTCTCGTCCATATACACATCCTTCACCACCTCGCGTGCCCTTACGATATCCTCCGGCTTGAGCACAGGCTGAGCCTTAGGGAACTCGCCGGTGTTGTTCATACGGATGATCTGGCGCTCCTCCTCCTTCTTAGGATAGGTAACCACCACCTTCAGCATAAAACGGTCGAGCTGAGCCTCAGGAAGCGGATATGTTCCTTCCTGCTCTATAGGGTTCTGTGTCGCCATCACAAGGAAAGGCTCAGGAAGCTTGAAAGTCTCCTCACCGATTGTCACCTGACGCTCCTGCATCGCCTCGAGGAGGGCCGACTGCACCTTTGCAGGTGAACGGTTGATCTCATCGGCAAGCACGAAATTAGCGAACACCGGACCTTTCTTTATCTGGAACTGCTCTGTCTTCTGAGAATATATCAGAGTTCCGAGCACGTCAGCTGGAAGAAGGTCCGGAGTGAACTGGATACGGCTGAACTTTGAATCGACAGCCTGAGACAATGTATTGATTGCCAAAGTCTTTGCAAGACCTGGAACACCTTCGAGAAGAATGTGGCCATTGGCAAGAAGTCCTATCAGAAGGTTCTCTACAAGGTGTTTCTGTCCTACGATCACCTTGTTCATCTCCATTGTGAGAATGTCCACAAAAGAGCTTTCCCTCTGGATACGGTCATTCAATTCTTTGATGTTTATGCTCTCCATAAATATGATTTTGTTATTTTTGCAATTAAACCTACAAATTTACTCATTTTTTACAATATGCGATATAAAATCAGGCTCTCATATGACGGAAGCGCCTTCTGCGGCTGGCAGATCCAGAACAACGCCCGCACTGTGCAGGGAGATTTAGAGAATGCGCTCGGCACTCTGCTCGGCTCACCTGTCCAGGTGGTCGGCGCAGGACGCACTGACAGTGAAGTGAATGCGGTCAATTACATCGCACACTTCGATGCGCCTGAAAATGTCAGCATAGATGCAGAGCATCTCTGCTACAAATTGAATGCCATCCTCCCGCGCGAGATCAGCGTGGCGGAGGTTGCGGCGACCGGAGACGAGTTCCACGCCCGCTTTGACGCAAGGTCGAGAGAGTACCACTACTTCATACATTTCCGCAAGGACCCGTTCTGCGAAAAGTATTCATACAGAATGCGTTATCCTCTTGATATCGTCAAGATGAACAAAGCGGCCGAACTGCTTCTCGGAGAGAAGGATTTCAGTTGTTTCGAGAAGGTCGGAGGCAACAACACGACCTCGATCTGCACCATCACAGAAGCATTCTGGAGCACATACAGACCGACCCACTGCGACCTGACGGGAGCACCTTACGAGGAGGGAGACTATATCGTCTTCCGCATCAAGGCCAACCGTTTTCTCCGCAATATGGTCCGCGCGATAGTAGGTTCTCTCATCGAGGTGGGAAGCGGTAAAAGAGAGCCTCAGTGGATAAGCGAAGTCATCGCAAGCGGCTCGCGATCCAAGGCCGGAACATCCGTTCCAGGCAAGGCGCTTTTCTTCACCGGAGCGGTATACGAAGAAGATGTAAAATAAATTTTACAATCACTGTTTTATTTGCTATCTTTGCGCGATTTCGCACATACGCGGAATCGCGCTTACTTTTGATAAACAAAAAGACTACAGATAACTATGCTTTTCAATCTTTTACAGACACAGGCAGCCGCTGACACCGCGGCACTTGCAGAGACACTTGCAGCTCCAGTTCAGGAGAAGACTTTGAACCTCATCGATATGGCTGCGGCAGGCGGTCTCCTTATGATCGTTCTCCTTCTTCTTTCAGTGATGGCTATCTACATCTTCGGAAGCAAGTGGTGGATGATCCACAAGGCAAGCCAGATCGACAAGAACTTTATGAAGGATATCCACGACCTCATCCACGACGGCAAGATCAAGTCCGCTACAGACCTCTGCCAGAGATATGACTCACCTGTCGCAAGACTCGTCGAGAAGGGTATCGAGAGAATCGGACGTCCTCTCCAGGACATCCAGACTGCAGTGGAGAATATGGGCAACGTTGAGATCGCAAGACTCGAGAAGGGTCTCCCTATGCTTGCGACAATCGCCGGAGGTGCGCCTATGATCGGTTTCCTCGGAACAGTTACAGGTATGATCGAGGCTTTCTTCAGAATGTCTACTGCTGGAAACAACATCGACATCACTCTCCTTTCAGGAGGTATCTATGAGGCTATGGTCACTACAGTGGGCGGTCTCTTCGTAGGTATCATCGCATACTTCGGATACAACTACCTCACTTCACAGATCTCGAACCTCGTGTTCAAGATGGAGAGCACTACAATCGAGTTCATTGATATGCTTCACGAGCCGGCTGGCGAATAAAGACAACAGGAAATGGCAATTAAGAGAACAACAAAGGTCGATTCAGGATTCTCGATGTCGTCGATGACAGACATCGTGTTCCTTTTGCTGATCTTCTTCCTTGTGACATCTACGCTCATCAACCCTAACGCACTGAAGCTCCTGTTGCCTAAGAGCACAGGCCAGGTGTCGGCCAAGGCCACTGTAAGCGTATCGATCAAGCACTGGCACGCAAACGACACATTCACATACCACATCAACGGAAATGAGACTCCTGTGGCATTCAGCGAGATCGAGGACGACCTCATCGAGCTTCTTCAGCAGGAAGCGGACCCTACATTCTCGATCTATGCGGACGAGACAGTTCCGATCAAGGAAGTGGTACAGGTTATGAACATAGCCAAGAGAAACCATTACAAGGTAATTATGGCGACATCGCCGGAATAGGATAAAGAATGGCAGCAAGATACAGACAGGAACGCGCAAAGCAGGAGAAAAGGTCGAAGGTGTCAGGAATTCTTCTGACGCTTGGCCTGCACATTGCTCTTGTCGCTACCTGCATCATCACTGGTTTCACATATCTGGATCCTCCGCCGCCAGAGAAGACTCCGATACTGATCGACTTCTCGGAACCTGAAATCGAGAAGCCTAAGCAGATCTGGAACGGCACAAGACCGCAGGTCGAGCAGCCGGACCTCACAAAGGAGATCAATCTGGTGCAGAAATCCGAGGCTCAGCTCCAGGGAACGAAGAGCAACGAGGCCCAGGAGTCCACAGTGGACGATTTCGGAGATGTGGAGACACCGGAGCCACCAAGGGAGAAGGAGATCAACAAGAAGGCGTTGTTCACATCTGCGAACAACAACACGACAAAAGACACTCTCGCTCCTCAGACCGCACGCGAGCCAAGCGACGAACTCAAGGCAGGTCACGCATCAGGCAACACCAAGACCGGAGAAACAGCCGGCGCGCCTAACGCAAAACTTGCGGGACGCAGCGTGAACGGTACTCTTCCAAGACCTGTCTACAATGTACAGGCTGACGGAAAGGTTGTGGTGAAGATCTGGGTGAACCAGTACGGTGGAGTGGAGAAGGCTCAGGCTGGAGTCGAAGGAACCACAGCGACAGACAAGACGCTCTGGCAGGCGGCATACAAAGCGGCCTTGGGAGCACACTTCAATAAGGATGCGAATGCTCCGGCACTGCAGGAGGGTACCATCACATATATTTTCAAAATGAGATAAAAACCGGCGTGTGCCGGAACAGATAAGCTGGCGTGAGCCAGGAATATTAACAATATTAACAAAGCCATAAAGGCAAAACAAAAAATGGAAGACAACAGAAGAGGCGGCAATGGCCGCAGAGATGGCCGTAGAGAGTACGGCTCAAGAAATGGAAACGACCGTCCAAGAAGGTCGTTCGGTGAGGGCGGAGATCGCCCAAGAAGATCATTCGGAGATAACTCTGAGAGAAGAAGCAGCTTCGGCAGCGACCGTCCAAGACGCTCGTTCGGCGAGGGTTCGGATCGTCCAAGACGTTCATTCGGCGAGGGCTCTGACCGTCCAAGAAGATCATTCGGCGACAACAGCGAGAGAAGAAGCAGCTTCGGCAGCAACGACCGTCCAAGACGTTCGTTCGGTGAGGGTTCAGATCGTCCAAGAAGATCATTTGGTGACAACAGCGAGAGAAGAAGCTTCGGCGGCGACCGTCCAAGACGTTCGTTCGGTGAGGGTTCAGACCGTCCAAGAAGATCATTCGGCGAGGGCGGAGACCGTTCAAGAAGACCTTTCAACACTGCAAAGAAGAGCTTCTACAAGAAGGACTTCAACTATTTCCGCAACGAGGATGAGAGCGGAATCAACAAGATGATCAGCAGAAGACCTCAGCTCGACACTGACAGGTATTCTGACAACGATACTGTAATGGCTCCGGTAAAGGAGGAGGTAAGACTCAATAAGTTCATCGCAAACTCTGGCGTATGTTCACGTAGAGAGGCTGACAACTTCATCCTTGCAGGTGTTGTTACTGTAAACGGCGAGGTTGTTACCGAGCTCGGTACAAAGGTGAACATCAACACTGACGACATCAGATTCAACGGTGAGCGCCTCAAGGGAGAGAGCAAGGTATACATCGTTATGAACAAGCCTAAGGGTTATGTTACTACAGCAAGCGATCCACACGCTGACAAGACAGTTATGGATCTCCTCAAGGGTTGCCCTTCAAGAGTGTTCCCTGTAGGTAGACTTGACAAGAACACTACCGGTGTGCTTATGTTCACTAACGACGGCGAGATCGCAGAGAAGCTTACTCACCCGTCATATGACAAGAAGAAGATCTATCAGGTGTCACTCGACTCTAAGCTCAGAGGTGAGGACTATGACAAGATCGTAAGCGGAATCGAGCTCAGCGACGGTATGATCGCAGCAGATGCACTCGAGTACATCGAGGAGGACGACCACAGAAAGATCGGTATCGAGATCCACTCTGGAAAGAACCGCATCGTAAGAAGAATCTTCGAGTCTCTCGGATATGAGGTGAAGGCCCTCGACCGCGTTTACTTCGCTGGTCTTACAAAGAAGGGTCTCAAGAGAGGCGAGTGGAGATATCTCTCTGAGGGTGAGACCAACCTTCTCAAGATGGGTGCATACCTTTAATATATAATAAGGACAGATTCTTAGCTGACGCTAGAATGACAACAGAACAGAACAAAAGACATCGCGCTGGATTTGTCAACATCATCGGTAACCCGAATGTTGGCAAATCTACGCTTATGAATGCTCTCGTAGGCGAGAAGCTTTCGATTGTCACCGCAAAGGCACAGACAACAAGACACAGGATTATGGGTATCGTCAACGGTGACGACTACCAGATCGTGTATTCGGACACCCCAGGTATCCTCAAGCCTAACTACAGACTGCAGCAGAGTATGATGAACTTCGTGGAGACCGCAATCGGCGACGCGGACATCATCCTCTACGTTACAGACACTGTGGAGAAGGGCGACAAGAACGAGGAGTACATTGCGAAGCTCCAGAAGATCCAGTGTCCTGTAGTATTGGTAATCAACAAGATAGATATCAGCGAGCAGAGCCAGGTTCTCGAGCTTATGCAGTGGTGGAAGGAGCAGTTGCCAAACGCAATCATCTTCCCGGCATCCGCTCAGGAGAAGTTCAACCTCGACAACATCTTCGATGCTATCGTGTCGAACCTCCCTACTGCACCGGCGTGGTATGACAAGGATGTCTTTACAGACAAGAATCTTCGTTTCTTCGCTTCCGAGATTGTAAGAGAGAAGATCTTCCTCAACTACAAGGAGGAGATCCCTTACAGCTGCGAGGTTGTGGTGGAAGAGTTCAAGGAAGGTGAAGAAAGATATGACATCAGCGCCATCATCTACGTTATGCGTGACACCCAGAAGGGTATCATCATCGGAAAGGGCGGACAGTCTCTCAAGAAGGTCGGAACCCAGGCGAGAATCGATATGGAGGACTTCTTCCAGAAGAAAGTGTTCCTGAGACTCTATGTAAAGGTGGATGCCGACTGGAGAGAGAGCAAGAAGGAGCTGAGAAAGTTCGGCTACGAGTATTAATGGACGGCGAAGCCGTTAACCTATTAAAAAACAAGCGAGGTATTTATGAATATCGAGGACAACGAGGAAATCATCGTTGATATGGAGCCGGGCAAGTTTGACAAGCTGCTCGGCGAAAACAGCCGTAAATTCAAACTTTCGGGTATGTTCAAGGACTGGTTCCTTGACTACTCGTCATACGTCATCCTGTACAGAGCGGTACCGCACATCGTTGACGGTATGAAGCCTGTGCAGAGACGTGTGCTTCACGCAATGTGGAGAATAGACGACGGCCGCTACACCAAGGTGGCAAACATTGTCGGACAGGCGATGCAGTACCATCCGCACGGAGACCAGTCCATCGTGGGAGCTCTCGTTCAGCTCGGACAGAAGAACTATCTTATCGACTGTCAGGGAAACTGGGGTAACATTCTCACCGGTGACTCCAACGCTGCACCACGATACATAGAGGCAAGACTTACGAAGTTTGCTAAGGAGGTCGTATTCAACCCTAAGACCACCAACTGGATGACTTCGTATGACGGACGTAATCAGGAGCCGGTCGAGCTTCCGATCAAGTTCCCGCTTCTTCTCGCTCAGGGAGCCGAGGGTATCGCGGTAGGTCTTGCATCAAAGATTCTTCCTCACAACTTCAACGAACTGATCGACGCATCGGTTGCATACCTTCAGGGCAAGGAGTTCGAGCTTTATCCGGACTTCCCTACCGGAGGTTACGCTGACTGCACCAAGTATATGAAGGGTCAGCGCGGCGGAGTTGTAAAGGTACGCGCAAAGATCGAGAAGATTGACAAGAACACATTGGCAATCAAGGAGATACCATTCGGAAAGACAACTCAGATCATCATTGACTCGATACTGAAGGCTAAGGAGAAGGGCAAGATCAAGATCAAGAAGATCGACGATCTCACTACCGATGAGGCCAACATCCTCATCCACCTTCCTAACGACGTATCACCGGACAAGACAATCGACGCTCTCTACGCTTTCACTGACTGCGAGGTATCGATTTCTCCTAACACCTGTGTAATCGTTGACCACAAGCCTCAGTTCCTCAGCGTGGATGACGTGCTCAAGTACAGCACCGACCACACCAAGTCGCTTCTCGGACAGGAACTCCAGATCAGACTCGACGAACTCGAGAACGACTGGCACTACAGCTCACTCGAGAAGATCTTCTTCGAGAACAGGGTCTACAAGATCCTCGAGGGGGACGCAAAGACTTGGGAGGCACAGCTTCAGGATGTGTTCGACGAGATGATGAAGTACCAGAAGATGGTACACAGGCCTATCACTATGGACGACATCAACAAGCTCGTCGAGAAGCCTGTAAGAAAGATCTCGAAGTTCGACACCAAGGCTGTGGATGAGAAGTTGAGAGGCATCGAGGATGAGATGGCGGAGGTGAAGAACCATCTCGAGCATCTTACCGAGTACACTATCAACTACTTCAAGAATCTCAAGAAGAAGTACGGAAAGGCATATCCAAGACATACCGAGCTTACCGGTTTCGAGTCTATCGCTGTAACCAAGGTTGTGAGCAACAATGCGAAGCTTTATGCGAACAAGGCAGAGGGATTCGTGGGTATCGCTCTCAAGAAGGAGGACAATGCGGAGTTCATCTGCGACTGTTCAGACCTTTCGGAGATCATCGTGATCCACAAGGACGGTAAGTACAAGGTTACCAAGGTGACCGAGAAGGCGTTCTTCGGAACAGACATCCTTTATGTGGGTCTGTTTGACAGAAACGACCAGAGAACCATCTACAATGTGATCTACCGCGAGGGCAAGACTTCGGTAAGTTACGCGAAGAGGTTCGCTGTGACAAGTGTGACAAGGGACAAGGAGTACGATATCACTCAGGGTACACCAGGATCGCAGATCCTTTGGTTTACAGTAAACCACAACGGTGAGGCCGAGACTGTGAAGATCTATTTCAGACAGCGTGCTAAGCTCAAGAAGCTTATCGACGAGTATGATTTCTCACAGTTGCTCATCAAGGGACGTGCTTCACGCGGTAACCTTGTGTCGAAGAACCCTATCCAGAAGATCACTCTGAAGTCGAAGGGTGTGTCCACCATCGGTGGAAAGGACATCTGGTTCGACGAGGACATCCAGAGGCTCAATGAGGACGGACGCGGATTGCATCTGGGTCAGTTCAACACAGGAGACCACATTCTGGCGATCTTCAAGGACGGTACATACTACACTACTTCGTTCGATCTCAGCAACAGATATCAGGGCGAGCTTCTCAAGATCGAGAAGCTTGATGTGAACAAGACATACACAGCGCTTTACTATGACAAGGCTGTCGCTTCGTTCTATGTGAAGAGATTCTCGTTCGATGTGAGTGACAATACTGCTGTAAGCTTCATTTCTGATGCGAAGGGATCTTATCTCGTTGAGATCAGTGACGACAAGCATCCTCAGTTCGAGATTACATTCGGCGGAAAGCACGAGCATCGCGAGGCGGAGTGCGTGGATGCTGAGGAGTACATCGGAAAGAAGGGTGTTCAGGCGAAGGGTAAGAAGGTAAGTGCGATGGATGTGAAGGCGGTGAAGTTCATCGAGCCTATTCACAGGCCTGAGGACGACATAGTTCCGCAGGAGAGTGAGGCGGAGAATCAGGCAGGAGAGATCGACAATTCTGACGTTGAGGATCCAATCGATCTCGATCTTCCAGAAGATCCACAGCTTAGTTTATTCTAATTAAATAAGATGATGCCTATGTATTCCAGAGACCCCCTCCCACTTCGTGGGCCCCTCCCCCTAACCGGGGGTGGCAAAATGTCTCTTCCATACAATAGGCATTCATCTATATAAGACCAAAACGATGATCATATCATTGACAGGATTTATGGGATGCGGCAAGAGCAGTGTCGGGAGGAGACTCTCGGAGCTGCTCTGCTGTCCTTTTATGGATCTTGACCAGGTCATTGAGGAGAGTGCAGGCCGCACAATCCCTGAAATCTTCTCACAGGAGGGTGAACCAGCATTCCGACAGATGGAGTTGGAGACACTGCAGACTATTGTTAGCAGTGAGGGGTCAAAAACTGAATCCCTCCCACGACTTCGTCGCGGGCCCCTCCGCCTAACCGGGGGTGGCGGAATGTCTCTTCCATACAATAGGCAAACTGCAGGTAAAGACACTTTATGTGGAGAGAAGGCAAACAGGGAGGGATTGGTGCTGGCGCTGGGAGGAGGTGCGGTGATGACTAAGGAGTGTGAGGAGATTGTGCGCGGAGAGACTGTGTGCGTGTATCTGAAGGCTTCATTGGAGACGCTTCTGGAGCATCTCGAAGGTGAGGCTGAGGGCAGACCGATGCTACGGTCTGAGAAATCCGGCGAGCTTAGAGAGCGGATAGAAAATCTTATGGCGATCCGTTCCGCGACATACGAAAGGTCAGCACACATCATCATCGATACTGACGGAAAGTCAATTGACGAGATCGCTATGGAAATCAAAGAGACAGTATCTGATAAATTGGCGTAAAAGAATCAGCACAAGGCACAACGAGCGTGATGCACAAAACCCTATAAATCAACAAGTTGAACGAACAGAGGTGGGCAAAATTGGAGGCTGCTGAAAAAGGTGGTCAAATAATAACCCTCTGAGAATCGCATAACTAAATGCCTCTTGAAGAATTAGAGATTTCATTGAAATACTCGATTCTCAAGAGGCAATTTTATGAAAAAAACCATTTTCTTCCGACTTTACTTCGCTTTTTCGTCCAATATTCGATTAATTCTCACAAGATTGGACGTAAATAGAGCCACTGCTCCCTGCAGTGTATAGGCATCCAGTCCGTAACTGATAGCTTTATCTAAATGATATGAGTGCTTTAATTCTGAATTTTTCGCTTCAATTATATATCGCAAACCATACTTTTCTTTAAACTCATCTGTGTTTTGTCTAGCTAGTTGTTTTTCCTGCAATTCAGACCTCATTGTAACAGTATAAGTCTTGGTGTTTTGCCCCGTCTTGTACCCACATAGGTTTGCATGCTTGCATTTGCGGCACTTGAGAATATTGAAGTGATAGACGAATCTTTCGTTTCTATTTTTTTCTGTAACCTTGCAATGTATCTTCTTGACTGCCATATGGCCAGCAGGACACACCATCATTCCTGCATCTTTGTTAAATGTAAATTTATCATCCTTTCTAACCTCACCAGCTACAATAGGATGCAATTTAGCAATAATCTCAACATCTTCTTTTTCTGCGACTTCTAAATTCTCCTGACTGGAGTATGCTCCATCGCCTATTACTTCTTCTAAATCAGGTATATTTTCTTTAGCCTTTCTTATTAACTCTGGAAGTTCTGGACCATCTCCCTTTTCTCCAGAGGTCATCGTTGCTGCAACCACAAGACGCTCTGGAGTCACAGCAAGATGTCCCTTGTATCCAAAGAACTCAGAATCTGCGGCCTTGTGACCAATCCTTGCATCAGGATCGGCAGATATAGTGTAATGGTCGGTTATGTCATCCATCATCTCAGAAAGAAGATTCATCTTTTCTGATATGACAGGATAGAAACTTATTTTCTGTTCCTTGAGATAAGATAACAGACCACACATATAATCCATTGTCTTCTCCAAATCTGTACCCTCGTATTTCTCAGGAAGTTTACCCTTCTGGCTGCTATCAGCTTCATATACTGCTTTACGAAGAATACGAGCCTGTTTTTGAAGGGCACCGGCAGGAATAACTGGATTGGAACGGGATAACGTATGAGTTGAGTCAACTATTATCTTGCGACTGATATCAATCCCTTTCGAACGTGCGATTTCAACGCTTTTGCAGATAAGCTTATCCAAAAGGGCAACCTCCTTTAAGCGCTGTCTTCGAAACTTGGTTAAGGTGCTGGAATCAATGACATTATCTTCCGGAACCAGTCCGAGAAAGAATTTCAAAGCCATATCTGTCATGCAGTGCTCTACAAGATCCGCATCAGA